>NZ_JBIAXS010000015.1:0-129857 GCF_042896885.1 Streptomyces sp. NPDC001231
GGGACTGATCGACTCGTCGGCGCCCCACCCGGCCCGCGACACGATGGTCGGCCTGGGCGCGGTGGACGGGGGGCCCGCGGGCGCGGTGGCGCCGGTGCTCGGGCTGGGGCCGGTGCTCTGCGACGGGGACTTGGAAGTGGGCGCGGGGGAACTCGGCTCCTGGCTCGGCGGGGCGGGCGCGGTCGGGGGCTCGGACACGGCCGGATCGGTGGTCGCGTCGTCGCCGGCCGGTGTCTCGGCCGGCGGGGAGTCGGCCGGTTGGGTCTCGGTGGGGTCGGGCGACTCGGTCGGATCGTCGGGCGCGTCGACCTGGAAGGCCGCCGGTTCCATCGCTCCGGTGCCACTCGGGGCGCCGGTTGTGTCCTTGCCGGGATCGATCATGTCCAGGCGCAACCCGGCAGGCAGACGGTCGGACGTACGCCCGCCCGCGGTGACCCGTACCTCCACTCCGTCGGAGGGGCCCACCCAGGCCGGTTCCGTACCGCCGCGCTCGGCGGCCGCCTCGCCCTGGCCGCCGCTGCCGTCCAGCCGCAGCCAGTCCGACCACTGACCGGATCCCGCCGCGCGGGTGCGGGCCTCGATCGTGCCCTCGACCCGCGCCGAGGGGTCGCCCCAGGTGATGCCGAGCATGCTGAACGGCTCGGTCCGCTCCTGCTTCAGAGTCGCCTCGGTGCCGTTCTCGATCGTCGGCAACTCGGCGGTGAGGGCCTGGCTCCTCACCGGACCCGGCTTGCCGTCAGCATCGGGGCCGTTGCCCGACTGGTCGGAGCCTGTGGTCAGTAAGAGCCCTCCGACAATGCCTGCCGTGACCACGGCAGCCGTACCCCAGATATAGCGAGGTCTACCCATGATTGATCTGCGATGTCCTTCGTGAGGGGTGAGATAAGGGGTCACATCGCACCGGCAGGGCGGGGCGACCCACCCAGCAGACCTTTAAGATCCGCTAAGGGTTGCAGCACCACACCCCAAGCCGCCAAGTGATTCAGACCACAGTTCCGGACGATCGACCAGCCGGGGTCCGTGAAGGGGAACGCGGGTGTCCTGCTGGCCTTGTGCGGGTTTGCTGCTGCACGCGGCGGTGGTACTGCAGCGGACGGTCGCGGGCGAGCGGCTGAAGGCCCGCAGGAACGTGGCCTTACGGGCGGCACACCGGCGCGGGATACCGGTCGAGGTGCTGGCCGCGCGGATGCGGCTCTCACCCGGCTGGGTGAGGCAAGTCGTCGGCGGACGGAAACCGGCCGTGGAGGAGGCGGCGTAGGCAGGACCGCAGCGGTGCTCCGTTCGGGTGCATTGCGGTTACGTCCGACGCGCCGGGGCGTTGGGCCGGTATGAGCAGGAGTCGCAGGTTGCGGGAGCTGTCAGGGCCGGCAGCGTTCGATCAGCTGCAAGCGCAGTTGGCTCGGGCTGCTGCGGGGGTGGTGAAGGCGGAGAGGTCGCCGCGGCGGAAGCCGCCCGAGGAGGCGCTGCGTCCGGCATCCGCGGAGCCGGACGACGACGCGGAGTTGCCGCCGCCCGGCTCGGACTGACGTCACTCCCCCGTCTTCTCACCGCCCGGGTGTGCGCGGTCGTCGGTGGAGCAGCCCCGCTCGAGCACCGTCGGCCCGGTTTCGGCGGACAGGCCAGCCAGCCACACGTCGCGCTCGGCGTGCCCTTCGAGCACAGTGACCGCGTGGGCGGTGGCGATCTTCAGCTCGGAGACGATCCGGGCGGGGACTTCGTCATTGTCCCAGTGCTTCGTCCAGCCGCTTGTTGACGGCGTTGAGGTGCTTGACGCCGATTTCCACCTCGGACGCCATGAGGTCGAACGATGCCTGGTCGCCGCTGACGGCGCCCAGTGTGCAGGCGATGGCTGAGTTGCCGAGGTGCTCGAGGGCGAGGCTCCAGCGTTTGTTGGTGGCCGTGTCGGGGAGCGGGTCGCCTTCTTGGGCGGTCTCGATGTCGGCGGTGAGGGTGGAGCAGCTGTCACGGAGGCCGTCGGGGTCGACTGGGTCGGAGGCTTTGCTGACGGCTTTGAGGTCGCCGGTCAGTGGGCTGAGGGTGTCGAGGCCGCCGCCGTCTCTCCAGTCGGCCAACTGTTGGGCGATGCCCTTGCCGGCGCTGGGTGTCGGGTCTGGCGCGCTGCTGCTGGCGGCCGGTGCGGCCTTGTCGTCGCTCTTGTTGCCGGAGATCGCGAGGCCTACGCCGGCGAGGCGACGATGGCGGCCGCGGCCGATCCGGTGGCAATCGTACGGGGGGCGCTTCTTCGTCAGCGGCTCGAATTCGGGCGCGGGTGCCGGTGTCGCGTCGTTGCTCAGAGGGTCCGTGACCGTCCGCGTGAGCGTGTCAGGATCTGCTCGTGGAGTGTGACGTGTGTGGGAGGGCGATGTCGCGATGGCCCGTGCTGCCAACTGCTTGGCACGAGGAGATCTGGTCCTGCTCCTGGTGCTACGCCGCCACGCATGTAGGTGGTGAGTGGTTCGAGATCGGGCGGCCGCCGTATCTGCCGATGGAGATGCGCTGGGAGAAGGCCGATGCGGATGGCCTGTCTGCTGACGTCTCCCACGCCTTCGGAATCATCGACAGGACCCTGTGCGGGATCCAAGAGGTCGGCATGTCGCCGTCTGACTACTGGTGGCAGCCGGAGCGGGAAAACGCCTGCGAGGCCTGCCGTGAAGCGGCGGTGGTCATCAGTGAGCGCTGGCCGCAGGCCATGAGGAGCGAAGACGCGCGGCTGAGTGTGGTACGTCGACCGGCCGCCGGATAGAAGTGCCCGAGTTCTGCCTGCCTCAATCGGCAGCTACGAGTACTTCCAGTTCGGGGTGGATTCCCCGGCGGACCTGCGGCTCATCAGGTCGATCATCGCGATGCGGATCATCGCCTCGGAGCGGTGAGCGTGGGAGCACGCCGACACCGACGCACACCAGGCCCGTGACCCGCCACGTCACGATGCACACCACTCACTCCGCGAGCCTGACTACAAGGAGGACACCGCGTCCCCGTCCCGCCAAGCGATCCGCGTCGGCATCGGCTCCCCCACCACCGAGTCCCGCAGGAACAGCGGTGTCGAGCCGGCCATGCTCAGGTAGCCGTTCACACTCTGCGTGAGTGCAAGGCAGTAGCCGTCAAGGGTGTCCGCCCAACCCGTGCTCGGCCGGGCAGCCCCTCCGTCCCTCGTCGCCCAGCCCCACTCGCGCCACACCCCCATCACCAGGTCGAAATACCGGTCGCAGGTGTCCGGCGTGGTTCCCAGCACCCAGTACCGGATGTCGAAGGTCGCCCAGCCGTCATCGGGATGGTTCAGGTCCTCGGACAGGACAACCCCACTGTGCAGGCCCGCGTGGGGCAGGTCCGGATGCCGTAGCGCCAGCGACAGTTCCGGGGGCACTTCACGGAGCGTCTCCGTGAAGTGCCGTAGCAGCTGGGTACGGGCCTCTGCCTGTGTTCTCATCGTTCTCACCCGCACAGGATGCCCGTGATCAAGCGGGAGAGGGGGGCTCCAGTGGGAGAAATACCAGGTATGCGTGAGGAGTTGGACCGGCTCGGGCGTGCCCTGCGTGCGCAGCTCGTCGAGCTGATCGACGACCTTACCCCCGGCGCCGACCTCGGCCTCCTCTTCCTCGACGAGCCGAACGTCGCCGACTGGCACGAACCTCTGCGCTACAGCTACTCGGCCGTGTTCCGTGGGGAACGTCCCGAAGGTATCGGCGCTGCCGACGTCGCCTCCCGGGCGGCCGGCCTGCTCAGCCCGGCCGACTGGGAGATCGCGGGGCCTCAGGAGGAGATCGACGGCACGAAACGCACGTACGTCCTCACCGCCCGCCGCTCCGACGGCACCCGCATCGAAGTCCGCACGGGCGACTACAACTCGGCCGTGCTCTACAGCGTGCAGACCCCCGCCCTGGCCCTGCGCGAGCCGGAGGAGTTCCAGTGGCCGGAGCCGGTCCGGACGCCCGAGACCCTCACGCCCGGCTACGTGCTCTGCTACGAGTGCGACGGCCTCGGCGCCTGCCACGGCTGTGGTGGACGCGGCTGGGTGCCCAGCGAGCCCCATGGGCGCAGTAACTGCCGCCAGTGCGGCAGGCACCGCGTCTGCCCCATCTGCCGGGGCGGGAGCCAGTTGGCCGTCTCCCAGCTGTCGCCGTACCAGCTGTCCACATCGCATGGACGGCGTGATTGGCGCACAGCATGGGCCCCACGACGTTGACGACTCGGCTCCTTCGGCGGTCGTGCATCCCGGCCTCGCCCAGCAGGCGGTAGCGGTCCGACCACCGCTTGGCTGACCTGGAAACGCTCCACGGCCCACCGCAACGGCCAGTCGTCGTCGAACCCAGGAGGCCCTCACCTCGTTCAAGGACTGCGTCAGGCGTGTCGCCTGTCACCAACGTCCAGGAACAGCACACCTGGCTAGGAGTCATCCCCTACCAGGGAAGCGAGGTGATTGAGGAGCCGGTCGAGCTCTGCGGTACTGGTGAACTCGTGATGCTTCTCGGCGTCAGCGAGTTTGTGCATGACGTCGCGGACCCGTTTGCGTACGTCCTTGGTCTTGTCCTTTCCTTCCTCCCTGCCCTCGGCCAGTTTGTCCCCGGCCTCGGAGAGCTTGCCCTCCAGATCGTGGGCGAGGTGCGGGTCGAGGCGGCCTTGGTTCGCGGCGTCGCTCAGCGCCTGGGACAGCTGGCTGAGCAGCACCCCGGGATCGTCCGACAATGCGGCGGGTGCGTCGACGGCCACGGCACTGGCGGTGGCTGACCCACGCTCCGGCGCAGGCGACACTGAAGCATCGGCGGCGGACAGCGCAGCTCCCTCGGGCGGGGTGGCCGACACTGCAGCATCGGTGGCGGACGGCGGTACGGGCGAACCGGAGGCGACGTCCGTGGAGTCGGGCTGAAACACGAAGAAACCCACGACCGCCAGGGCAGCCGCTGCGATCCCGGAGATCGCGGCCGTGCGTGGCCGGCGGCTACGGCTGCGAGATCGTCGTGTCGTGGGGGCCGGCAGCACGGCCGTGCGGTCCACCACGGCGCCCCGCCCCGCGGCAGACGGTGATGTGAGCCCCGCAGGCAGGGCCGCACTCCACCTCTCGGGGGCGGACAACCAGTCGGCAACCCCCTCGGCGTCCGGACGCTTTTCCGGCTCCTTGGCGAGCAGCGCCAGGACGAGTTGTTCGAGCTCCACCGGAAGCTCCACCCCCACGCTGTGCGGAGGCAACGGCGACTCCTGGACATGCTGGTAGAGCAGCGCCGTCGGAGTATCCGCGCGGAACGGGGGGTGCCCGACGAGAAGCTCGTACAGTACGCAGCCGAGCGCGTACATGTCGGAGGCAGGACCGGCGTCCTTTCCGAGGGCGCGTTCGGGGGCAAGGCAGGAAACCGTTCCCACGATCATGCCCGCGCTGGTGAGCGCGGCCGCCGTGTCATCGGCGAGACGGGCGATACCGAAGTCCACCACCTTGACCGTGCCGTCCGGCACCAGAAGGAGGTTGGCAGGCTTGATGTCGCGGTGGATGATGCCCTGCTGGTGCGCGGCGGCCAGGCCTGAGGCGGTCTGGCTGCCAATGGCAGCCACCTCGCGGGGCGTGAGAGGTCCCCCCGAGGCCAGCCGCTCGGCGAGACTGCGCCCCTGGACCATCTCCATGACCAGGTACAGGCGGCCGTCGGCCTGGCCGAAGTCGTAAACGGCGACGACGTTGGGGTGGCTCAAGCGAGCGGTCGTCTGCGCCTCCTGGTGGAAGCGGGCCGCGGCCGTCGGGTCAACGCCACCGGCCAGGAGCAGCTTGACCGCGACCGGGCGGCCGAGGACCTCGTCGCGTGCGCGCCAGACCTCTCCCATTCCACCTCGGCCGAGAAGCTCCTCGAGCTGGTACCGACCCGCCAACAACACGCCGAACGCCCTCTCCATAGCCGTCAGGACCGAACTCACAAGTACGCACCATGCCGGATCGCAGCTGCCGGCTCACCACGGCATCGGGAGCACATTTCGTTCGCGAGATGAGACACCGCCCGGTCAGGGCCGCTGATCGTGCGGTGGCCCGGTTGGGAGCCAAGGCTGATGAGGCCCGATCGCCAAGGCCCCGGCAGGCTATCAGGCCTTGATCCACTCGGGTGGAGAGCTATCACCGCGGCTGGGTGCCCGCCGGGTGGGAGGTGACGGAGCCGGGGGCACCTTCTTCTGCGGCGCGGGCGGCGCGGGCGGCGCGGATCGTCCTGAATCGGACGCCCAAGCAAGGAAGCGGACGTCGAGCCGTTGGGCGAAGGCTTCGGGTCTCGCCAGAGCCCCGTCCTCAGATGGCCTTCAGGGCGAGCCACAGCGCGGTCAGATCATCGGTGTCGGCGATCTGCCTCCCGGTCAGTTGCTCGATGCGGCGAACGCGGTAGAGCACTGTCTGCCGGTGGACTTGCAACGCCTCGGCCGTCCGTTGCCAGGACCTGCGGTTCTCGAAGAACACCCGCAGGGTCGTGAGCAGTTCGTCGGCCTGCCCCTGCGGCAGATCGAGGACGGGACGCAGTACGCGATCGACGAGTGCCCGTGCCTCTGCCGGGTTGCGGGGGCCGAGGAGTGGGTCGGCCTCCGCGTACCGCAGCAGTGGGGTTCCCTGTTCCCGCACGATGTCGAGTGACCATGTGGCCTCCCGTACCGCGTCGGCCATGCGGTCGGCGCGGACGATCAGATCGCTGACGCCCGCCCGACCGAGCTGCCCGAGGGCCTGCACAAGCACCGGAACAGCGGCGTCGGGAAGGATCGTGAGCGAGGTGCCGCCGCGCTGCACCGTGACGTGGCTGACGGCCGAGCGCCACAGTTCGAGGTGCGTGGTTGCGAGCAGGTCCTGATCGTCGTCGTTGCGTGCCGCCACGCACACTGCTTCCTCGAGCCGGAGGCCGATCTCCTCCAGCCGCTGCTGGGCTGTGGCCGGCGCCAGTTGCGCATCGAGGATCTGGAGCAGAAGTTCTGCACCTCTCCTGCGGTCGTGCTCGATCGTCAGGCGGGCTTGGGAAAGCGCCAGTGCACACACCGTAGCCGCGTGCTGCAGGAGCAGCGCGTCCGGCAGTTCGCTCTGCTCGGGGAGGGCGACGAGGACCGCGTCCGGATGCGTCGGTACGTCGACCAGGAGTGCGTAACGGTCTCCGGCGAGGTGGACCGCGATGACCCCGGCGCGGAGCCTTCCGCGACGCTCGGCCACGGCGATGCGGATCTCCTCGCGGAGCGGAACGACGCCCGGATACCAGTCGTGGCCGGTCGCCCGGTCGCACACCCGGACATCGCAGCCGAGCTCGCGGGACAGGGCACTCGTGAGCGATGTCAGTCCGGAACTCTGCGAGGAGATCTGCTGCAGCGCCTGGTAGATCCGTTCGGTCCGGATCAGGCGCTGGGACTGTTCGAGGAGGGTCGCCTCGGCGACAGCGCGGGAGATCGCGACGAACGGCATGGGATAGGCGATCCAGAGCACCGGGAAGCCCAGTTCCTCGCTCGTCCGGGCCAGCAGCCTGGTCAGTGGCGGGGCGTACATCTGCTCGCCGATGGCCAGAGCGGCGGCACCGTGATCGACCAGGTGCCGGATCAGCTCCTTCTGGCCGGACGCGCTCCGGGGGATGGGCCTGCCGTTCGTCATGAGGAGTTCACCGCCGGCCACCCAGCGCCACGGCTCGGGCAGGTCGGTCGTGTGCGTCCACGAGACGGGCCGGTCCAGCACGTCGGCCCCTGAGTGGAGCTTAAGGCGCAGATGCGGCATCTCGAGCAGTTCACCCACCGTGATCGGCATGGGCTCACGGTATGACGGCGCCTGACCATCCGCATAGCGGCATTGTGCAAATGGATAAACACGGTCGAGAACTTTGAGCGCTCCGGGTCTGCGCGACGCAGGTCACGGCGGCGTACATGTGGACGCAACACCTCCGCACGGCCGCCGCGAGCCAAGGACTCCTCCATGACTGCTCGATCGAATCTCATAGACGACGCGCCACTGACGCGCTTCCACAAGAAACTGACCGCCTACTCGTCGGGCGGACCGTTCATCGACGGTTACGCGATCGCGGTCATCGGTGTCGCTTTCACGACGCTCACGCCGGCCCTGGACATGACCACCGGCGACAAGGGGCTGGTCGCGGCCGCCAGCCTGGTCGGCATCTTCGTGGGCGGGGCGGTCTTCGGATACGTCACCGACAAGATAGGCCGGCACATCATGTACATCGCCGACCTCGCCGCGCTCGCGCTGTTCTCCGTGTTGTCCGCCTTCACGACGGAGGTCTGGCAGCTCGTGCTCCTGCGCTTCCTCCTCGGCGCGGCCATCGGTGCCGACTACCCGATCGCCACGTCGCTGCTGGCGGAGTACCTCCCGCGGCGGTTCCGCGGCCGGATGCTCGGTGCGACCTTCGTCGTCTGGGCACTCGGTGCCGCGGCGGCGTACGTCGTGGGCGTGGGCCTTGCGGGACTCGGCGCGAACGCCTGGCGGTTCATGCTCGCCAGCCCGGCCGTGTTCGCCCTGGTGACCCTGTTCCTGCGGCTCGGTACGCCGGAGTCGCCACGCTGGCTGCTCAGCAAGGGCCGTGCCGACGACGCCGACCGGGCGATCAAGAAGGTCTTCGGTCCGCAGTACGGCGTGGTGGACCTGCCCGCGGAACCGGCGCTCGCGCGAACCGGCTGCACCACGGTGTTCCGCCCGCCGTACGTCAAGCGCACCCTGTTCGTCGGAATCTTCTGGACCGCCCAGGTGATCCCGCTGTTCGCGCTCTACTCCTTCGCCCCCGACCTGCTGGCGGGCATGGGAATCACCGGCAACACCGCCGAGGTCTTCCTCGCCGTGCTCTTCGTCATCGGCGGCATCCCCGGACTCTGGCTGGTCGAACGGATCGGCCGCCGGGCGCTGCTGCTGTGGTCCTTCGGGATCATCGCGGTCGCCCTGGGCATACCCGGTCTGGTGCCCGGACTGCCGACCTGGGTCTCCTTCACCTCGGTCTGCGTCTTCGCCCTCGCCTCCGGAGGCTCCAGCTTCCTCGAGGTGGTCTACCCCAACGAGCTCTTCCCGACCGAGGTCCGCGCCACCGCCGTCGGGGTCGGAACGGCGTTCTCCCGCATCGGATCGGCCGCGGCCACCTTCCTGATGCCCTTCGCCCTGGCCAAGAGTCAGAGCCTGCCGCTGCTCATCGGCGCCGTCGTGTCGGTCGTCGGGCTCCTGGTCACGCTGGCCTGGGGCATCGAGACCCGAGGCCGGGCGCTCAGCGACACCGCCGCGGGCGCCGACCACCGGGCCGGACCCCCCTCTTCCTCCCTCACCACCACCGTTACGAACTGACAGGAGACCGTGATGAACCACGACAGCCGGCCCGCCCCGATCGGAGCCCTGGACGCCACGAAGGTCCCCCGGTTCGCCGGCCTGGGCACTTTCGCCCGGATCCCCGACATCGGCTCGGTCAGCGACTACGACATCGCGGTCCTGGGCGTGCCGTTCGACGGGGGCACGTCGTACCGCCCGGGCGCCCGCTTCGGACCGATGGGCGTCCGTCAGGCCTCGCGTCACCTGCGCCCCAGGTTCCATGTCGAACTCGACACCGCACCACTGGAAGCGGTCCAGGTCGTCGACGCCGGTGACGTTCCCTGCACGCCCTTCAGCATCGACGAGGCGGTTGCCCAGATCGAGGACTACGCCCGCGACGTCGTGGGACACTCCGACCGGCGCATCGTGACCATCGGTGGTGACCACACCGTCGCGCTGCCCATGCTCCGCGCGGCCAAGGACAAGTACGGTCCGATCGCGCTGGTCCACTTCGACGCGCACCTCGACACCTGGGACACCTACTTCAACGCCCCGATCACACACGGCACGGTGTTCCGCCGCGCCTTCGAAGAGGGCCTGCTCGCCGAGGACAAGTCCATACACCTGGGCATCCGCGGACCGATCTACGACCAGATGGACCTCGTGAACGACAAGGCGTTCGGCTTCCGCGCGATCCGTGCGGGGGACCTCGACGTGATCGGAATCGAGGGGGCGGTGGACGCCGTACGGCGACGGGTGGGCGACGCACCGGTGTACGTCTCGATCGACATCGACGTCCTCGACCCCGCATTCGCCCCCGGGACGGGCACTCCGGAGATGGGCGGGTTCAACAGCCGGGAACTGCTTCGCCTGCTCCGCAGCCTCGACGGACTCAACATCGTCGGCGGTGACGTGGTCGAAGTCGCTCCGGCATACGACCACGCCGAAATCACCAGCGTCGCCGCCGCCACCGTGGTCTTCGACCTGGTCACGCTCATGACGAAGAGCAATGTCACCAAGCCCGTGCTCAGGTCCGCGAACGGCTCCTGATTCAGGACGCGACTGAGCAGCTACCGGGGCCGTCAAGGCGCCGACCGCTTTGACGGCACCACCACCTTCGGCCAGGAGTTCGCGGCCCGTGGAGCGGCGGGCTTCGGTCCACTCGCCGTTCTGCTCGGCCAGGACCGCGCCGACGAGCCGGACCACGGCGGTAACGGTCGGGGAAGACGCCGACCACGTCGGTGCGACGGCGGATGTCCTTGTTCAGCCGCTCCTGCGGATTGTTCGACCGGATCTGCCGCCAGATCTCGCCGGAGTTCCGCGTCAGCCCCGGCCGAGGACGCAGAACTCGTTGCCCGCAGGGTCGGCCAGGACGACCCAGGAGACGTCACCCTGACCCACGTCGGCCCGTGTCGCGCCGAGGCCTTCGAGCCGGGCGACCTCCCTCGCCTGATCCCCGACGGGGTCGGACATCACGTCGAGATGGACGCGGTTCCATACGACCTCGTCGTCGGGCGTGCGGCGGAACTCCAGGTACGGCCCGACGCCCTTGACGGAGCGCAGCAGGGCGCGGTCGTCGGTCAGCTCGTGGACGGTCCAGTCGATCGCCTCGCCCCAGAACCGGACCATGGCCCGTGGGTCGGCGCAGTCGACGACCACGGCGGCTATCGGCCCGGTGTCCCGGTAGAGCTCCCGGGGCTCCAGGACGCTGAACACGTTGCCTTCCGGGTCGGCCATCACCGTCCACGGCGCGTCGCCCTGGTCCACATCGGCGGGCGTCGCCCCGAGCTCCTGCAGACGTGCGACCAACTCCGCCTGATGGGCGTCGGAGGTGGTGGCGAGCTCGATGTGCACGCGGTACTTCACCGTCTCCGGATCCGGGACGCGGACGAGATCGATGCAGACGGCGGACGGGTCCGGCCAGTCGAAGCCCACGGGTTCCAGGTTGGTGACGCCGGGCCCTTCGCTGGAAACACCCCAGCCGAGCACCTCCGCCCAGAACTGGCCGAGCGCCGAGTCGTCCCGGGCCTTGAAGTTGACCTGAACAAGTTGCAGCGTCATGGCGCACACCCTAGGTGATCCCCCATCGGGCAGGCGTGCGAAATCCAGAGCGATGCCAACCCGGACACTGACTACCCCCACCGCTTCCAGGAGCTGATCACGGTGCTCAACGGCCGCCAGGGTGAGGTGTACCAGTCGAACCCGACATCGACCGCGCGGACGTCCGCACCCTCCACGCCGCCCACCGCACCCTCGTGTTCCAACTCCTCGGCCGCCCCGTACGACCATGCGCCCTTCTGCCCCGCAGCTGAGCACGACGCGGATCATCCATCCGCTGGCTCACGCCGTCGTTTCGGTTCGGTGACGGGGCGGGACCGGCTTGGTGAGGGGCCATACGTTGTATCGACATGAGACCCCGTATCGCCGTGATCGGCAGCGGCCCCGCCGGCCTTGCCTTCGCCCGCGTCCTGCACCGTCATGGTCACCCTGTCACCGTCCTCGAACGCGATCCCGCCCGCGACGCCCGTCCCGCGGGCGGCACGCTGGACCTGCACGAGGGGCTGGGCCAGCTGGCGCTGGAGAAGGCGGGGGTGCTGGCGGAGTTCCAGGCGCTGTCCCGGCCCGAGGGGCAGGCCATGCGCATCCTGGACGCGGACGGGACCGTCCTCCGCGACTGGCAACCTCGTCCGGGTGACCGGGCCAATCCCGAGATCGACCGCGGGCAACTCCGTGACCTGTTGCTCGGGCCTCTGGACGTTCAGTGGGGGCGGGTCGTGACGGAGGTAGTGCCGGAGAGCCGGGACGGCGTGCTGGTCCATTTCGCGGACGGGCCACAGGAGACGTTCGACCTCGTGATCGGCGCGGACGGTGCCTGGTCCCGGGTCCGCTCGGCGGTCTCGTCCGCGACGCCGCAGTACACCGGCGTCACCTTGGTCGAGACCTCTCTGGACGACGTCGACACCCGTCACCCCGACCTCGCCCGGCTGGTCGGCGACGGTTCCGTGGCTGTGTACGGCGTGAACCGCGCGCTCGTCGCCCAGCGCAACAGCGGCGGCCACGTCAAGGTATACGCCCAGTTCCGCGTGCCGCTGGACTGGCACACGAACCCGGACCGGCATACGGGCTTGAACCAGCGCGCGGGCCTGGGCCTGGCCGACGTCGAGGCCGTGCGATCAAGCCTGGTGGCCCTGTTCGACGGCTGGGCCGCTCCCGTCCTCGACCTCCTCCGCCACGGCACAGCTTTCGTCCACCGCCCCCTGTACGCCCTTCCCGTCTCCCACACGTGGGCCCACGTCTCCGGGGTGCCGCTACTGGGCGACGCCGCCCACCTGATGCCGCCGTTGGGGGTGGGCGCGAACCTCGCGATGCTGGAAGGCGCCGAACTCGCCGAGTCCATCGCCGCCGCCACCGGCCCTGGAGATCTGGACGAGACCGTCCGCGCCTTCGAGGAACAGATGTGGGCACGGGCCGGCAGGTGGGCGAGCATCACGATGGCTGGTCTGGAACGCCTCGTGAGCCCGGACCCCTCCGAAGCCCTCGCCCTCTTCGACGAGGTCCAGCCTTCCTGACTGCCAAGCGCGAGAACATGGCCCAGTCCGAGGGTTCCTCGCCCCCGGACTGTCCCGGCGCGAATGAATGAGTTACTTCTGGTCCCCCAAGCACCCCGCCTGGCACCGATCCACCGGACCTGCCGGGCGCGGGCCCGGCCTGGGGTTGCCTCCGTGGTGAGCGACCTGGCCGAGAACGGTCCCAAGAACGCCGGTAGCGGCTGCCGGCCGTCGGTGTTTCGACGGTCACAGCCGGACCATGTACGGATGTGAGTAGGTGGCGTACAGGAAACCCCGGTGAGATTGATCTTGCTGGGGTTCTCCTGCCTCGTGGCTCCGGCGGGGCCGGTGCGGGTTGGAAGTAGTGGGCTGCGCGGGCCGGCGGGCCGGGGCTCGCCGAGCCGCCGGACATCCTCGACCTGTACCGGTTCGGCCCGTCCCGGCGCGTACGGCGAGCCGTGGAGGACTGAGATCCGTCCGTTCCGTCAGCGATGGGCGTGAAGGCCGTCGGCCAGACGGTGGAGGCTCTGCCGACAGCCGCCCTCAACCAGTACGGCGCCCACAAGGTGCGGATGGTTCTGGCGGCGGTCGGTGTGCTTGTGCTCGACAACTGCCGGTTCCCTTGACGGACACATCCGCACCGCCGACAGCCCGGCCGCTGGGGTGATCGCACCCAGGGCGGCCACGGCGACTCCGGGCCCGCCATCGAACCCAGCTACCCGGACAGCGGGTGCGGAAGGCCGCGAAGGGATCGACACGCTCGGCGGCCGGGCCGAGAGCGTCGCCCAGGTCCTCGACCCGGCAGCGGCCTCGCAGGTCGACGCCTGATCGAGGGCGAGCCATCCGCTGCGCTCCGCCATGACCACTGCTTCCCGGCCGGCACCAACCTGGCCGAGCTCTATCGGCTGTTGAGGGCTACCGTCTCGTCCGGCGCCAGCGGTGACTGCACGCCCGGCCCGCGCCCAGCGAACCGCATGGCGACGCAGGCCCCCAGGTACAGCAGGGCGACGACCAGCAGCAGCGCCTGATAGCCCGTCACCAACGCCAGATATTCGAGCGCGCCCCCGGTCAGCGCGCCCAGCAGATTCGCGCCGAACGCGGATGTCGGGTCCGGGGCGAGCGCGAGGCGGTCCGAGAAGATGAGGTTGGCGCAGAAGATGGGAGCGAAGGCCAGGGCGATGGCGGCGGCGAGCCGTCCGGCGAAGGGCAGCGAGAGCACGGCGTGCGCCGGGACGAGCCAGGCCACCGCGAGGGTGCCGAAGAGCAGGAGCTGCAGCAGCAGCTGGTTGACCCGCCGTAGCCGGCGCCGGACCTCGACCGCCGCGAGGACGGCGAGCAGGACGCCGATGAAGACCAGGGCGTTGACCAGCCAGGTGGTACCGAAGTAGAGCGCGAAGCCGATCACGTTCTTCGTCTCGAGCAACATGAAGGCCGCGCCCATCAAGAACATGTCGGTGTAGCGGATTGTGCCTCGGATGCGAACCCCGGTCAGGCGCACCGCCAGGAGCGTCACCAGCAGGATCGCGCCCAGCGCGCCCAGGTACAGCGTGGGAATGTCCCGGTGGAGCAGATACGGGAAGGGGTGGTCGTCGCTTGCGGCCGCCGGGACCGCGCCGCTGGGCTGCCAGATCTGATCGCACGACTGGTCGGCCGCCGTCATCCCGGCGACCAGCACGGCCGCGTTCTTGCTGAACGTCGTCATGCAGGGGGCGTGGCCGTAGATGTCATCGAGGGAGCCGGCGAAGCGGTCGATCAGCCAGCTCTTCCGGTAGTAGTTGTACATGGCGAACGCGCCGTGCGGCGCCAGGTGATCGCGCGCTGCCTCGAACGCCTGCTGGGTGAACAGGTAGCTCTCCAGGCGCAGATTGCTCGCCCCGGCCACCAGCGTCAACGAGTCCGGCAACGCCAGGACGACGAGGTCGTACTTGGTGCTCGTCCGTTCCAGGAAGGCCCGTCCGTCGTTGATGTGGACGTGCACCCTGGGGTCGTCGTACGGCCTAGCGGGGTGCAGTTGTGCGCCGATCTGCTGCAGCCGGGGATCGATCTCGACCGCGTCCACGCGCTGCGCTCCGTGCGCCAGTGCGACCGCGACGTCATTACCGTTGCCGGCTCCGATGACCAGCACACGCTTGTGCGGGTTGCCGGGCGTCTGGTCGTACGCCTGCCGATAGGGCGAGTTCTTTTGCATCAGTACCGGGAGCGGCGCGATGTTCTGGTGCGGGACGCCGTTGGCGGAGATGCTGTAGCCCCGGGTGGTGGGCGTCAAGGGCGTGAGCTGGATCTTGTAGTAGGGCGACCAGGAGATGCCGGCCGTCGTCGTCTCCACGAACAGCGCAGCGGCCATCGCTGTGAGCGGGATGCCGTACCGCAGGGTGTTGCGCCGTCCGCCGAGGATCAGCAGGGCCGCGGCGGCGAGTACGCCCCACACGGCCGACGGGGCGCGCAGCCAGGACAGCAGGGCGAAGGACACCGAGCCGGAGAGGCTGCCGAGCAGGTCGTAACGGTAGGCATCGAGCGAGGGAAGCCGGCGGAAGAGATCGGCGGTGATCTTGCCGATCGCGGCCATGATCACTGCGGTGAGGAGGAAGATGGTCGGCAGCGTCACCCACTCGGGCAGGCCGGTGGTCTTCACGGTGGTGAAGTAAATGACCTGGTCGCTGCTCTGACGCACTTGCACCGGAAACTCGCGTACCAGGATGACGAGAAGCGCGAGCGGGACCGGTGCCCAGCGTTTGAGCCATTGCCCGCGCGTGGCTGGGATCAGGAACCCGATGCCGATGCCCAGGAACGACCCGAGCAGGATGAAGTTCGAAAAGTAGCTGAGGTGGACGACGTTGGCGCCCGCCCATCTGATCAACGCCAGCTCGACGAAGAGCATGGTGGCGCTGGCCAGCAGGAGCCTCCAGCGCACCGAGCGGTCGGCTTGTCCGGTTTTGATCAGTTTCACGCGCAATTACGGTGCCATCTTCGGTGCGATGGGTCGAGGCGACTTGCCGCAGACCGCCCCAGCCGCAGCGAAAGGCAGGCGTCGCCTGCTCCCGTGCTTCCCCGTCCAGGAGTTTCGCCCTCGCGTGGCCCGTTTCGAACGGGGACCTGGGGCGGACCGGGAGCCTGGCTCGGCGCATTTCTGGATGCCATCGTGCCACCTCAGGGCACCTGCGGCAGGCATCGGCTCTTCCATCCCAGCATGGAACCCGGACATGGGGAGCGCCCTGTGGGGTGGGTGAGGCTCCGCGCGTTCCTCCACGTCAGGTCAGTGACCGCAGGCGGGCTTGGGATGGTCCAGTACCTGCCAGGCAGCAGGACCGACCTGTCCGTCAGGGGTGAGGGCACTGCACGACTGCACCTGCTTCACTGCCACTTCCGTGCCGGATCCGACTTTCCGTCGACCTTCAGGTCGTGACCATGGTTGTAGTTCAGTAGGCACTGAAGCCGGCTGACCTTGGAGCCCACCATTCCCTTGGCTGAAGCGCCGCCTACGATGACCGAGTGACAGCCCGCCGCACCCTTGGCACCGGTCCCCAGACCGCGCACGGCATCCGCGCCGCCCAAGCCGATCTACTCGACGCCCTCCCCGCAGTCCGTCTCCCCGACCTGGACGAGCTGCGGACCCGCGGCGTACTCGCGGTCCCCGTCTCTCGCCTCGACCAGCACGAATCCGACCCGCTCGATGCACACCACGCCAACGACCACGCTCCCCATGGTCCGATGACAGCGGCCGAGGTCAGGCGGTGGTGAGCAGGTTCTTCACCTCGACGACGTCGGCGATCTCCTCGATCTGGGCCACCAGCCGGGCCATCGTCGCCGAGGGCAGGCGCCCGGTCAGCTCCACGATGCCGTCGTGCACCGTCACGTCCACGCTCTCCCGGTCTGCCGGGGGACAGCAGCCTTCGATCGTGGCCTGCACCTCCGCCTGGATGCCGGCATCGTCCCTGATCAGCGCTTGCAGCAGCGCGTCACGGCGCACGACGCCCACCAGACGGCCCTTGCGATCGGTGACGGGCATTCGCTTCAACCGGGACAGCGCAGCGAGCCAGGCGGCCTCGGCAACCGTCGCGCCGGGCAGAACCGTGATCGCGGGGCTTGTCATCAGGTCGGCGGCCGTCTCACCACGCGCCTTGCCGTGCATTCGGCGTTCACGCAGCCTGCCGATGCGTCCGGGCCGGTGACCGGAGGCGTCGAAGGCGACCTTCGCCAGCAGATCGGACTCCGAGACGACGCCGACCACATGGTCCTCGGCGTCCACGACCGGGAGCGCGCCCGCGTGCTCGCGTGCCAGCAGACGGGCGATGTCGCGATACGGCAGGTCTTCGCGGAGGGAGGCGGCGGGCACGTCCATCACGTCCCGCACCAGAGGCTCCCCGGATTCGGGGAGTGCCGGCCGCGGCGCAGGCGTGGCGGCCGACGCTGCCTGCTCCTCCGTGCCGGACTGTCCGGCCGCGGTGCCCGTGTGCTTGGCCGCGGCCGTGGCCACGGCACCCAGGTAGCGGAGCAGCCTCTCCTGCCGTGTCGTTTCCTCGGGACTCCAGGGGCGGGAGGGCATATTCCGCCGGGCGTCGGCCTCTGCGCGGTGGTTCTCGTGCGCGTTCACGGCGGCCTCCTGACTCCGTCGAGTTGGCTGCCATCCCAGTCTTCCGCTCTCCGTGCCCGTGCCAAGAGCCGATCGGCCCTGATGGAACGGCGTGACGGCCCTATCCGGTGCGGGGCGGACGCGGAACGGTGAGACTGAAGGAGCAGCCGATCAGCAGGAGGCCGCCGATGAGCCTGCGGGACTTCCTGGAGCGGTTCCGTCCGGCGGGCACGCCGGGAGCGTCCGCCACGGGCGTGCCCGCCGATCGTACGGCGGAGCGTGCCGCGGAACTGGAACCTGCCCTCGGCCGACTGGCGGATGTTCAACGGCAGGCGGCACGGATCCGGGCCGCCGCTCAAGAGGGGGCCGAGGCCCTTCGGCGGGACACCTCACGCGAAGCCGAACGTCTTGTGGCGGCCGCGCGGGAACAGGCCCCGGAGGTTCGCCGACAGGCCGCTGAACCGCTTCTCCGGGAGGCACGGCAGGAAGCCGACGCCCTGCGCGCCGCCGGCGACCGCGCGGCCTCGGCGATCCGCGCGCGGGCCATGGAGCGCATGCCGTACCTGGTGGACCTCGCGGTGGCTGATGCCCTGCGTCTGGCAGGCGGGGCGCAAGGAGAGCCATGAGTGCCGGTTGGGTCGCCGGAGCGGTGCGGGCGAAAGCCCTCGTCGGCCGGTATTCGGGTGCCGGTGGGGCGCGGGAGATCGCCCGTGGCCCGACGCTCGACGACGCCCTGCGGTGCCTGGCCACGACGCCGTACGCCCGCTACGCGCGGACAGCTGCGGGCTTGCCGCAAGCGCAGCGGGCGGTGGCCGCCACCGTGCTGTGGCATCTGCGGGTTCTGGCCGGATGGCTGCCGCCGGGTGGTGCCCGTCTGCTCGTTCCGCTCGCCTCCGGGTTCGAGATCGCCAACGTCATCGCCCGGTTGCCCGTACCGCAGGGTCGCCGCGCGGAGGCGCCCGAGCCGTACCGGCTCGGGGCGCTGGAGACCGCCTGGCGAACTCTGGAGCGTGCCGGGACGCCCGCGGAACTGCGCGCGGCGCTCACCGCCTCACCCTGGGGCGACCCGGGTGGCGACACGCCGTGGGCCCTGCTCACGGGCATGCGGATGGCCGCCGCTCGGCGCACCGCCGTCGCCGTGCCGTCCGCACGCCGCTGGGCCCAGGGACGCGCACTCCTGCTCGCGGCGCGTGAACTCTTCGTACACCACCGCTCTCTTCTGGAGCCCGTGTGGCGCGATGCGGCACGGCTGCTCGGGACCCGGGCGCCGGCCGCCGTGTCGTACCAGGAGTTCCGTGAGTGCCTGCCCGCGGCGGCCGGCTGGGTCCTGGCGGATGTCGACGAGCCGGGCGAGTTGTGGCGGGCCGAGGCCCGCTGGTGGCGGACGGTGCAGTCCGACGGGGCGGCAATGCTGCGCGAGGGCCGGTACGGGCCGAGGGTGGTCGTCGGTGCGGTCGCGGTGCTGACCGTGGACGCCTGGCGGGTGCGGGCGGCGCTGGAGTCGGCGGCGCGCGGCGGACGACCCGGGGAGGCTTTCGATGCCCTGGTCTGAGGCGGTGACGCCGGTCCGGATGCGCCGTGTGGCGGTGGTCGTGCCGCAAGTGGCCCTGCGGGACACACTCGTGCGAATCGCCGAAGCCGGCTGCGTGGAACTCGACCGCGCCGAGGAGGCCGCCCCGGGGGCGGCGGCCGTGCGGCTGCAGCGGTTGCGCGGACGGGGAACGACCGCCGGACCCGCGATCGCCGCTCCAGCTGTGCTCGCCGCCGCCGCGCCCGATCTCGATCTGCTCGAACAGCGTGGCAGTGTCGATCTGCTGGCGGGCGAGGCCCAGTTGGAGGAGCGTGCGGAGGGCGCCGTACGGCGTGGGGAGGTGGCCGCGCTGGCCGGATGGTGCCCGGCCGCCGAGGTTCCCCACGTCGCGGGCCGGCTGGCCGCGGCGGGCGGTGCCCTGCTGCCGCTGCCCTCCCCGCGCGGAACCGATCCCCCGACACTGCTGCGGCCGGCCCGGACCGCCTCCTTCACCCCGCTGGTGACGACGTACGGCACGCCCGCCTACGCGGACCTCGACCCCTCGTGGCCGGCGGGCCTCGCCTACGTCGCGATGTTCGGGATCATGTTCGGTGACGTGGGGCACGGCGCGCTGCTGTTGCTCGGCGCGCTCGCGCTGCGCCTCGGGCGGCCCCGGCGGTGGGCCCGGCTGGGCCGGCTGTGGCCGTTCCTGGCGGGCTCGGGATTGGCCTCCATGCTCGCGGGTACCGCCTACGGCGAGTTCTTCGGACCCACGGGGCTGCTGCCGGTGCTGTGGCTGAGCCCGCTGGAGGATCCCACCCGTCTGCTGGCTGCCGCGGTGGCCCTCGGGGCCGGTCTGCTGACGCTCGCGCACGCCGCCGGCGCGGTGAACCGCGTACGTGAGGGCGGCTGGGGCACGGGGCTGTACGCGGCGTCCGGCTGTGCCGGACTGCTGTTCTATCTGGGGCTCGCTCTGGCCGCGGCGGGCATGCTGCTGCACCTGCGGGCCCCGGCCGTCGCCGGGGGTGCCCTTAGCGTGGCCGGGCTGGCGCTGGTGGCGTCGGGTCTGTTCCGGGCCACGGCGGGCGGTGGCGCGGGACTCGCCGAGACGGCGGTGCGGCTGTTCGACGTCGTCGTGCGCACCGGCACCAACACCCTGTCGTTCGCCCGGCTCGCGGCGTTCGGCCTCACCCATGCCGCGCTCGCAGGCCTGGTGTGGCACGGCACCACGGCCCTGGCAGGGCGCGGCGCCGCCGGAGTCGCAGGCGCCGTCCTGCTGTTCGTCGTGGGCACGGCCGTGTCCTTCGGCCTGGAAGCCCTGGTCGCCGGTGTGCAGGCCCTGCGGCTGGAGTTCTACGAACTCTTCTCCCGGCTCTTCGAGACAGAAGGCCGGCCGTTCCGTCCCTGGCACGTTTCCCCGGCGGAACCCGCCGACTCCGCTACGAAGGTGATCCCATGCTCACCTGGCTGATCGTCCTGCCGGTCCTGGTCGCGGTGCTCGGCGCCGTCCGGCTGCTGCGGCGACGCCGGACCAAACACGCCTTCCGCTGGCTGCTGGCCACGAACCTCGCCCTGCTGGGCGGCGCCTTCGCCGTCCTCGCCACGGCACTGGCGGGACCCGCGCAGGCCTCGGCGCAGGCCGCCCCGCCCGGCGGAGTCAACGGATCCGCCTTGATCGGGGCGGCCATCGCGGTGGCCGGCGCGTCGATAGGAGCCGCGATCGCCGTCGCCTACACGGGAGCCGCGGCGCTCGCCGCGCTGAGCGAACGGCCGGAGATGTTCGGCCGGGCGATGGTCATCGTCGGCCTGGCGGAGGGCATCGCCGTGTACGGGCTGGTGGTCGCGATC
Source organism: Streptomyces sp. NPDC001231 (assembly GCF_042896885.1). Classification (NCBI taxonomy): domain Bacteria; kingdom Bacillati; phylum Actinomycetota; class Actinomycetes; order Kitasatosporales; family Streptomycetaceae; genus Streptomyces; species Streptomyces sp. NPDC001231. Next base: position 20,700 of record NZ_JBIAXS010000015.1, read on the forward strand.
CTGCTGATCGGAAAGGCCTGACGATGGGCACCGTGGCCGCCATCGGCGCACGAACCGACGTGTGCGGGCTGGCCCTGGCCGGGGTCGACGTCCTCGTCGCGGAGGAACCGGACGCCGTCCGCGAGGCTTGGCGGACACTGCCCAACACGGTCGCCCTGGTGATTCTCACGCCCGAGGCCGCCGAGGTGCTGGGGGACGCGGCGACGGCGCCCCGCCCGGCCCGGCCGTTGACGGTGGTGATGCCTGCATGACCACGCCCGTGGATGCTCTGGACCCCGTACGCGCCGAGTTGCTGCGCGCGGCACGCGCCTCGGCCGACGCCGTCCTGGACCGTACACGGGCCGACGCGGCTGAAACCCTGCGCGCCGCTCGCGCTACGGCTGAGGCAGTGCGCACGCGGGCCCAGGAGCTCGGCGAGGCCGACGGTGCCGCCGAGGCGACCCGGGAACGGGTTCGGGCGGCACAGGACGCCTGGGCGGTGGAACTCGCGGCCCGCGCCGACGTCTATGCGGCGCTCAGGGCCGCGGTTCGCGCGGGCGTGCGGCGGGCGCTGGCCGAGGACGCTGTTTCGCAGTCGCGCCTGGCGGAGGTGGCACGGGCTCAGTTGGGACCGGAAGCGCGGGTCACGGCCGCCGCGGAGGGCGGGGTGACGGCCGAAATGCCTGGCCGCCGGGTAGATCTGTCGGCGGACGCCCTCGCCGAACGCGCCCTGGACCGGCTGGGTCTCCAAGCCGAGACGCTTTGGGGGTCACCGTGACCGTCGTCGGCCACCAGGCCTCGGACTCCCCCGGCGTGGGCCCGCTTGCGCAGGTCACGAGCGGTGCTCCGGCAACCGCCCGGGGGGACCGCCCCCGGATTCTCCGCGTCGCCGGTCCTCTCGTGGAGATCACCTGCCCTCCTGCGGTCGCCATGCATGATCTGGTCGTACTGGGCGACGCACGGCTGCCGGGCGAGGTGGTCGCCATACACGGTGACACGGCCACCGTCCAGGCCTACGAGTACACCGGTGGGCTGGCCCCCGGCCAGCCCGCGGAACCCCAGGGGCGACCGCTGTCGGTGCGGTTGGCCCCTGATCTCCTCGGCGGTGTGTTCGACGGTCTGCTGCGCCCTCTGGCCGGCAGCGGCGACCTTCTCACCACAAGCGGGCCGACGACTGGCGAACCGGACCTGGGTGACTGGTCGTTCACGCCAAGGGTGTCGGAGGGGACGCGGGTCGCGGCCGGCGACGTCCTCGGGGAGATCGGCGCGAGCGTGCCACTGCGGCTTCTGGTGCCTCCGGACCTGTCGGGCGAGGTGACTCGGATCGCGCCGGCGGGCGGGCACTCCTCGGACGCCGTGCTCGCCGTCGTGGGCGGGTGTGAGGTGCGGATGGCCCAGTCGTGGCCGGTGCGCAGACCGCGACCGGTCACACGGCGACTGCCGGCGGACGTGCCCCTGAACACCGGGCAGCGCGCCGTCGACCTGCTCTTCCCCGTGGCGCGGGGCAGCACGGTCGCCGTTCCCGGTGGCTTCGGCACCGGCAAGACCATGCTGCTCCAGCAGATCGCCAAGTGGTGCGACGCGGATGTGATCGTCTACGTCGGCTGCGGCGAACGCGGCAACGAGATGGCGGACGTCATGGAGGAGCTGACGGAACTGACTGATCCGCGGACCGGGGGCCGTCTGGCGGAGCGGACCGTGACGATCGCGAACACCTCCAACATGCCGATGATGGCCCGCGAGGCGAGTGTGCACACCGGGGCGACGATTTCGGAGTACTTCCGCGACATGGGCCTCGATGTCGTCCTGATCGCAGACTCGACGTCCCGCTGGGCGGAAGCACTGCGCGAGTTCGCATCCCGCATGGGTGAACTCCCCGCCGAGGAGGGTTATCCGGCCGGGCTCGCCTCCCAGTTGGCCGCGTTCTACGAGCGGGCGGCGGCCGTACGCACGCTCGGCGGCGCGAACGGGTCCGTCACGGTGATCGGGGCCGTGTCCCCGCCGGGCGGCGACCGCACCGAGCCCGTCACCGCGCTCACCGAGCGGTTCGTGCGGTGTCTGTGGAGCCTGGACCGCGATCTCGCCTACGCACGGCACTATCCGGCCGTGTCCTGGTCGGAGTCCTTCTCCCGGGACGCCGCCGGGCTGGCCGCCGTGCACGCGCGGGCCGACGACCCCGAGTGGGCCGAGCGGCGCGGGCGGGTGGCACGGCAGCTGGCGGAGGCGGACCGGCTGGCCGACCTCGTCGAACTCGTCGGCATCACCGCCCTGCCGCCCCGGGAGCGGATCAGCGTGCTCGCCGGACGGCTGCTGCGCGAGGCCGCGGTCCAGCAGAACGCGCTGTCCCCGGCGGACGCCTACAGCACCCCCGAGAAGACCGCGGCCCTGGTGGAAGCGGTGCTGACGGTGATCGACCGCTGTGCGGAGCTGGTGGACTCCGGTACCCCCGTGGACGCCGTCGAGGCGGTCGACTTCACCCCGCTGCTGCGGGCGCGCGAGACGGCCGGCCCGGCGGAGATCGCTCCGGTGACCGCGGCCCGCGACACCGTGCTGGCCCGGCTGAAGGAGGCGGCATGACCGGTCCCCAGGTCATCGAGTACACGGATGTGCGGGAACTGCGCGGCCCACTGATGGTCGTCGAGGGGGTGAGCGGCGTGGGCTGGGACGAGTTCGCCACGATCGTCCTCGACTCCGGTGAACGACGGCACGGGCTGGTCCTGGAGGTGAACCGCGACCTCGCGGTGGTGCAGGTCCTGGAGGACACCGCCGGCATGAACCGCACCGGCACCCGGGTCGCCTTCTCGGGCACGCCGTTGCGGATCCCGGTGGGCCCCGGATGGCTGGGACGGGTGTGCAACGGGCGGGGCGAACCCGCTGACGGCGGGCCGCCGGTGTTCGGCGGATCGTATGCGGCGGTCGGCGGCGCGCCGATCAATCCGGTGCGCCGGGAACCGCCGAACGAACCGGTGCTCACCGGTGTCGGCGCGGTGGACGCGCTGACCACACTGGTGCGCGGCCAGAAACTGCCGGTGTTCTCGGCTGCGGGGCTACCGCACTTGGAACTGGCGGTGCAGATCGCGGCTCAGGCGACCTGTGGGGGTGAGCCGTTCGCCGTCGTGTTCGCCGGCATGGGGCTCACCCACGCCGACACGGCGTTCGTCCGCGAAGGGCTGGCCGCGCGTTCCGCCGCACGGGAACTGGCCCTGTTCCTCAACACCGCCGACGACCCGGTGATCGAACGGCTGCTCACCCCGCGACTCGCCCTGACCGTCGCCGAGCACCTGGCGTTCACGGAGGGCCGCCACGTCCTGGTGGTGATGACGGACATGACGGCCTACTCCGAGGCGCTGCGCGAGGTGTCCGCCGCGCGCGGCGAGATACCGGCCCGGCGGGCCTACCCCGGCTACCTCTACAGCGACCTCGCCTCCCTTTACGAGCGCTGCGGCAGAATCAAGGGCCGCCCGGGATCGGTCACCATCCTGCCCGTGCTCACCATGCCTGCCGGCGACATCACCCATCCCGTCCCCGATCTCACCGGCTACATCACGGAAGGGCAGATCGTGCTGTCCGCCGAGGTCCAAGCCGTCGGCACCTATCCGCCCGTGGATCCGCTGGCCTCGCTGTCGCGTCTGATGCGCAAGGGAACCGGAGCCGGACGGACCCGCGCGGACCATCCGGCCGTCGCCGCACAGTTGATCGCCGCTCTGGCCCGGTCCCGGCAGGTGGCGGAACTCGCCGACCTCATCGGCCGCTCGGCGCTCAGCCCGGCCGATCTGCGCCTCCTGGACCTCGAAGACGCCTTCCGGAACCGGTTCCTCGTCCAGGGCACCGACGAAGAACGGTCGTTGGACGATTCCCTTGACCGGGCCTGGGAGGTGCTGCTGACCCTGCCGCGCAGCCAGCTCGGCATGCTCCCGGCCGACCTGCTCGACAGCCGCACTCCGCCGCAGGACGAGGAGGCGCAATGAGCCCGCGGAGGCGCCGGGTTCCGGCGGGACGAGCTGGGCGCCTGCGGCTGCGCCGTAGTCTCGCCACGGCCGAGCGTGGAGCGGACCTGCTGGAACGCAAACTCCGGCTCCTACTGGACCGGGAGCACACCGCGCGACGGGCAGCTGAGGACGCAAGCCGGATGTGGCGGGAAAAACTGGCCGACGCGGAAACGTGGCTGCTGCGCGGGGTACTGCTCGGCGGCGAACACGCGCTGGCCGTGGCGGCGCCCGCGGACCGGGCGCGCGTCGACGTCACGTGGGCCACGCTGATGGGCGTCAGCCACCCGGCAGGAGTGGACTGGACGGACCCCATACGCTCCCCGGCGGAACCGACAGCCGCCAACACGGCCCTCGCGCACGCCGAGACGGCCTATCGTGCCGCGGTCCGCGCCGCGGCGGACCTTGGCGCCCACCAGGCAGCCGCCGAACTACTGGCCGCCGAAACCGAACGGACGCGGCAGCGGGTCCGGGCCCTGCGCCGGCACTGGATCCCCCGGCTGCAGGCCGAACTGGCAGCGATGGAACTGGCGCTGGAGGAGGCCGAACACGAAGAAGCGGTACGACGCCGCTGGGCCTCCACCCGCACTGACCGGTGAAACCCTGCCCAAGGCGTGCCGACGGCGGGCCCGAGCGGGCCCGCCGTACATCGTCGGCCGGTGTCACTTGCCGTGCCGGATCTCCACGTGCTTCGCCTCCGCCTTCTGGGCGCCCAGGCCCACGCTCACGGTCAGCATGCCGTCGGCGTAGTCGGCCTTGACGTCGTCCTCGTCCGCACCGGGCGGCAGCGACACGCTGCGGCTCATCGTGCCGTACCGGATCTCGCTGTGATCCTTCGTGATGTCCCTCTCGGTGCGTTCGGCCTGAACCGTCAGCACGCCGTCGCTGATGAATACGTCGATGTCCTCGGGCGACATGCCGGGAAGCTCCGCCCGCATCACGTAGCGGCCCTCCTCGGTGTAGTCCTCGATCCGGACCGTGTACAGGTCACCCATCGCGGGCATCGCGAACCGTGCCGGAAGGTTCTCGAACCAGTCAGGGATCTCCGGAAACGCGAACCTCTGCCTGCGTGTCAGTGTGGTCATCGTCGTGCCTCCTGAGCTGTGCCCCTTCCTGTGGGCACCTCCAGTTCAGCGCGCAGAACTCCGGGGCGCTGAGGCCGAACAGCCCATGCAGGTGGGTCTGAGGTCCCTTTCGTCCACCGCGGTCGCGGCCAGACTGGAACCAAGGCACCACGACACCGGCGGCGATCACCATGTCCGACGTCACGACCACCGACCTCTACGAAGTGACCATGGCCATGTCCTATCTCCGGGAGGACATGTGTGCTCCGGCCACCTTCAGCCTCTTCGTCCGCGACCTTCCTCCCGGTCGGGGCTTCCTGGTCGCCGCAGGCCTGGAGTCCGCGTTGGACTTCCTGGCCCGCTACCGCACGGAGCAGGAGGACGTCGAAGCGTTCGCGGACGCCCTGCGCCGCCCTGTCCAGGACCTCGAACCGCTCCTCGGCCTCTCCTTCGAGGGCGACGTTCGTGCGATACCGGAGGGCCATGTGGTGTTCGCCGGTGAGCCGTTGCTGGAGGTGACCGCCCCCCTGCCGCAGGCACAGCTCGTCGAGACGTACCTGCTGAACCAGCTCTGCCACCAGACGGTGGTGGCGTCCAAGGCGGCGCGCTGCGTACTGGCCGCCGCAGGCAGGCCGGTCATCGACTTCTCGCTGCGCCGCACTCACGGCGCGTGGGCCGGGCTGCAGGCCGCCCGGCTGGGCGCCCTGGTGGGCTTCGCCGGTACGAGCAATGTCGCCGCTGCCGCCTCCCTGGGCATCCCGGCCTCGGGCACCATGGCCCACTCCTACATCGAGGCCTTTCCCGGCGAGGAGGAGGCCTTCCGCGCCTTCGCGCACTGCCACCCCGGTCCGGTCACCTTCCTCGTCGACACCTACGACACCGAGGAGGGCGTGCGCGTCGCCGCCCGGGTCCTCGCCGATCTCCGGCGCGGCCCCGGCTGCGCGATCCGCCTGGACAGCGGTGACCTCGACGCACTCTCGCGGCGGGCACGCGCCCTTTTGGACGCCGCCCGGCTGGCCGACGTATGGATCGTGGCCAGCGGCGGACTCGACGAGTACGGAGTGGACCGGCTCATACGCGCCGGTGCCCCGATCGATGTGTACGCGGTGGGCACGCGTGTGGGCGTGGCGGCGGACGCCCCGTATCTGGACGCTGCGTACAAGCTCGTCGAGTACGACGGCCACCCGGTGATGAAGCTGTCCTCGGCGAAAGTCACGGCCCCGGGCCGCAAGCAGGTCTTCCGCCGCGCCGGACAGCCCGACGTCATCGCCCTGGCGCTGGAAGAACCGCCGGACTCCGCACAGCCGCTGCTGCGCACGGTCATGCGGGGTGGGCGTCGGACGTGGCCGCCGGACCACTGGCAGGACGCGCGCAGGCGATTCCGCGAGGACATTGCCGTTCTGCCTGGATCGGCACGCCGGATCAAGGGCCCCGAGCCGGTCCCACCGGTCCGGTCCCAGGCCCTTGAAGAGCTGACCGCCTCGGTGCGAACCGATATCGAAGCCCGCCTGGGCGCGGGGCATCGCGCCGCGCCCCCGGACACGGCGGTGCCCCACCCCTCCGTGCTCTCGGTCCGCGCGCAGTGACAGGCGTTTGCAGCGGAGGGCCGGCAGGCGCGTCGCGGGGACCAATGGCCCCTGGCAGATCCCTCCTCCCAGGGCCTTCCACGGAATCGGCGGCACCTCTCCGTGCCACCGCATAGAGGAGGCGAGAGCGATGTCCGCTCCCGCACCAGCGAAGAACAACGACCGGGCCGTACGGAGTGCCGGCTCCGAAGTCGGCGGCACCTGGATGCGTGCCCTCGTCGGCGACGAGATCGTCGTACGCGGAACCGCAGCCGGGGCCATCGCCCGAGACGGCGAGATTGTCCATCCGGCCACACCGGCGGTCGCCGCGAAGTCCCGGCCCTCGGGCGGAGTGGCGATGGTGCCACGTGCGTCGAGCCACACCCTCCCGGTGGAGGCAGGCCCGCACCGGCGCGACGCCCGTATGGCTGCCTTCCCAGTCGCTCCAGCGCACCAGCGCACCAGCGCAAGCCCGACTGCGCACCGGTTCGGTCCGACCGTGCGTCCGTCAGCAGGTGCGCGGTGACGGGATGCAGCCGCGCCAACTGAGTCTCCCGTGTATGCATGTAGTGGCTGTGCACTGCCCGCCCGGCACCCCCACGCCGCCAACGGCAGCATCACGAGAGCGACGGCCGTCAGAACGACGCGCAGTCTGCGCTCCAGCCGGTCCACCAGCGCCGTCGGGCCGCGCGACGACCACTTACCAGGCGGGCCGGCAGTAGGCCGATGACCGGGCGTCTGCGGTGTCCGCATGGCACGGCCCTCGCTCGGGAGCCGTCACTTCCGTCTGCCTTTTCACCGTCCGCGCCAAAAACCCGCCGGATATGGGTCCCACGGGTCCTCTTCAGGTGCCGTTCGGCCACAATGGGCTGGGATACTTCGGGGTGGGTGCGAGTCGGCAGGGGAAGGGGCCCAATTACCCGGAGCCGCGATCGAACGGCAAACGGCCCTGCCTCCGAGGGGCCGGCCGAGTAACCACCCGAGTGAAAGATCAAAGGCCGTGGATCCGGCGGCCGCTGATCTCTGCCGGGACGACGCGGATCCACAGGTTTCGGAGACCGCCGGCCCACGGCTCGCTGCCGGGCTGCTCAGCGAGGCGTTGGGCTTCAGGATCGGTGACGTGCTCGGCGGTGCCGGCGATCAGGACGCTCCAGCCGACGCTCCGGCTCTCGTCGACGTGATCGACTTGGAAGGAGACCTCGCCGCCGGGTTCGGCAACCGCGGCACCTCGGGGATCCGTGCGGTAAACGACCGTCATGCCGTCAACCACGTAGTTGACCGGGAAGACGCCGGGCCCCGGATGGGCGGGCAACGCGATACGCCCGATCCCATGGGTGCCGAGCCGCTCCCAGCATTCCTTGGTGGTGAGCTTCATGAGCACAGGGTGCCGAGCCGCTCCGCCCTGGCCTGCGGGCACGTCGCTTCGGCCTTCGAGCAACTCCTGGTAGGTCATCCCCAGAGCGGCGGCGACCCGCAGGAGGCCACCGGGGTCGAAGTCGGCCCCGGACTCGATCAGGTGCCGGAAGTAGCGCGGCGACATGCCTGCCTGGCCCGCCAACTCCTCCTCCGTGAAACCGAGATGCGCAAGCCGCACCTCAATGCGACGCATGAGATCGCGATCAGCCCGACCTGCGGTGTCCTCATTCACGATCGCCTCCCCGAACCGATGGGGCAGTGAATCTCGCGGTCATTGGCTCGAGTCTGGATTGTCCGCTCCGACGATGATCCTGATATACAAGGATATCTTCAGACCGGATGTCCACGCAGCGTGACGGAGCTGCATTCGATTCATCTCGCCTGTCTCGATCCGCGCGATGGGCGTGTCGGGGGTCTCCGGCTTATTCGTCGTCATCGTCGACCAGCCTCCCTGTCACCGGGCGGCGCTGGTCGTCACGCTGTTGAAGCTGACCGCTTCGCGCAGAGGTGCGGCCCGACCACTCGGGCACAAGTGTCTGCCGGGTGAGGTTGTCGATCGCGTTGACGGTGCCGAGAGCGATGGTGAGAAGGGTCAGCCGGTCCCGCTCCTGTCGCCTCCCGGTGAGCCGCCCGATACGGCGACGACTGCCGGTGCCCTCGGCACGCCCACCCACCGCTCCACCCGCCCTCACGTCGTCTCGCGCATCTTGGGGGTCAGGATTCCGCAAAACACCCGACATCAGCGCAAGGAAGACGTTAAAGGTCGTTCTGGGTCACGTGCGTCCTGCTACACCGGAAGACGCAAGCAGGAGGTGCCCACGATGCCCCACTACCTCGTCAGGGGACTCGCCGCGATCATCGCCGCTCTCGTGGCGCCGCTGGCGGTCTGCGCGGTATTGCTGCCCCTCCGCGCCGGACTGGCCAACACCGTCGTCGCGCTGATCCTGGTCGTGGTCGTCGTCGCCGCAGCGGCCCTCGGCCACCGCCTGGCCGGCGTCCTCGCCGCCCTGTCCGCGGCCGTCTGGTTCGACTTCTTCTTCACCGTCCCCTACCAACGGCTCACCATCAGCAGCCCCGCCGACATCACCACCGCGGTCGTGCTGCTCACCGTCGCCCTGGCCGTCTCCCAACTGGCGGCCCGCGCCCGACGCCTGAAGGTCGTCACCATCACCGACGCCGACTACCTCGCCCAGCTCCACCACGCGGCCCGCCTGGCCCAAACGGCGACCTCGCCCGACGCGGTGGTGGAGTGCGTACGCACCCAACTCGTCGACCTGCTCCACCTGCGCGGCTGCCGCTTCCAGTACGGCACCCTGCTCGGCCACGCCCCCCGCCTCGAAAGCGACGGCTCCATCACCGTCGGCCGCAAGACGTGGGACGTCGACCGCCTCGGCCTGCCCGACCAGGACATCGAGCTGCGCGTCTTCGCAGGCGGCCACTTCCACGGCCGCTTCCTCCTCCAGCCGACGCCCGGCCACACCCCGCCCCTCCAGGCACGCCTGGTCGCCGTAACCCTGGCCGACCAGGCCGGCGCGGCGCTGCAGACCATCTGGAGGGAAACGGCACCCCGCCCCTGAGACGGCTGAGTTTGTACCGGATCACCCTCCCGAGCCCCTGACCTGTCCGCGCCCTAGTCCTAGTCGCCACCGTCGTCGTCCTCGTCGAGTTCGACCGCCTCCGGGTCGCGCAGGGGCCAAAGCCCGCCCGCCAGGGTGGACGGGGTGAAGCTGTAGCGGCCCAGGACGTTGAGATTTTTGTGCTTGAGCGGGGACAGCCGGGCGATGTCCACGTCCCTGATCTCGTGGCCCTCGGCGCGGCGGCATGTTCGCCATCGCCGAACTCATGCCGCACCTGATCGAACGCGGCATCACGCTGTCCTCCTCCCAGGTCCACCGCCTGGTCTCCGACACCCCGGAACGGCTGTCCCTGCCGGTGCTGGCCACCCTCTGCGACATCCTCGACTGCACGCCCACCGACCTGATCGCCACCTCGGCCCAGAATCTCCCGGCCCGCCGCGCCGCCGGCGAAGAGGCGCCGATCAACCTGGCCGCCCGCCGACCCACACGGGTCCGACTGACGCCCGAGGGGTGAGCCGTGACGCCTGAGGAATACGAGCGGTGGCACGTCCGGAACTGCGCACGCTGCGGTCGCCGGGCGGCGAAGTCGGCGGAGTGGTCGGACGGCCCGATCTGCCGGACCTGCTACGAACGTGCGATGCCCATCCGCGGCCACTGAGCTGGCTGCCGAGCCGACCGGCTTCTGCCCGGACAGCCGATGAACCCGGCCAGTCTCCAGGCCCACCTGCGCGAGATCGGTGTCCCTCCACAGCGCGGCAGGACTTCCGCGATCCGCCAGCTCGTCCTCCAGGCCTCAGCCCCCGTCATCGCGAAGGCCCTCGGCTACCACGACGACGAGACCGCCACACGGCTGGTTACCGAAGCCGGCGGAACCTGGAGCCGATACGCCCCCGGTGACCACTCACACTGACCTGGGCGACGTGGGTGCTCTGGCGGGCCAATCTCCCGGGACCGGTGCCATGTCAGTACCAGGTGGCATGCTCTGCCGCCATGAACAAACAGCAGTTCTTCATCGAGGGCAACGCTCGCGTACGGGTTGTGCGTCAGGTGCGCAACGAGCCGGGCGCCGGGCCCGGTACCACCTGCTGTCCTTCCTGGCCCTGTACATCGCCGCGAAGAAGGACACGACCCTCGCCCCGCTCCTCACCCTCGACATCACCCGCACCGACCCGGCCATGCTCAAGCGGCTCCTCGGCCTCGGCGTGCCGATCGCGTTCACCTACGGCGCCGAGGCCGGCTTCTTCTCCGTCACCGCCCTGATGACCGGCTCCTTCGGCCCCGACGCCCTTGCCGCCCCCACACCGCCGTCAACCAGCTCGTCTACATCGTCCTCCAGGTCGCCGTTGGCCTGTCCCACGCGGCATCCATCTACGTCAGCCGCAAACTCGAACTCTGTAACCACGAGGCGGCCCGCCGCATCAAGAACACCGCCCTCGCCTGCGCCGCCGCCGTCATGACCTGCGTCGGCACCGTCTACCTCACCCTGCCCAGGCTCGTACTGGCCCTCTCCGCTTTCACCTCGGTGGGCAGCAGCGCCCGGTACTCGAACCGCCCAGTGCGGCGCGTGCCGCGGCGCAGGACGCCTTCCCGTTCGCGTTCCTTCAGCTCCCCGGTGATGTGGAGTTCCCGTCCGCCGACCTCCACGTCGATGTCCTCGCGCTTGATGCCGGGCAGTTCGCATTCGATCGTTCACGCCAATCTCGCCGACGGCATCCTCACCGTCACCGTCCCCAAGTCTCAGGCAGCCAAGCCCCACCACGTCGAGGTCGAGGGGTGAACCATCGTTCCTACTCGGGCACGATCGACGGGTGCGGACGACTGACTCTCGATCCGTACCCGTATGACCGTGTGGTCACCAGCGGAAAGGTGGCACGAGAACGTGGTACGACACCTGCCGCACATCCCTGCACCATGCAACAACGCCCCGCCCACGATGACCGGCAGGCGCGGAACGCATGCCCGGCCGACTGGCCGGCTCTCGGGTCAAGGTGTCTAAGCACGATGACCGATGCCGGGCCCGGATGGTCTCCGCGAGGTCACCGGAGTCTTCCGCACACCGGTGATCTTCGTGTCGAGGCGTGGGCGCCGACGCGCGAGGAATGCATCGTCGAGGCAGTGCGGGGCATGGTCGGCAGCTTCGCCGAACTGCCTCCAGGTGCTTCCATGGTTACCCGGGAGTGCGTGGTGTCAGCCGAGGACGACGGCCGGATCCTGGCTGCCGTGCTCGAGGAAGTCATCTACCGCATGGACGCTGCGGACGAGCTTCCTGCGGACGCCACGGTGACGCCGGAGCCGGGCGGGGTACGGGTGCGATTCAGCATGGCCGACAGTTCGACGGCCACGCAGACCGGGGCCGTACCCAAGGCGGTCGCGTTGCATGGGCTGCGGCTGGCCCGGGATGCGCACAGGTGGGCCTGCCGGGTGACGCTGGATGTGTGATGTCCGTCCCGGTGTCCTGCGCCGGAACGGCTCGCCGAGGAGGCCGAACCGACATGGACATCCGGCTGGTGGCGGAGGGACCCTGGCGGTTCCGCATCGAGCAGACCGGCGCCATGCGCGCACCCGGAGTTGTCCTCTCGCCACGGGAGCTGCTGCCGGACGAGCCCGGCGATCAAGCCCTTCAGCAGGTGGCCAATGTGGCCACGCTGCCGGGCATCGTCCGCGCCTCGTACGCCATGCCCGACATCCACTGGGGCTACGGCTTCCCGATCGGCGGCGTGGCAGCGACCGACATCGCCCACGGCGGGGTCATCTCGCCCGGAGGCGTGGGCTTCGACATCTCCTGCGGGGTACGCCTGCTCACCGCGCACGTGGACCGCACCGCCCTGCTGCCGAAGCTGCCCGTACTGATGGACCGCCTGGACGTGATGATCCCGCGCGGGCTCGGGCGCGGCGGACTGTGGCACCTGGCGGGCCGGGCGCAACTGCACGAAATCCTGTGCGGCGGTGCCCGGTACGCCATCGAGCAGGGCCGCGGCGTGCCGCGCGACCTGGAGCGGTGCGAGGACGGCGGAGCTGTCGACGACGCCGATGTCACCCAGGTCGGGGAACGTGCGCTGGAGCGCGGCGCCGGGCAGGTCGGCAGCCTGGGGTCGGCCAACCACTTCCTGGAGGTCCAGGCAGTCGACGCGATCTACGACGAGCCGTGCGCGCGAGCGTTCGGCCTGCGCCCCGGTCTGGTGTGCGTCATGATCCACTGTGGCTCGCGCGGTCTGGGCCACCAGATCTGCGCCGACCACGTGCGGGCCATGGACACCGTGATGCGCCGGTACGGCATCGAGGTACCCGACCCGCAACTCGCCTGCGTACCCGTCGACTCGCCCGAAGGTCGCGCCTACCTGGGTGCGATGGCCGCGGCTGCGAACTTCGCCCGCGCCAACCGCCAGCTGCTGGCCGAAGCCGCCCGCAGCGTCTTCCTCGAGGCCACCGGCGCGGGCCTGGACCTGCTCTACGACGTCTCGCACAACCTCGCCAAACTGGAACGCCACACCGACAACGGTGCCGCCCAGCACCTGCTGTGCATCCACCGCAAAGGCGCTACCCGGGCCCTGCCACCGGGCCACCCCGACCTGCCGGACGCACTCCGCCCCTTGGGTCAGCCGGTGTTCGTGCCCGGCACAATGGGCACCGCCTCGTACGTCATGACCGGCAGCACCGGCAATCGGGCGTTCGACTCCTGCTGCCACGGCGCGGGCCGCGTCTGGAGCCGACACCGCGCGCACCGCGAAATGTCCGCCGGGCAGTTGCGCCGGGAGCTGGTCGACGCGGGGGTCGCTGTGCGCCCCGCCTCCTGGAGGAGCATCACCGAGGAGGCACCAGAGGCGTACAAGGATGTCGACGCCGTCGTCCGGGCGAGCGAACACAACAACCTGGGCCGCCTTGTCGCCCGCCTGGTGCCGCTGGGCGTCCTCAAAGGCTGAAAACCGCCCCGAACGGCACACCCAGGCGCGCACCAGCAGCGTGTCCGGGACCTCGGGTTGGTGCAGGCAAGCAGCCACGGTGTTGTCGGGAGCGGCAGCAGGACCCGCACGGCCGCCTCCACCGTACCGCCCGTGCTGATCATGTCGTCCTCGAGGACCGCCGGCCGTCCGACAACGTCACCGACCACTCACCGGCTTGCGCGCTCGTGCCTGACACGCAGGTCTTGCGCAGCACGGTAACGGGTCGCCGTAGTCGTCCGGCGTAGTGCTCGGCCAGTTTGACGGCTCCCAGAGGCCGGAGTCTGGGCGCCGCCCGTCGGCGGCAGGCCTGATGGGGCGGCGAGGAGCGGGACCACACGCCCCGTATCAGCACTGGCGACTGCTCACTCGCACCTTCAGCTCTCCCGTGCAGCCTCCGCCTACCCGGGAAACAGTTGGACCTTGCGCCAGGCTTGACCCGGCGCTGCCAAGTTGTTCGACCAAGCGCCCTACTCGCGGCGCAGCACGACTTTGAGTGCTCCCGTACTGGTGCCGCTGCCGAACACTTCGTAGGCGTCCTCCATGTGGTCGAGGCCGAAGGTGCAGGTGACCAATCGGGAGACGGACAGGTGCCCGAACCTCATCAGCTCAAGCAGCCATGGCGTGGAGGACGTATCCACCTGGCCCGTACTGATCGTCACGTTCTTGTGCCACAGGAACTCAAGGTGCAGCGTCGCCGGTTTGCCGTGCGTGCCGATGTTGGCGATGTGCCCTCCCGTGCGGACGGCGCGCGTGCACAGTACGAAACCGTCCGGGTCGCCTGATGCTTCGATGACCACGTCCGCGCCTGGTCCCTCGGACAGTTCGGCGATCATCGTTCCCGGTGACTCAGCGGCATCCACCCCCGCACGGACGGCGGCCTCCAGCCGGGCCTTGGCCGGGTCGACGACGACGATCCGGCGAGGCGAGTAGAGCCGCGCGACAAGCGCCGTGGCAAGACCGACGGGGCCCGCGCCCATCACGACGACGGTGTCTCCCGGGCACACATGTCCATTGCGGACCCCGACCTCGTAGGCGGTCGGGAGGAGTTCGGCGAGCAGCACCATGTCATCGAGCGGGAGGTTGGACGGCCGCAGGGTGGTGGAGTGATCAGCGAACGGCACGCGCACCAACTCCGCCTGGGTGCCGTTGATCAGATTCCCCAGCATCCAACCGCCGCCCCCGCGGCACTGTCCGTACATGGCGTCGCGGCACTCCCCGCAATGACCGCAGGCTGAGACGGGACGACACGATCACCTGGTCGCCGGGACGGAGGTGGTGAACTTGGCCACCGGATTCCATGACCTCCCCGACGGCCTCGTGACCGAGCACCGTCCCCTGCTTCACCTCGGGAAAGTCTCCCCGCCGGATGTGCAGATCAGTGCCGCAGACGGTGGTGGCGTCGACGCGGACGATCGCGTCGGTCGCCTCCTCGATCACGGGGTCCGGGACGGTCTCCCAGGAGGCGTGTGCAGGACCGTGGTAGACGAGCGCTCTCACGGTGGTCACTCCCTCGCTCCCCCACCTCTACGGTCACCCCCGCGGTACTGCCGGGCAACACGGCCCGCACACCTTGCCGACTCCATGGCATCTCAGTTCCGCTCCATGTAGGGGCGGCGAAATGCGGGGGCCATGACCGGTGCCCCACAGGTGTACGACGGTCAGTGCCTGGGCGGCCGCGGATTCCAACGCGCCACTGGTGTCGGCACGGCCTCGGACCATGACTCTTCCCTGGCGGCCATCGCGCCGGCCATGGCGGGACCGGCGTCGGAAGCATCAGGTTCACACGTACTCAGGCGGGCGACGGACACGTCTCCCGGCACCTGGCATGGCAGTCGCGACCGGCGAGGTAGCGGCGCACCAGCCGCTCGGTCTCCGTCATGCAGTCCTCCGCAGCCGGCGAGTGGACCTGCGCGAAGCTCGCCTCCCATCGTGCCGACAGCGCGACCCGCGACCTTGTTCGTCCACATCGCGGCCACGGGGTCCGCCCGCGTGGCACGCGGCCAGGTGCCGGCGCGAAGGACATCGCCCACGACAGCCCCTGCCCGTACCAGGTGGAAGAGGCGGCGGTCCTCCGGCATGCGGTGCATCACCACGAGTGTTCAGGCACCTCCGCTCAGGGCTGCTGAACTCGCCAGGTCCAAGTAGACGTCGGGGGCGAACCAGCGGTTGAGGGTCGGCTCGCGCTCACACAGGCCCGGCGCGCCGCGACCGTGTTGCAGCCCGGGAATCCCAGATCGAGGATTCTTGAGCTTCTGGGCCCGGCCGCCGCCGAAGAACAGCGTCGCGGTACGGATCCCGCACACCCGGCCCGCCACGCGGCGCGAAGGCTGGGCTCAGCCATGAGGAACGACGGCGACAGGGCAGCGTCCGTGATGAATGGCGGCCTGCGCCACAGGCCCGAGACGGGGCACCAGGCCGGCACGATGCCGACGCCGGCCCAATACCAGCACAGCAGCTCCCTCGCCGGCCTCCACGACGGCCTTGGCGGGACTGACGAGACGGATGCTGTCGGCCACGTCCACCTGTGGGTACTTCTCCCGCCACGAGTGCAGCTCTCCGCTCAGCTGCTCGCGCGCACCCCGCGTCATGTCTTCGCTGATGTGGTGGTCCACTCCCCGGGGCACACGTACGTGGAGCGGCACGCTGCGACCGTGGACGGCGAGGAGGGGGACACCCCTGGCCGCCGCGGTGTGGAAGGCGAAGTCGAGCAGGTCGTCCGAGGATCCGTGCAGTTTCAGGGCCACAACGACACGGCTCGCCGGCGTCGGTTGTCTCCGCTCCGGGCGCTCGGCGCGCACCAGCACCACGGGCCGCTCGGCCCGCGCCACGACAGGCATGCTGACGTCCCCGAGGAAGTAGCTCTCAACGGGCTCGAGCCCCCGGGAACCGAGGACGAGCATCTCCGACTCCGAGGCCGCTTGGAGGAGGGCGTGCTGGGCGTCGTCGGCGACCAGGTTCCCGACGACTGACAGGCCCGGATGGCGCGCTTGCAGCTCCGCCTGCGCCGTATGGACGAGACGCTTCGCCCAGTAGTTCTGATCGACTTCGGCGGGGACCCGGGTTGGTTCCGGTGCCAGCAGCGGCCACGCGTGCAGCAGCCGCAGCGCGAGCTTGCGTCTCACTGCTTCGTCCGCGGCCCAGCGGGCAGCGGCCAGACTCTCGGGCGAGCCGTCGAGGCCTACGGTGACGACTGGTGGCATGGCGGCGGCCTCCGTCTCGTAAGAAGCTGGAGAGGACGGTGAACGGGTCCGGGACGTCGCCTGCATGCCGGGCGCGATGAGCTTCTCCCATTCGAGGATCCCCCGGCCCCGACCGCGGCGCATTCGGACCCGCGGAGGAGCGATCGGAGCCGTGGAATCCGCCACGAGAGGAGAAGGGCGCGGTGAGGATTCCCCTGGTGGTGGGCGTGGACGGATCCAAGTCGAGCCTGGAGGCAGTCGGATGGGCAGCCGACGAGGCGGACCGGCACGGGATCCCGCTCCATCTCCTGCACGCGGCGGCCGGTGAGCAGGAAGCGTCCGACGTGATCAGCGCTGCCTCGGCGCGTGCCAGGCAGGATGCTCCCGCGGTGCGGTTGTCCAGCGAGGTCTCGCACGAGGATGCGGCCTCCGCACTGGTCGACAAGGGACGCAATGCCTTCGCGCTGGTGCTGGGGTCCAGGGGGCACGGGGACCTTTCCGGCATGCTCCTGGGCTCGGTCAGCCTCGCCGTGGCAGCGCGTGCCGACTGCCCGGTCGTCGTCGTCCGCGGCAGCCCGGAGCATCGCGCCGCCCGGTTCGGGAATGTCGTCGTGGGAGTCGAGGACGGGGAGGGCAGCGGCACGGCGGTGGACTTCGCGTTGCGCGAGGCCCACGTGCGGGGCTGTCGACTTGTGGCGGTACACGCCTGGAGCGCACCGACCGGTGCCTGTACGACACCGCGGGCCCCGTCGTGGTTCCTGGAAGCCCACCGGCGTCCGCCGGCGCAGGTGCTCGACGACGCCCTGCGTCGCCCTGCCGAAAGGTATCGGAACGCCTCGGTGAGCCGGCAATTGATGGAGAAACCGGCGCGCCGTGCCCTGTTGGAGGTCGCGTCGACGGCGGATCTGCTGGTCGTGGGCGCCCGGCGCCAACTTGTGCATTCGGGCTTGCAGTTGGGCCTGATCAATCACGCGCTGCTGCATCACGCGCCGTGTCCCGTCGCCGTCGTGCCGCAAAGGTGACCGCCACGGGACGAGAGACGGACCGTCACCGGCCTCCTTGGGCCGATCTCCGGTCCCAGCAGGGACTTCCGGCCCGGTGAGGGCAGACCGCTGTCGTTCCATGGTGAGAAGATCAGGGGACGACCAGCGGCCTGCTGCTGGAGGCCGACCACCTGTTTCTTCACCTCAGGTGCGGGTGGGTGCGTCGCCGGGGCCGTCCGTGCGGTGGGCAAGGTTCCCGGAGACCGACACGACGCCGTCGACGCCACGGCACAACTGCTCGATGACGGGAATCAGACTCCTGGACTCCACGGTGCCGGCGAGGGTGACCCGCCCGTCGCGCACTTCCGCGGTCACGTCCCGTGGATCGATCCCCAGGGTGCGCCGCAGCAGATCTCCGGTGATCTCGTCGCTGATGGCCTCGTCGCGGCGTAGGAAGATCCGCAGCAGGTCACCACGGCTGACGATGCCCAGGAGCCGGTCCGCCTCGTCCACCACAGGAAGCCGTTTGACGTGCTGGGTCTCCATGAGGCGGGCGGCCTCGACCACGGTCCACTCCGGCCGCGCGCACACCGCGGGAGCGGACATCAGTTCCTCGGCCCGCGAACCCTCGGCCTTGGCCCGCTCCCAGGCCTCCAAGTGCGGGATCGGGGTCCTCCCCGATGGGTCGGCCTGGTCGGTGGTCTTCCGCAGCAGGTCGGCCTCGGACACCACACCCATCGGGCGGTCCAGCTCGTCCACGACGGGAACGGCGGTGACGTCGTTCTCCTCCAGCAACCTGACGAGCTCCTTGAACGGCGTGTCACGCCGCGCCCGGACGACATCGCGGGTCATGAGTTCCTCGACCGTTCGGTGGTGCATGGTGCCTCCCGGATACGGGCCGCCCACCTCGCGGACGGGGACCTCTCGCTTCGTGCGGCGGTGTGTCGAACGCGGCAGGTTGGATACAGCACCATTCTGCGGAGGGGGCAGCGCTCATGCGAGCTCACCTCGGCGACCAACTGGTCATCGAAAGCCCGGCGACCGGCGCCGCGAGGCACGACGGCGACACTGCGTGGCGAAGGCATCGATCTCTCACCCGCCGGGGCCAGGCACTGCTGCCCGCAACTGCGGAACCTCGGCCCGGAGGATGCATCACTCCGGCCCACCAGTAGCTCCACTGAGCCGGGACTCGACGTCCACCACGCCCTCCAGCCCGCGCACGAGGCGCTCGGCAACCCAGATGAGCGAGGTGTGGTGGACGGGCCCACGGAGCGTGACGGTCCCCTCCCGCACGGACACATGGATGGCATGGGCGTGCAGGGGAACAGGTAGGACACCACCGTGCGGCGGATCTCCTCCTCGATGTCCTCGTCCGACCGCAGGAACGCTTTCAGAAGGTCACCGCGGCTGACGATGCCACACAATGTGCCCTCGTCATTGACGACGGGCAGCCGCTTGACACGATGCACGGCCATGAGGCGAGCCACCTGAGCCAGGGTGGCGTCCGGGTGCACCATGACGGCAGGCTGGCTCATCACCTGCTCGGCTGTCATCCCCTCCGCCTTGGCCAGGTCAAACCGGCGGCGGATCCGCTCGAATCGGGTGAGCCCGCGGTCTCGGAACTCCTCCTTGGGCAGCAGGTCGGCCTCGGACACCACACCGACGACCCGCCCTTCCCCGTCGACGACCGGTACGGCACTCACATGCAGCTCGTCCATCGCCCGCACGATCCTTTTGAACCGCGTGTCGCGCCCCACGGCGACCACGGGTGCCGTCATCACGTCACTCACGATGTGCGGAGCAGTGACAGGCATGTCCTCGGTTCCTGGAGGCGTGCCGGACGAGTTGACCGAGCCATTGCCTCCAGCATCACCGCGACCGGGTCTGCTGCAAACCGGCCGGAGACGCACAGGTGCGGACCCGATGGCGTGTCGCGGCGCCGTGCAGGCAGTGGACGGTATTCATAAGAGGCTCTCGGCAGCCGGGTGACGAAGGCGGTGACGGCGATGGAACTGCCACTGGTCGTGGGTGTCGACGGATCGGACTCCAGCCTGACCGCGGTCGACTGGGCCGTGGGCGAGGCGGCACGGCACGGACTGCCCCTCCACATCGTCCATGCCTCCCTGTGGGAGAGCCATGGGGGAATCCAGCCGTTGTTCAGCACTGACCGCCCTGCCAAGGAGGTTATGGCTGAGCACGTCGTCGCTTCCTGCGTGGAACGGGCCCGGCGTCGCAATCCCGAGGTGAAGGTGTCGGGCGAGGTACTGCCCGAGGACGCCGTGTCCGTGTTGCTCCGTGCTGCGCCCGAGGCCTTCGCGCTCCGCCTTCCCGTACAACGGCGAACTTCTCGACGCGGTCCGGGACCGCCTCGCCCGGCCCGAGGACCTGAGCGGCAACGAACCGCAGCAGTTGACGCACCTGCTGGCGGGGTGGGGCGCCCAGGCAGCGCTGACGTTGCCCGTGTTGTGCGCGGCGCTCCCGCACTTTCCCGGCCAGGCCGCCCAGGCCATCTCCTCCGTGGCCGCCGACTGTGCTCCGGAGGACCGCGCTCGGGCCGTCACCTCGCTGCGAGCGCGGGCCGAGCAGGGAGTCCTCCCCGCGGAGAAGGCCCTGTACGACCTCGTCGGCGAGACCGCGCCCCTTCTGCACTGCCTCGAACAGGAACTCCGGCTTGGTGCCGGTCAGCTCAGGGAGGCCGCCAAGACGGCCGGTGCGCTCGGTCCCCGGGGAGCGGCGCTGGCGCCGGTCCTGCGTGAGGCGCTCAGCGGCCCCGAGAACTACACCACGCCCGCCCTGGACAAGGACACGGAACTCGCCGAGGCTCTGTGGCGCGTCACGGGGGAAGCGGACGAGGCGGTCGCCGTGCTGGACTCGGTCTTCGCCCGCGCCGAACAGAACCCTTGGTCCCGGTGGTCAGTGGCGCGGGCCGCCCGCACGACGGCCCTCCTCGGCCCCGCGGCACGGCCGCTCGCCGCCCGCCTGGAAGCCGCACTCGACGATCCGGCGGCGGCGCCGGCCTCGGTGGTGGCACTCACAGCCGTGGCGGAACCCGACTCACTGGACCGCACCGCGCTCGCCGCGGCCGCCTTGCGGTCCGCCGAAGTGGACGCCGATCCAGCGGGTGCCGTCGATGCGCTGGAAGCCCTCGGCCCCGACGCTTTGACCGGCGACCACCTGCGCCGACTCGCCGTCCTCGCCGACGGCGACGCCCGGATCGTCCGCTCCGGAATCGAAGACCAAATCATCGGCCAGGACACCGTATTCCGAAGGCACGCCCAAGAGCTCCTCACCACCTTCACGGCCGCAGATCCCTAACCTGCCGGGCATCGTCGGGCGTCGCCTCGATATCCGAGGCAGGCGGGCGCGCACCGCCCGGGACTGTGAGCGTCGTAGTTGGCCGGGCCGGCCAACTACGACGCTCAGTCACAACACGTATGTTCGCGAAGACCTGCCTCCTGACCTGGAACGATTGCGTACTCTGCGGGTCTGGCACGAGATGTGGCTGCGCCGTATCGACCGCAAGATCGCTCAGCTGGTGCAGTGACAGTCGGAGCAGGAACGTGGCCGCCGCGCGAAGCCGCGGGCGTAGCACAGCAGGCGCTGCAGCGGCCCCGGCCGGGTATGGCCGGCCTGTTCGGCCGGCTTCCAGCGGTTCTTCCGTTCGACGCTCGACAGTAGCCCGAGCAGGTAGGCGCGGGCCGCGGCCCGGGGCTCAACCCGGCCGAATCTGCCCGCGATCCGGGCCGTGACCTGGTCGAACATCGCCCGCCGGCGTATGGGCCACTGTCGCCCAGTCACCGTGGAGCTCGGCGGCAGGCTGTATGACCTATGGCCGCAACACGACATCGACGGCCAGGGTGAGCTTGTTGACGAATTCCGAACGGTCGGCAACACGGTGCTTCCAACCCTCACCGGCGGCGGCCAGGACCTCGGCGATCTGCCTCGGTGCGACATCACCGGCGGGCCGGCCGGAGGCGGCGATGGCCTCGGCGAGCGCGTCACGGAAGGCAGCCCGGTAGTCGTCATACATGCTGTCGAGCTGTGCTGTGCCTTGCTCCAGCAGGTCGTCGACGCCCTCGTTGAGGTGCGTACCGACGTAGCGGCCCAGGTGGGCGTCAAGCGCGGCCACCAGACGCGCGTCGAGGCCCACGTCGGGTGCGGTCAGCGCCGCGCGGACGTCGTCCAGGGCCTTGTCCAACTCCTGCTGCATGGTCGCGCGGAACAGTTCCCCCTTGCCGGCGAACAGGAAGTACAGCCCGGGGCGGGAGATGTCCGCGGCCCGGGCCACCGCGTCCATCGACGTCTTGCGATAACCGAAGGTGGCGAAAACGGTCAGTGCTGCTGCTAGCACCTGCTCGCGGCGCTGGGCGTCTCCCCGGGGTGTTGACATAGGCGCACTATACAGAGTGAGCATGCTATACAGTATTTGTTGTTTCTGTTTAGTGCGGTTGGAAGCCGCACTCCTGAGAGAGAGCATCATGAGCAAGACTGTTCTGATCACCGGCGCCGCGACCGGCATGGGCGAGGCGATCACCTTCGAATACGTCAAGCGCGGCTGGAACGTCGTGGCCACCATGCGTGACACCGCCAAGGCCAACCCTGCCTTCGCCGACCTCGCCAACATCCTGGTCACCCGCCTCGACGTCACCGACCGCGCCAGCATCGAGCAGGCCGTCAGGGAGGCGATCGATCGCTTCGGCGCCATCGACGCCCTCGTCAACGCCGCCGGCTACGGGCAGATCGGCACGGTCGAGGAAGTCAGCGCCGAGCAACTGCGCGACCAGTTCGAAACCAATGTGGTGGGCCTCGTCCAGGTGATCCAGGCCGTACTCCCGCACATGCGGGAACGCGGCTCCGGCCACATCCTCAACATCGGCTCCATGGGCGGCCACGTCAGCCTGCCCACGATGGCCCTGTACTGCGCCTCCAAGAGCGCCGTGCAGAACCTGACCGAGGGGCTGGCCAAGGAGGTCGGCCCGCTCGGCATCCACGTCACCCTGGTCGAGCCGGCGGGCTTCAACACCCGGTTCGCGACCAACTCGAACCTCCCCGCCTCCTCCATCCCCGCCTACGCGCCCGCCTACGCAACCATGGCCGAATTCGACAAGCAGGCGGTAAGGGGCGACCTCGTCAAGTCCATGGCGGCCGTTGCCGACATCACGGGCATCGACAAACCCCCGCTTCACCTGGCTCTGGCCACCGCCGGCCTGGAGATGGTGCGGGGCCGCTTCGCCGAGCTGATGGACGAATACGCCCGCTGGGAGACGGTCACGGCCGGCACTGACTGACGGCCACACCCCCCACAGCACCCCTCGCGGACGGCCCCCAATGGGTCGGCGCCACCGGACTGCCTTCAGCCGGAAGCGTCGGCCCCAGGCGGTGCCACCGAGCCCCGAACCACGGGAATCAGGCATTGTTCGACGCGCCTGGCCGGTCGCCTTCGCACAGGGCGATTCGGCGCAGCGGGTGGAGAAAGCCACCGGGCGCAGCTACGACTAAGTTGTCCTTTGGCCGCCACCGAGGAGTTCGCCCAGTACCGCATCGCCGGCGCCCGGGGCGACCGCATCACCAAGGCCGCCGACGGCAACAACGCCCTGCTCCAACGCTACTTCGGCAGCAAGGTCGAGCTGCTCGACACTGCCCACAGCCGTCTGGTCACGGAGATCGTCGACTGGCCGTACACGAGGCCCACAAGGCAAGGGCCTGCCAGATCGCCCAGGCGCAGAAGAACGGGCTCGTCTCCGACGCGCTGCCCGCCGGGGAACCCCGTGACCTCATGCTCGTGCTCTCCCTGAGCAACACCCCGCTCATACCTGCCATGAGCGCCCCATCGCCGCCACCGCCACTGCGGTGCTGCGGACCTGCACCTTCTCCCTCTACCTGGAGTCTGCCCGTGAAAATCGTCATCTTCGGCGCGTCCGGCATGATGGGACAGGGCGTACTGCGCGCCTGTCTCCTCGACCCCGCTGTCACGCGTGTGCTGGTGGTGGTCCGCAGCCCGCTGGGCATCAGCCATCCCAAGCTGCAGGAAGTCATCCACCAGGACTTCACCGATCTGTCCGCCATCCACGGACAACTGGCCGGTCACGACGCCTGCTTCTACTGTCTCGGCATCTCCTCCGCCGGCCGCAGCGAGGCCGAGTACACCCGCATCACCTACGACTACACCCTCGCCGCCGCACGTGCCGTCTCCGCGTCCAACCCCGGACTGACCTTCACCTACATCTCGGGAGAGGGCACCAACAGCCGCGAAGACGGCCGGACCATGTGGGCCCGCGTCAAGGGCCGCACCGAGAACGCCCTACTGGCCATGCCAATGAACGCGTACATGTTCCGCCCCGCCTATATTCGCCCCCGCCACGGAGCCGCCTCCAGGACCCCGGTGTACCGCGTCCTTTACGCCCTAACCTCCTGGCTCTACCCGCTGCTGCACCGCCTCGCTCCCCGTCACACCACAACCACCGAACACATAGGCCGCGCCATGCTCGCCGTCACTCGCCCCGGAGCGGTCGAACAGCGGATCCTGTACAGCCCGGAGATCAACCGGCTGGGCGGCGACAGCGGGGCCGCCGCATAGACTGACCCCCGTGCGGCCCGCCTGCCGACACTTCTCGGGCCCGCCGGCCGGGCAGGGCGGCGAAGGAGAACGACCCACCGACGCGCACCACCCCGTCCGCAGCCGCGATCCGATCACGCTGACCGTCCCGGAGATCCGACATCTACTCGTCGCCGCCTTCACCCCACCAGCCGTGACCGCGGCCAGGCTGCCGCACTGGTCCAACTGGCGCCGACGCCACCGGGCAACAGCCCGACGCAGCCACTGTCGATGACGGACCGTCGGCGAACCCGCCGGATAGATCACGAAACAGTACTGGAGTGCTTGTTGTCCGCGAACTCCCCCGGAAGTGTCCGCGATCGGTAACGGACGCATCCCGTGGCCGGCACCCCTCGTCCTGCCAAGTGGTCGGAAGGCGACCAGGCATCGGCGAGGAACTGCGGGAAAGCGGGGCGGACATGGCACGGCACAGCGGCGGGCGGGGCTGGTACGGCAAGGTGGCCGGGGCGGCACTCGGGGTGACGGTACTGGCCGCCGGTGCCTCGGTGTGGACCGCGCAGGCCGGTGCCGCAGGCGGCTCGTCGCCTCAGGCGGCCGCGTCGGCCACGCCGGGCAGTGACGTCAAGTCAGTGAAGGTGACCATCGCGCACGCCTCGGACAAGGGGGCGCGTGGCGTCAACATCACCATCGACGACGGCCCCGACCCCGTGTGGACCCCTCAGGTGCTCGACGTGCTGCGGGAGTACGGCGTGAAGGCCACGTTCTGCATGGTGGGAACGCAGGCGCAGGCCCACCCGGACCTCGTGAAGAAGGTGGTCGCGGCCGGACACCGGCTGTGCGACCACACGGTGTCGCACGACACCACCATGGACACCAAGTCCCAGGCCTACCAGGCGCAGCAGATACTCGACGCCGAACGCATGATCACCGAGGCGTCCGGGGGCGTACGGCCGATGTACTACCGCGCTCCCGGCGGGGCCTTCACCCCCTACAGCCGCAAGCTGGCGGCCTCCCGGGGCATGCGCCCGCTGGGCTGGAACGTGGACTCCAAGGACTTCGAGCGGCCGGGCACGGACGCCATCGTCGCCACCGTCGAGCGGGAGCTGCCCAATGGGCCGACGCTCCTCTTCCACGACGCGGGCGGCGACCGCTCCCAGACCGTCGAGACCCTGCGCCGGATCCTCCCCCGACTCAAGGAGCAGGGCCACTCCTTCGGCTTCCCGATGCGCTGAGCCCGGCCCTGGCCGGCAACAGCGTTCGACGTCCCGGCCCTCGACTACAGCTCGATCTCGATGTACTCCCTGTCGATGACCTCCACGCCCAGGCCATGCGCGCGGCAGTTGTTCGCCCGGAAGCACACCTGCGCGAGGCCCTCAGCCACGAGCCGCTGGGGCTGGCATTCAACGCAAATGGATCGCATGGCTCGATCGACGATCCGCTTCCGACGACACGAACTCCTTCTCCGCCCTCGGCCCGCTCGTCCTGGGCGTCCCGGCATGCCGGGATTTCCGAGGTCGTCCCGCTCGAGGTTGAGTTCGATGCCGAGATGCGTGCACAGGACCTTGTTCGCCACGACGGTTTGCCCCCGAACGGCCGTAGGGACTTGCTTTGTGCGGTACAGGCCGGATCTGACATCTGGGTGGAAATGCGACAACGCCCCGCGGTGCCCAGGGCTCCATCACCACTCCACCGCAGGTCAGCACGACATCTGCCGCCAGAAAACCCGAGCTTCCCAAGCTGAGAGCGCAAGTTTCGATTCTCGTCACCCGCTCCACGAAGAAGGCCCAGGTCAGAGGCCCGGGCCTCTATGCTGCCCCCTTTATCGTCACCCCGCCCGCAGGTGTCCCGCGCCACTAGGACACATGCTGACCTAAATGGTCTCTAGCGTGGTTCTGGCCGACGGAACAGGAATACTGAAAGGCAGAGATCATGACCGGCAACGAGCCGACCACCAGCCACCTGGGTGAGCACCCGGCCACCACCGGCGAGCGCGCCGACTGGCTTGAGGCACTGGCCAAGCAGCGGCACTTCCTGCGCTTCACGACCCGTGACCTCACCGACGAGCAGGCCCGTCTGCGAACCACTGCCAGCGAGTTGTGTTTGGGTGGCCTGATCAAACACGTCACGGAGGCCGAACGGGCCTGGGGGGACTTCATCGTGAACGGCCCGTCGACCATGCCGGACTTCACGGCGATGACCGACGCCGACTGGGCGCGTCGGGCGGACGGGTTTCGATTGCTGCCCGAGGAGACGCTGGCCGGTGTACTGGCCAACTACGCGGAAGTAGCCTGCCGGACCGACGAGCTGGTGGCCACTCTGCCCGACCTGGACGCCGCATGGCCGCTGCCGAAGGCCCCGTGGTCTGAACCCGGTGCTCAGTGGTCGGCCCGCCAGGTGCTGATGCACATCGTTTCCGAGACCGCCCAGCATGCCGGCCACGCCGACATCATCCGCGAGTCTCTCGACGGCGCCAAGAGTATGGGATAGGCCCCAGCGGGACGGCCCGCTACCCCTGGTCCGGCAGGCAGTCGGGCGGCTTTGCCATCCATCACGAAACATCACTGATCAGCGGTTCCGGGGCAGTCTCTTCGATGCGCGGTCGGCGCTGGCGGGTCTCCCCTTAGTGGTTGGCTCCGGAAGTCCTTCGGGGGTTGACTCCGGAGCCGGTGTTGTATCTATCGACCAGCCAGGCGATGTAGTCAAGATGACGCCGGATCCGCTGCGGGAGTGCGAACGCCGCCGTCGCCGCCCCTCCTTCCTGATTCCGGACCGTGCGCCGCGCAGATGTCCCGTACCCGCTCCATGCGGAGGACCTCAACGCCGCTGATGGTCGGCGTTCGGAGTCGCGCACAGGGCGTCGTCGACCAGCTTGCTTTCGGCCTGTACCACGTGCAGGACGTCGTCCGCCGATTGGGCGAACACGCCTGACAACGAGACTGTGACGCTGCGCCGGCCGTCGGCGGTGACGCCGGTGGCGCTGATCCAGCCGGAATCGCCGCCCTCGTGGCCCCAGTACACCCCGCCGCAGGACAGCGGGCGTGAGAAGAGTCCCAGCCCGTCACGGGCGCCCGGCATGAGCTGCTCGAACTCCTTGCTGACTGGGCTGGCCTGTTCCATCTGCGTCAGCTGCGCCGGGGGCAGGAGCCGGCCGCCGAGCAGTGCGCGGAAGAATCGGTTGATATCGGCGGTGGTGGAGACGAGTCCGGCCTCTCCATTGGTGCCCGAGCCGACCTGCTCGGTGACGTCCACGGGCGGTTCGCCGGGCTTGAACCTTTGGTAGGTCTCGGCGTGTGGCTGGGGCAGCTTGGGTGAAGTACCCGGCCAGAAGGTGTGCTTGAGGCCGAGCGGCCGGACGATCCGATCCTGTACCTCCTGATGCCAGGGGTGTCCGGTGACCCGCTGGATGATCATGCCGAGCAGGACGTAGCCGGTGTTGGAGTAATTCCAGTCCTTGCCGGGCTGGAAGTCCGGCCGGTGGCGCATCGCCCGGCCGACGGTCTGCTCGGGGGTGTAGGTGTCGTATCGGTGCTGGTAGAAGTTCTTCGCCGAGGTGTAGTCGGGGTAGTCGTCGTGAAGGCCGCTGGTGTGCTGGAGCAGTTGTCGGATGGTGATCGCGCGGCCGTCATTGCCGTTTCCGGACACCACGCCGGGCAACCATCGCTCGACCGTGTCGTTCAGGGAGAGCTTGCCGTCGCCGGCGAGTTGCAGGATCACGGTGGCCACGAACGCCTTGGTGACGCTGGCTATCCGGAAGTAGCCGTTCGAGGGGACCGGCCGACGGGCCGTCAGGTCGCCCACGCCGCTGGTGGCGGTCAGGTTCCGGCCGTCAGGGGTGACCAGGCGGGCCTGCACTCCCGTCACGCCGAGTGCGGTGATCGCGTCGGCGTCGCGCCGAAGCTGGGCCTGGTCGTCGTGCTGTTTGGCGGCCCTCGCGCCCGACGTACAACTGGTGGAAAGGGTTCCGACCACGATGGCGGCCAGGGCCAGGTTTCGTCGGATGGATCGCCCGCGCCGCCGTGGTGAATGAATCGGTGAACTCGTCATGGGCGTTGACGCTAGGTCTGGCAGGGGGAAGCGGACGATACAGCCCACCAGTGAGAACAAGGGGTAGTGGGCTGTAGTGCCAGGCTCGGTCGCCATGGCTCAGACTTGTGCGAATGAACCACCATGGGGCCAGTCGGCTTTCGGCGATGTGGCGCGGTCTGGGTTATCTACTGGGAAGCCTGTTCACCGCTGCGGTCGCCCTGTTCGCGCTACCCGTACTCATCGTCCCGATGATGGCTCGCACTTGGGCGTCCTGGCATCGTCGCCGCGCCGACCGGCTGCTGCTTTCTCCGCGTTCTGGTCCCGTCCGTGTCGGTACGTGGCGTGTTCTCGGGTGGCTGTGCACGTGCATCGTGACCAGTCTGGTGTTCGGACTCGTCGTGGTGCTGTGCGCAGGTAACGCGGTGGCCACGGCCATCACGGTGCCCTTGTGGTGGGCGTTGCCCGCCGGCACCCGCGCGGGCGGCTTCGCCGCCGGTGTTCCACTGTCCGGCTGGGGCACGGCGTTGACCCTGGGGACCGCACAAATCGTCATCTTCGCGGCCCTGACCTACTGGCTGGTTCCACTGCTGGCGCGCCTACACGCCCGGATCTGTGTTGCGTTGCTGTCCCCCTCGGCCACCGAGAGGTTGGCGCAGCGTGTGGAGACGCTGACCGAGACGCGGGCCGACGCCATGAACGCGCACGGCGCGGAACTCCGCCGGATCGAACGAGACCTGCACGACGGCACCCAGGCCCGGCTGGTGGCCATCGCGATGCGGCTGGGCCTGGCCCGTGAGTCGCTGAGCGAGGACCCCCAGACGGTGGCCAGACTCTTGGAGGAAGCGCATGAGAGTACCGAAGAGGCCATGGCGGAGCTTCGTGTGGTGATCCGGACGATCTACCCACCGGTCCTCGCCGATCGCGGCCTCGCCGGGGCGCTGGCCGCGCTGGGGACCCGATCGGCGATCGACACCACCCTCGACATCGGCGATCTCGGCACGATCCCCGCCGCGGTCGAGGCCGTGGCCTACTTCACGATCGCCGAGGCGCTCACCAATGCTGCCAAGCACAGCCAGGCCACCCGGACCGCCGTCCGCGTCGCACGCGACGGTGACCGGCTGTCGATCGAGGTCACCGACGACGGAATCGGCGGCGCCGACGAGACGCTGGGTACCGGCATCGCCGGAATCCGCCACCGTGTCCTGGCGCTGGACGGCACCGTCCACCTCCACAGCCCCAGCGGCGGCCCGACCACGATCACTGTGAGCTTGGCATGCGGGTCGTGATCGCCGAGGACAACGTCCTGCTGTCCAACGGGCTGGAACTCCTGCTGACCGCCAAGGGCTTTCACGTCGCCGCGATCACCCAGGACGCCCCCGGCTTCGTCGCTGCCGTCACCGAACACCGACCGGACGTCACCATCGTCGATGTACGGCTACCGCCAACCTTCCGCGACGAGGGCATCCACGCCGCCATCCACGCCCGCCGCCAGCACCCCGGCCTGCCCGTGCTCGTCCTCTCCCAATACGTCGAGCAGCAGTACGCCGGCGAGCTGATCTCCGATGGACGCGGCGGCATCGGCTACCTTCTCAAGGACCGGGTGAGCCGGGTGAGCGAGTTCATCGACGCGCTGCGGCGGGTCGCCGCCGGCGGTACCGTCATGGACCCCGAGGTGATCAGGCAGCTCCTCACCCGGCACGCCCACGACCCGATTGCCGCCCTCACGCCACGCGAACGCGAAGTTCTCGCCCTGATGGCCGAAGGAAAGGACAACGCCACGATCGCGGCCCGGCTCGTCATCACCGAGAACGCCGTCCACAAGCACATCGGCAACATCTTCGCCAAGCTCGGCCTCTCGCCGGCCGACAGCGGCCACCGCCGCGTCCTCGCAGTCCTCACCTATCTCAGCCGCCACTAACCAAGTCGTTTGCTTGGGAAGCCATTCGGGGGTTGACCCCGGAGCCGGGAGGCTGCCTGTCGCTGTGTCAGATCCCGAAGGCGACGTGGTAAAGGCCGCAGGCACAATCGAGGGCGTCCTCGGGGCTGCCGACGAAGGTGCCCGTGGGCAGGATGGTGTCTTCGTGCTTATCGGTGCTGGCGACGTAGAGAGCGAAGCCCCGGATACTGGCGAACCGCCGTAGCGCAGGCGCATGAGCTTGATGGTCTCACCGTCTGGCAGCTCGCCGTCGACGTAGGCGAAGGCGCCGCGCCGGCGCACATGCACGGCGGCCAGCTGCCGGAGCATCAAATGGTCAGGAGCGGTCAGCGCGTACGGCGTCAAACTGGGAGGGTCCACCCAGCACGACCGGGAACACAAGCAGCGAATGACCAGGGCGGTCGGGCGTACATCCAGACGCTGGACTGCGAGCTCGAACTCAAAGTTGCCGAGTAGGAGCTTTCGCAGGACGCATCTGTTCGGCCAGGCCGGTCGGCTGGGCCCCCTCCGCACGACACGGGAGCCCAGCCCGTCCCCCTCCTCCCATCGCAAAACTCTTGCCCAGCCTGTCGGCAGTCGAGCGACAGCCGCTCGGTTTCTGTCCGCACCAACGGAGGAAAAATGAGACGTTTTCACATGACTGCACTGGTCGCGTCGGTATGTCTCTCCGTCGCCGCCCTTGCTGCCGCGAGTACCACCGCGGCAGCGCAGGCCGACGCGGCTCAGTGCGGCCGGCTCGGTTACGGGGCCGGGACCGGGCTCAGTGGCAGCTTGAACAAGTGCACTTGGGACGACGGCCGCATCCGAGTGTTCGGCATCCTGCGCGACACCGTGCCCAGTGACGGCGCCACACTCTTGACCGTACGGATCGGGTAGTACTCCCGTGAGTGGGCCGTCTGCGCCGGCGACACCCCGATCGACACTGACTACCAGGACGGCGGTGTCGGCTTGATCTACAGGAGCGCCAGCGCGGACCGCTGCTGAAGAAACTTTCGGCCCGGCGTCCGCCCCCACACCCGCCGGGCCGGTGCGCACCCGGGAGACCGCGTCGAACGGCTACCGCCTTCGACGACGTACGGGACCACGGTCTCCAACCCGAGCGTGGGCGCCTGGCACGCCTCAAGCGCCCCGGCTCTTGGACTTCTTGGTGCCGTCGGGGCCGACGTACCGGACCCGGTAGCGCAGGCCGACGCCGTGGCGGTCGGTTTTGACCATGCGGGTCTTGCCGTCCGGGCCGGCCTCGGTCCGGTACAGCGGTCTTGGACGTGGCCAGCCATCAGGCAGCCTCCCCGAGCTGGGAGGCGCCCCAGGTCCGCACGTCGGTCGGGTCGAAGCGGAGGTACCGGCCGACGCGGAAGCCGCGGGGGCCGGTGCGCCTGCGGTGCCACTGGTAGACCGTCTCGATACCGGGGGACTCGAACATCTCGACCAGGTCGGCGCAGTCCGCGAACGGTGGCGAACGCACGACTACAGGGCGCAGGTGCATCCGGTGACACTGTGCGCACGGCGCGACCTTGTTACCTCGTTGGGCGGATGGATGGCGCTCCCAGTCTCTGAAGTCACCGGCCACTTGATGGCACTGAACGCCGTGAGCATCGGGTGGTTCATCGAGGAGTGCGCATTGCTCTTCCGCAAGTGGCCCGGACAGTGCACTGCTGCTGACGGCCGCCGCCACGAAGTCGATCGGCCTGCCCGGATGAAGATCATTGCGGAACGCGCGGAAGCGTTGAGCAAGCTCAGCACGTGGCACCTGTGAGCCCGACTTAGACCGTGTCCTACGTGGTGAGGCGGACGAGTCGCTTGTAGCAGCACAGAGCGGCGGCGAGTCCGAGGAGGGCCAGGTAGTTGCGGGGATCGCGTTCGTAGCGGGGGCTGAGTCGTCGGTAGCCGGTCAGCCAGGAGATGGTCCGCTCGATGACCCATCTGCGGCGCCCTAATCGTTCGCTGGACTCGATGCCTTTGCGGGCGATGCGCACGCCGATGCGCTTGCCGCGTAGCCATTTACGCAGGTGAGGGACGTCGAAGGCCTTGTCCGCGTGCAGGCGCTGGGGCTTGAAGTACCGGCCGCGGTGGGGGTCGTGTCTCGTTTGGTGACCCGCCACCATCGGCTTCAGCCCTTCACTGTCATGGACGTTGGCCGCTGAGACGCCAACGACAAGGGGCAGTCCGTTCGCGTCCGACAGGACGTGCATCTTGGAACCCGGCTTGCCCCGGTCCACGGGGCTCGGACCTGTGTGTCCGCCCCCTTTTTGGCCCTGACGTGGGCGGAGTCGAGGACGACACGGGAGACATCGATGAGGCCGGCGTCGTCCAGCCGGTGCAACACGGCTTCATGTAAACGGCCCCAGACGCCTGCCCTGGACCAGATGAGGAACCGGCGGTGGGCGGTCGACTTCGAGATGCCGAAGCACGGCGGCAAAGCCCGCCAGGCGCAGCCACTGACCAGCACGTAGATGATCGCCGCGAACAGCGTCTCATCAGGCGTGTCCAGCGTTCCGCCGCCCTGCGGCCGAACCTTCGACGGTGGGATCAACGGCTTGGCGATCTCCCACAGCCCATCCGGAACAATCCAACTCCATGTACCCCGCCCCATAACCAGCCCAACGAGCCACCGCCACGTAGGACACGGTCTTAAAGTGCTGTCACGTAAATGATCTACGGCGTGTGGACTGGAGCGGCGCCTCACAGTCCGCAGCGACCTGGGTCAGTCGAAGAGGGCAACGAGTCCGTTCACCCAGATCGCAAGAAATGCAAGGACCGCCACCAGGCATCCGGCCCCCGCCAGGAAGTCGGTGAGGGAGCTTCCACTGCTGTCTTCCTTCCACCCAGATGGCATCGTGTCCCAGTCGACGGGGCGTCCCATAGCCTCGGAGCAGGCTGCTCGTACTGCTGCTAGTTGTTCTCTGGCAAAGGCCGTTTGGGCAAGCGACTCAGGGCCCTGCCAGGCAAGTGCTTGCATGCGCTGCGGAGCTGTGCGGTACCTAGCCTCGAAGGCGGAGGTCTCCGCTGCGTCCCGGTCTTGTTCGAGGTACATCCAGCGGCCCGCTTCCGCAGGCTCTCCGTACAAGCGGTAGACCTCGGCCAGACGTTGACGAAGCATCAGGTCATGTGGAAAGGACGACACCAGCCCGCGCAGGCGCTGGCGCGCGACGGGAACCCGGCCAGCGGCCAGGTCTGCGTCGACTCGGGCAAGGGTGTCTCTCAACGGCATGAACGCATGATCGAGTACCGCAGTGACCACCGTCGACCCGGTTTTGTCGCTCAGCACTCGCTCAAACCCGTCTCCAAGGCGCTTCCACACTCTGTTCGACCTGTACAAATGCTGGTCGAAGGAGATGCGGCGGCGCCAGTGGGTTTTGTCTGGGACATTGGGCCGGGACCAGGCTCTCCCGACCGTCCGGGCCACCCGAGGACCGCATCGGGCGGTGCTGCCGTGCGCACCCGCACGAGGCGGGAGGTACGCGTACGAGCCTTCACCCCGGATCTTGGACACTTGAGATCGTGGATCTTGAGGATCTGAGAACGGACATCTTGTGGTCATGAAGCACTATCCGCCGGAGTTCAAGGCGGACGCGGTCGCGCTGTACGAGTCGCGGCCCGAAGCGACGATTAGATCGGTCGCCGCCGATCTGGGGGTCAACCCGGAGATGCTGCGGAACTGGGTCCGGGCGGCCGGAGCAAGCCGGCCCCGGGGGCGCCGGGCGGAGGTGCCGGCGGAGCCGCCCACACCGCTGGAGGCGGAGAACGCCGCCCTGCGCAAGAAGGTCCGCGAGTTGGAGGAGGAGCGCGAGATCCTGCGGAAGGCAGCGAAGTATTTCGCCGGGGAGACGCGCTGGTGAACCGCTTCCAGTTCGTCGCCGACCACCAGCGCCGTTTCGGCGTGAAGCGGCTGTGTTCCATCCTTGGAATCGCCCGCTCGAGCTTCTACTACTGGCGCCGGACGACCGCGGACCGAGCAGCCCGGCAGGCGGCCGACGCCAGGCTGGCCGCCCGGATACGGGCCGTGCACCGTGAATCGGATGGCACCTACGGGGTCCCGAGGATCACTGCCGAGCTCCGCGAGGAGGGCGAGCGCGTCAACCACAAGCGGATCGCGCGCGTGATGCGGAGCATCAATCTGGCAGGAGTGCGGCTGCGTCGCAGGCACCGCACCACGGTTACGGACCCGGCCGCGGCGAAAGCCCCCGACCTGATCGGCCGCGGCTTCACCGCGAGCGAACCGAACACGAAGTACGTCGGCGACATCACTTATCTCCCTGTCGAGAGCGGCAAGTTCCTCTATCTGGCCACCGTCATCGACCTCGCCTCGCGCCGCCTGGCCGGGTGGGCGATCGCAGATCACATGCGCACCGAGCTTGTCACCGACGCATTGGCCGCCGCCGAGCGATGCCGCGGCAGCCTCGCCGGGGCGGTCATACACACCGACCACGGCGCCCAGTACACGAGCCATGCGTTCGCCGAGGCCTGCCGCAGAGCCGGCGTCCTCCAGTCCATGAGCGCGATCGGCTCCAGCGCGGACAACGCGCTCGCCGATCCTTCAACGCGACCGTTCAAACGCGAGACGCTCCAGGGCCGGAAAAGCTGGTCCAGCGAACGCGAGGCCCGCCTCGACGCGTTCCGCTGGCTGCACCGCTACAACACCCGACGCCGTCACTCCCGCCTCGGGCAACGCAGCCCGATCGCCTACGAGGCAGCGTCCGGAACAACATCAACTACGCTGACACCAGCCGCATAAGCCCTGTCCAGGATTCGGGGTCAAGGCCCTACTTCCGCAGGGTGAACCCGGGGTCCGAATGGCCGAGCCACCCGGCCAGGGGTACCCCCTTGTCCTTTTCCCGATCCTGCAAGCGGGGCCGCCGGCCTCCGGGCCCAGGATGAGTGTTGCCCCTGTGAAGGGGATGACCTGGGGCGGTGGTGTCGCCGGCCTGCCCCGGAGGGCTTGGCGCCGGCCCAGTGCGGAACGTGGACGTTGCACACACGCGGCCCTTTCTACGGCCTGAGGCCTGGAAAGGGCCGCGTGGGGTGAGGTGGTTACCGGCTTCGGCGGCTGATCAGTGCGGCCGCTCTGCTGTCGCTGACGACACTCGGTGTCTCGACGTCGTTCGTGTCGCTGGCCTGGCGGCTGGCTCTGCTGGGGCTGGGGCTGGGCATCGCCTTCCCGTGCATCACCAGCGCCGCCGTCTCCGCGGTGCCCGGCCGGCAGGCCGGCATGGCCGCCGCGGGCAACAACGCCTTCCGTCAGGTCGGCAGCTCGCTGGGCCCGGCCGTGCTCCACACCCTGCTGGCGACGGAGGCGGTGGACACGCTGCCCGGTCACCTCGCCGACGCGGGCCTGAGCGGTGGCGCGGCCCGTTCGATCACCGAGGCGGTCGAGGCGAACGGGCTCGGTGCGGTGGCCCGTATGGAGCTCGGCGCGGACGCCGGTCGTGCGCTCGGCGCGGTCTCCGAGGCGTTCCACGACGGTCTGCGCCTGTGCCTGACCGTGTCCGCGACCCTGCTGGTGCTCGCCGCCCTGGCCGCGGCCGTACTGCTGCGGCGGCGTCCCGACCGCTCCGTCACGGTCGGGGGCTCCACGAACGCCGCCACGCCCGGCACGAACAGCGTCACGGGACCGACGACTCCGGAATCGGGTCCGTCGCCGGTGCGCGCCGACCCGCGCCCCGGCGGGGGGCCGCGTACGCCACCGACGGACGCGGCGGCGCCTCCCACGGGCGTTGACAGGCCCGCTTGCCCGGGTTCCCCTGCGCATAAGGGGGGTTCCCCTGCGCATAAGGGCCGGGAACCCGGGCGAGCCTCCCTGTCCGGTCCTACGATGCCGTAGCCGGACCGTGCCCGGCACGCGGTGCCCGGCCCCGATTCCGGCTCCGGCTCCGGCTCCGGCTCCGGCAGAGAGACCAGGAGAACCGTGACGCCCGCCACCCCCGACACGCTCGACCTGAAGCTGCTGCAGGCGCTCGAACTGGACGGACGGGCGCCCTTCAGCCGTATCGCCCAGGTGCTCGGGGTGTCCGACCAGACCATCGCGCGGCGGTTCCGACGGCTACGTACCACCGTGAACCTGCGGGTCACCGGCATGGTCGACGACAGCCGCCTGGGCCGCGCCGGCTGGATCGTGCGGCTGGGCTGTGCCCCGAACACGGCGGCGCGGCCGGCCGCCGTCATCGCCGGGCGGCCCGACACCCACTACGTCGACCTGGCCGCGGGCGGCACCGAAGTCGTTTGCGCGATCCGGCCCCGCAGCAGCCGCGAACGCGACGAACTCCTCCTCGAGCGCTTGCAGGGCACTCCGCACGTGACCGCCGTCGACGCCCACTGCGTCCTGCACGCCTACTACGGCAACTCCCTGCGCCGGCTGCGCAAGATCAGCGCGCTCGAACCGGCCGAGGAGGCGGCACTGCGCGCGCCCGCACCGGCGCCCGCCGCGACGCCCTTCGCGCTCGACGCCACCGACCAGGCCATGCTGGAGGTGCTGCGCCGCCAGGGCCGCAGTCCGCTGACCGATCTGCAGGCGGCAGCCGGCCTGTCCGAGACGGCCGTGAAGAAGCGCCTGGAACGGCTCCGCTCCACCGGCGTGCTCTACTTCGCCGTCGAATACGGCAGTGAGCCGCTCGGGCAGGGCGTCGGAGCGCTCGTCTGGCTGATCACCGCCCCGCGTGCCCTCGCCGAGACGGGCCGGTTCTTCGCGGCGCAGCCGGAGGTCCGCTTCGCCGCCGCCGTCACCGGGCGGACCAACCTGGTGCTGTCGGTGCTCTGCCGCACCGTCGGCGATCTCTACACCTTCCTCAGTGAGAAAGTCGGCGGCCAGAGGGACGTGGACGCGGCGGAGACCGTCATCACGCTCCGCCGCGTCAAGACGCTGACGCCCGAACCCCGTTGAGCCCCACTCAGCTGGGGAACTCGTCCGGCGCGGGGCTGTCCGCACCCGGACGGTGTCCCGTCGCCGGGAACCTGTGACCGCTTGTCTCTCATTCGAGTGCGCTGCCGAGTGAGCTGAGGCAGGCGGCTGTGCGGGCCGTACGGGCTCGGGTGGTGTCACCCCCGGCCTGGCGGCGCTCCCGTTCAGCTCGCGCCACACCTTCGACGCCACCGGTACGCCCAGCTCGCCGCGTTCCGCGGCCACGGCGGCGCTGCGCTCGCCGGGGTAGTGGACCGCGTCGGCGTCGTCCGCGAGGGGCAGCCCCTTCAGGGTGCCCAGGGTGGTGTCGACCGCCGCGGTGAAGGGATGAACTGCGCCAGGTCGCCGGACTCGTCAGGCACTCCCAGGGCCCCGTAACGGGCGCCGCCCAGGTCCATGGCGGTGGTCACGATGCGGTGCAGCACCGCGGGCAACTCCACGTCCCGGGTGATCGCCGCCACCACGGCGTCCAGCAAGCCCTGAATCCGGGCCTTGGCGGCGCTCAGGGCGCGCAGCTGCTCGTCAATCCGGCCCAGCTCGGCGCCCAGCCGCTCCAGCAGGTCACGACCATGCGGCCGCTCTGGTCCCCCATCCTCTTCGCCTCCCGCCATCGCGATCCCCCGGTGGACCAGTACTCGCTCGCACCGTGTTCCGGCACTACCTGCAGCGCTGGGCCAAGGCCCATGCCGAGATCATGGGATCCGCCCGGCGGATCCGATCACACAGCCACTCGCGCGAGCGGTACACCCCGGTCTCCTGACACGACCGTGATCAAACAAGACCACACAGCGTGACACGGCCATGCACCCCAAGCCGCCTATTACTCCGCGAGCGGCACGCCACACCTGAACCCGACCAGGGCGGCCCCTGCCGAAACAGTGCCTCCTGGTCCCGCTGTCCCAACGGCTCCCGTCCGCACATGCTCCTGGACGAGCCCCGGTGTCGAGGGCAGCCCGCTCGTGGGCCTGCCAGTCGAGCCGGGACCGGTGGTGGGCAGCGACCACGAGGACGGCGAGCTCCCGCACCCGGGCGCGAGCTCGGTGACGCTCCGCAGCGCCGCGCCGACCTCCTGGACCGCGCCCCGACGGCTGGGCCAAGCAACATCGGGGCGAACCGACTGAGCAGCATGCCGCCCTCGGCGACAGACGGGCCCGGGCCATCTCGTCCGACCCGCCCGCCGTGAGCCCGGCCGGGCTGTGGCGGACGGGAACGCCCCACCCTCCACGGCCGCCGTGCGGTTGCATCACCCCAACCGCCGGGCGGATCCTGATGCCATTGGAGGATGAGCGGCCGTGACGAGTCCAAAACCTGAGACCCCTGCCGATGAATTCCTTGGTCCGCTCCACGTGACAAGAGCGGCCGCAGTGGTCCTGGACGCATGCGGCATCGTCATCGGCTGGAGCCCTGCCGCAGAGAGACTCCTCGGCTACACGCCCCAAGAGGTACTCAGGCGCCCTGCCACCGCGCTGGTGGCACGTAAGGCCGGTACGCAGCCCGCACCATGGATGAACACGGTCGGCGACCCCGGATCCATCCGCAGTGCGGCGCTCAGCCTCCGCCATCGGGACGGTCACACCTTGCGCATGGCCACGACCATGTGCACGGTGGCCCACGGCCCTGATGGTCCGGCCGTTGTGCTGCTCGCGGCGGACCTGGAGGAGCTGCGCAGCTGGGAGTCGCATCAGGCGATGCTGCGCGGCCTGGTCACCCAGTCGCCCGTCTGGCTCACCATCTACGACACCGAGCTGCGAATAGTGTGGGCGAACGCCGCTGTCGACCGGGAACTGGGAGGGCCGCTCACAGCGTACGCCGGCCGCACTGTGGACGAGCTCTTTCCACAGGGCCGGATGCTGTCCGAGCATCACCCTCCGACACTGGCGGAGACGATGCGGAAGGTACTCGCCGACGGCATCCCCGTCATCGACCTGCACTACCTCGGGCAGGTACCCGCCGCCCCGGAGGACGAGCGGGTCTGGTCCTGTTCCTACTACCGGCTGCTCGACGCGCGCGGTGAACCGCTCGGAGTGTGCGAGGAGGCCGTCGACATCACCGAGCGCCACCGGGCGGAGCAGCGGCTGGCGCTGCTCGTGCGGGCCGGGTCCCGTATCGGCACGTCCCTGGATGTGGTTCGTACGGCAGCGGAACTCGTCGAGGTGGCTGTACCGCGGTTCGCCGATGCCGTCACCGTCGACCTGCTGCCGGAAGTCCTGGAAGGGACGGAACCCGCCGACGAGATCGCCCCCGGACAAAGGTTGGTGCGGGTGTGCGGACCATGGGACCCGCAGGACACGGCCCTCGCACCGGGTGGCACAGGCGTGGCAGCCGGGGAGCCGATCGAGTACGCCTTCGCCTCCCCCCAAGCCCGCAGCATGGCCTCGGGGCGGTCGATCACGGAGAACACACCAGGCGTGCCGGCCCCGCGGAGCGGAACCGGTGTCCACGCACGCCTGTTCGTCCCATTGCAGGCCCGCGGCGCCGTGATGGGGCTGGTCACCTTTCTGCGAAGCCGCACGGCGATGCCCTTCGATACGGACGAGCAGGAGCTGGCCGACGAGTTGGTCGCGCGAAGCGCTGTGTGCGTCGACAACGCCCGCCGCTACGCCCGCGAGTACGCGGCGGCCG
This sequence comes from Streptomyces sp. NPDC001231, assembly GCF_042896885.1. Classification (NCBI taxonomy): domain Bacteria; kingdom Bacillati; phylum Actinomycetota; class Actinomycetes; order Kitasatosporales; family Streptomycetaceae; genus Streptomyces; species Streptomyces sp. NPDC001231. The sequence goes on from NZ_JBIAXS010000015.1 coordinate 60,425, forward strand.
TGACACTGCAGCGCAGTCTGCTGCCGCGGCACCTGCCGCCGCAGAGCGCGCTCGAAGCGGCGTACCGCTACTTGCCGGCCGACCGCCACGTCGGCGTGGGCGGCGACTGGTTCGACGTCATCCCCCTGTCGGGTACGCGCGTCGCACTGGTTGTCGGCGACGTGGTGGGCCATGGATTGCCGGCCGCGGCCACCATGGGACAGCTGCGCACGACCGTACGGGCCCTGGCCCAACTGGACCTGGACCCCGACGAACTGCTGACGCGGCTGGCAGACGTCGCCGGTCAGAACGACTGGCGCCGCCAGGACGACGACACACCTGAGGATGTTGAGGACAAGGGCATCATCGGCGCTACCTGTCTGTATGCCGTCTACGACCCGATCTCTCGGCGGTGCAACTGGTGCTGCGCGGGGCATCCGCCGCCCGCGGTGGTCGACCCTGACACCGGCCGCGTCGGCTTCGCCGAGCTGCCTTCGGGCTCGCCGCTGGGACTGGGCGGTCCGACCTACGAGAGTGCGGAGGTCGAGCTTGCCCCAGGCACCGTGCTGGCCCTGTTCACCAACGGCCTCGTGGATTCCCGTGCCGGCGGTGTCGACGTCGGGTTGGGGCGGTTGGCTCAGGTTCTCACACAGCACCGGCTCCCGGTGGAGAAGCTGTGCGACCGGGCGATGGCGGTGCTCCCCATCGGGCCGGTGAACGATGACGCGGCGTTGCTGCTGGTGCGCACCCGCGTGCTGGACGCCCATCAGGTGGCCTGCTGGAATCTGCCGGCCGACCCCAGCGTGGTGTCGCACGCCCGCGCGGTGGCCGCCGCGCAACTGAATGAGTGGGGGCTGCCGGAACTGGGGTTCACCACAGAACTGGTCGTGAGCGAGTTGGTCACCAACGCCATCCGGTATGCCTCGGGTCCGATCCGCCTGAGGCTCATCCGGGACCGGGCTCTGCTGTGCGAGGTCTCAGACAGCGGGCACACCTCACCGCACCTGCGGCACGCCGCCAACGACGAGGAGGGCGGCCGCGGCCTGTTCCTGGTGGCACAGACGACTCAGCGGTGGGGCACCCGCTACACCTCCGCCGGCAAGACCATCTGGACCGAGCAGGACCTGGCCTGCGCCGAGCCACCGCAGCGCGATGCCGCCTGAGCGACCTTCAATGTGACGAAGACCATGAGGGCCGGAGTCAGCACGGCACCGTCACTTCACCGCGAACCACGCATCTCCAGACGGCCCTCGTTCGGTCCGCCTCGAGCCCCTGAGCACCGCTGCACGGGCGGGCATGGTGGCCGCACGCATAGCTGGCCGTCAGACTATGTTGGCTCGCCACATGTGCGCTTGACCTGCATGTTCCTACCGTGTGCCGACACGTACCCGTCCCCACCGCAGACGAGGAAGTGGCGCACATGGCCTCCCCGACCACCTCTCCCCCACCCCCGGCGAACCTTCCCCGCATCGTCGCCGCCAGCCTCATCGGCACCACCATCGAGTGGTACGACTTCTTCCTGTACGGCTCGGCTGCCGCGCTCGTGTTCAACAAGCTGTTCTTCCCGGACTCGGATCCGCTGGTGGGGACGCTGCTGTCGTTCCTGACGTATGCGGTCGGGTTCGCTGCGCGGCCGCTGGGCGCGCTGGTGTTCGGGCACTACGGTGACCGGCTGGGGCGCAAGAAGCTCCTGGTGCTGAGCCTGCTCCTGATGGGCGGGGCCACCTTCGCGATCGGGTTGCTGCCCACCCACGCGACGGTGGGCAGCGCGGCACCGGTGCTGCTCACCGTGTTGCGTCTGGTCCAGGGCTTCGCGCTGGGCGGTGAGTGGGGCGGGGCCGTGCTGCTGGTGTCCGAGCACGGGGACGCGCGGCGGCGCGGGTTCTGGGCCTCCTGGCCGCAGACCGGAGCACCCGCGGGGCAGTTGCTCGCCACCGGTGTGCTGTCGCTGCTGACCGCCGTGCTCTCCGACAGCGCCTTCGGCAGCTGGGGATGGCGCATTCCGTTCCTGCTCTCCGGTGTACTCGTCGTCGTCGGTTTGTGGATTCGTCTCTCCGTCGATGAATCGCCCGTGTTCCAGCAGGCGTTGGCGCAGGCCGAGGGCCGCAGGGCGGCGCGGGCGGCCGAGGACCGGACCGAGAGGCTGCCGCTGGTGTCCGTGCTGCGGCATCACTGGCGTGATGTGCTGGTGGCGATGGGGGCGCGTATGGCGGAGAACATCAGCTACTACGTGATCACCGCGTTCATCCTCGTCTACGCCACCACCTCCGCCGGCGTCTCCAAGCAGACCGCGCTCAACGCCGTACTGATCGCGTCCGCGGTGCACTTCGCGGTGATCCCGGCCTGGGGTGCCCTGTCGGACCGGATCGGGCGCCGCCCGGTGTACCTGCTGGGTGCCGCCGGGGTCGGCCTGTGGATGTTCCCGTTCTTCTGGCTCATCGACACCGGCGGCTTCGCCCATCTCATCCTCGCGGTGACCGTGGGGCTGGTACTGCACGGGGCCATGTACGCCCCGCAGGCGGCCTTCTTCGCCGAGATGTTCGCGACCCGCATGCGCTACTCCGGCGCCTCCATCGGCGCCCAGTTCGCCTCCGTCGCCGCGGGCGCGCCCGCCCCGCTGATCGCCACCGCCCTGCTGTCCGCCTACGGCAGCTCCACCCCGATCGCCCTGTACGTGATCGGGGCGGCCGTGTTGACGCTGATCGCGGTGGGAGTGGCCAAGGAGACCCGGCACCGCGACCTCGCCGACGTCGAGGCGTCCGCGGCCGCCGGGCCCACGGCCGCCCGCGCCGCCGGCGCGCGTACCGTCTGATCCCCGCCCGCTCGCCTGGTCCGGCCGGCCCCCGTACGCCCGCTCGCGTACGGGGGTCAGGTCTGCGCCGGTCCCGACAAGCGGTGCAGGCGCAGGGCGAGTTGGATCTCCAGGGCGCGGGCCGGGGTCTGCCAGTCCCGGCCGAGCAGCCGACCGACGCGCTCCAGTCGCTGGGCGACGGTGTTCACATGGACGTGCAGTGCGTCCTTGGTGCGGGCCGGGCTCATGCCGCAGGCGAAGTACGCCTCCAGGGTACGTATGAGTTCCGTGCCGCGCCGCTCGTCGTAGGCGACGACCGGGCCGACGGTGCGGTCGACGAAGCCGGCGATGTCCCGGTCACCGGCCAGCAGCAGGCCGAGGAAGCCGAAGTCCTGGGCGGCGGCGCCGTCGCCGGTGCGGCCGAGCAGTCGCAGGGCGTCGAGGCAGCGCCGCGCCTCCTCGTAGGCGGCGGCGACGGTCTCGGGGTGGGCGGCCGGGTTCTCGACGGGGGCGGAGGCGCCCACGGTGACCGCCTCGTGCACCCCGGTGCCGAGGTGACGGGCGGTTCTGCGGGCCAGTTGAGTGGCGCTGTCCCCGCGGCGCAGCGGCAGCAGCAGGACCGTGCCGCCGTCGCGGGCGGCGGCCAGTCCGTGCCGGGTGGCGGCCAGGTGAAAGGCCGCCGACCACAGGCGGTGGCGGGCGGCGGCCTCCTGCTCGGCGTCGGCGGACGGGGCGTCGAGGCGGGCGGCGAGCACGACGTGCGTGGCGCCGAGGTCGGCGTGCAGCCGGGCGGCACGCTCGCGCAGCAGACGGGGATCGCGGTCGCGGGCGTCCAGGAGGTCGTCGAGGAGTTCGCCGCGGACGCGCTGTTCGGCCTCGGCGGCTGACCGTCTGGCGAGCAGCAGCAGCGAGGTGACCATCGCGGCTCGCTCCAGCGTGCGCTGGTCGACGGGGTCGAGGCCGGGGTGACCGCGCAGCACGAGCGCGCCGAGCAGTTCACCGCCCGCGGCGACGGCGGCGATCCAGTCCGGTCCGTGCGGCACCGCGTGTCCCTCGGCCCGGGAGGCCTCCAGGGCGTCGGCGGGTGCGGCGGCGGCCTCTGTGAACTCGACGGCGCCGTCGAGCACTTGGGAGACGGCGGCGGCGACGTCGTGCACTCCGCCGCCGCGCAGGACGAGTTCGGCGAGCCGGTCGTGGACGTCGGAGGCGCGCTCGATGACGCCACTGCGGTCACGGATGATCTCGTTGGCCCGCTCCAGGCCGGCGAGCGCCGATCGGGTCTCGGTCAGCAGGTTGGCGCTGTCGATGGCCGCCGCGGCGAGGGCGGCGAAGGAGCCGAGCAGGGCGATCTGCTCCCGTTCGAAGACGCGGGCCCGCCGGTCGGCCGCGAACAGTACGCCGATCACCTGTGGTCCGAGCATGAGCGGCACGCCGAGGATCGCGATCAGGCCCTCGTCCCGCACACCCGCGTCGATGGTTCCGGTGTGCTGGAAACGGGCGTCCTTGAAGTAGTCGTCGGTGACGTAGGGGCGGGCCGTCTGCGCGACCAGGCCTCCCAGCCCCTCCCCCATGCCCAGGCGCAGTTGCTGGAAGCGGGCGGCCACCGAGCCCTCGGTGACGCGCATGCAGGTGTCGCCGCGGGCGGGGTCGTTGAGGGTGAGGTAGGCGATGTCCGTGCCGAGCAGCGAGCGGGCGCGCTGCACGATGGCCTGGAGCACCGCGTCCAGGTCGCGCAGGCCGGCCAGGTCGTGGGCGGTCTCGAACAGCGCCGACAGCTCCGCCTCGCGGCGCCTCCGGCCCTCCAGTTCCGCGCGGACGCGCAGGGCGAGCAGTCTGGCTTGTTCGAGCGCGTCGATCCACTCGGCCGGCCGGCCCTCGGCGCGGGCGAGCAGCACCGGCTGTTCGTAGGCGGCGGTGGGCGCGCCCCGGGCCAGCAGCTCGAGGAAGGGGGTCTCGGCGCTGTCGGCCGGAGTCCTGGCGGCGGGGCGCCGGGCGGACTGCACGTGATCGCTGGACATGCCCACAGGATCACCCATCGTCCGGTCCTCTCGTGGAGCCTGTGGAAAACCCGGATGCGCAGAGGAACCGGGTGGCCGGTCAGTGCGCGGTCCAGCCGCCGTCCAGGACCAGCGAGGCGCCGGTGACGAAGGAGGCCTGCGGGCCGCACAGGTACGCCACGGCCTCGGCGACCTCCTCAGGTTCGAGCAGCCGCTTGACCGCGCTGTCCTTGAGCAGCACCTCGGACAGCACGCGCTCCTCGGAGATGCCGTGGGCCCGCGCCTGGTCGGCGAGCTGCGCCTCGACCAGGGGCGTGCGCACATAGCCGGGGTTGACGCAGTTGCAGGTGACGCCGTGCGGGGCGCCTTCGAGGGCGGTGGTCTTGGACAGCCCCTCCAGGCCGTGCTTGGCGGCCACGTAGGCCGACTTGTAGGCGGAGGCGCGCAGGCCGTGCACGGAGGAGATGTTGACGATCCGGCCCCACCGCCGGCCGTACATGTGCGGCAGGGCGCCGCGGATCAGCCGGAAGGGCGCCTCCAGCATCACGGTGAGCACGGTGTGGAAGACCTCGGGAGGGAACTCCTCGATGGGGCACACCAGTTGCAGCCCGGCGTTGTTGACGAGCACATCGGTCCCGGCGGCCGCCCGCTCGGCGGCGTCGAGGTCGGTGAGGTCGAGCACCAGCGGTTCGAGGGAGCCGGCGAGCGCGCCCGCCCGCTCGGCGAGCGCGTCCAGGCCCGGCGCGTCCCGGTCGACGGCTCTGACCCTCGCCCCGGCGGCGGCCAGCCGCAGCGCGCAGGCGCGGCCGATGCCGCCGGCGGCGCCGGTGACGAGCGCGGTGCGGCCGCCGAGGTCGAGCGAGGGGGTGTGCGGAGCGGGGAGCGGCGAGGTCATGGGGTGACCCTAGGCACGCCTCCCGCCGCACCACATATGGGCAAGGCCCATACTTCAGCTCAATTCCGTGGGGTTGAACCACGTGGGTGCATCGGACATGGCCTGCTTGATCCGGAACAGGCCGAACTCGTTCAGTTCGGGCAGCGCGTCCACCGCGAACCAGCCCACCTCCAGCGACTCGTCGTCGTTGACCCGTGCCTCGCCGCCCACCGCACGGCAGCGGAAGGTGATGTCCATGTACTGGCAGATGTCGCCGTTGCCGTAGGTGACGGGTTCCAGCGCCTGGACGAGGACCACCCGCTCGGCGACGCAGTGCACCGCGGTCTCCTCGTGGACCTCCCGCACGGCACAGGCGGCCGGCTGCTCGCCCGGATCCGGGATGCCACCGACCACCGACCATTCGCCGGTGTCGGAGCGGCGGCCCAGCAGCACTCTGCCGTCGTCGTCGAAGACGATGGCGGTGACCCCGGGCAGCCACAGCAGCTGGCTGCCGGCCGAGGCCCTGATCGTACGGATGAAGTCGGGAGTTGCCATGGAGCCGACCCTAACGGCCGGGTGCCCCGGACCATGGCGCGGTCCGGGGCACCCGGGGGGCGTACGTCCGGCGTACGGTTACACGTTCCGGGCGCGTCGCCCGCGCAGTCCGGCGCCCAGGGCCCACCCCAGGCCGCCGGCCGCAACCAGTACCAGAGCGAGCTCCGGCAGGGTGCCCAGCCGGGTGGCGGGCGTCTCGGACGAGCGCAGCGGCACCTTCTGGACCAGGTAGCCGGGCACGAACATGCCGGTCTTCTGCGTGATCCGCCCGTCGGGCATGATGATCGCGCTGACGCCGCTGGTCACCGGGACGGTGACGGTACGGCTGTGCTCGACCGCGCGGATCCGGGACATGGCGAGCTGCTGGTAGGTCATCTCGCTGCGGTCGAAGGTCGCGTTGTTGCTCGGTACGGAGATCATCTGCGCGCCGGACGTGACCGTGTCGCGCACGGCCCAGTCGAAGGCCGCCTCGTAGCAGGTGGCCAGGCCCACCTTCGTGCCGTCGATGGTGAACACGCCCGGCTTGTCGCCCCGGCTGAAGTCCTGACGGACCATCGACGTCCAGTCCTTGTTGATCGCCCCGAGCAGCGGGCGCAGCGGCAGGTACTCGCCGAACGGCTGGATCTGCCGTTTGTCGTACGTCTGGGTGGGCCCCTTGACCGGGTCCCACAGGATCTGTTCGTTGAACAGTTCGCCGTCCCGCTCCACGACGCCGCCGACGGAGACCGGCACCCCGACCGCCCTGGCGGCCATGCCGATGACGGCACGCGCGTCGGGGTTGACGAAGGGGTCGATGTCGGAGGAGTTCTCCGGCCAGAGCACGAAGTCCGGCCTGGCGGCCTTGCCCGCCTTCACCGCCTGGGCCAGCCGCTCCGTCTCGCGCGCGTGGTAGTCGAGGACCGCGCGTCGCTGGGCGTTGAACTCCAGGCCCGCCCGGGGCACGTTGCCCTGGACGAGGGCGACGGTCGCGGTGCCGTCCTCGGCCTTGTCGCTCACCAGGGGCCGGGCGGCCACCGCGCCCGCCACCGGGACGGCGACGCTCAGCAGGGCCGCCGCCGCGGCCGGACGCCGTACGGCTCCTTCGCGCCGCCCCCGCACCGCCAGGCGCACGGCCTCGCACAGGCCGAAGCCGCACAGGACGACCGCGAAGCCCAGTACCGGAGTGCCGCCCACCGCGGCCAGCGGCAGGAACACGCCGTCGGCCTGCCCGAAGGCGATCTTGCCCCAGGGGAAGCCGTGGAACGGCACGCGTGCGCGTACCGCCTCGCCGGCGATCCACACGGCCGCCGCCCACAGCGGCCAGACGGGCAGCCGGGACGACGCCGTGACCCCCGCGCCCACCAGCGCGACGAAGACCGCCTCCACGGCGACGAGCGCCAGCCACGGACCGGGGCCGACCTCCACGCCGGTCCACACCAGCAGCGGCAGCAGGAATCCGAGGCCGAAGAGGTAGCCGAGACCGAGGGCCGCCTTCCAGGTGCGTCCGCGCAGCACCCCGCCGAAGACCGCGAAGGCGGGCAGGGCCAGCCACCACAGGGGGCGCGGGGGGAAGCTGAAGTAGAGGAGGACGCCCGACAGGGCTGCCGCGGCGGCGGGCACGAGCCGGAGGAGCCTCGCCCTCCGGGGTGCGGGCGCGGCCTGCGGTCGAAGCCGGTCCGACTCGTCGACGGAAGTTGCGGTGACGGTCATTCCGGGAGTGTACGGCCGGTCGTCCTCGAGGCACCGGCCAGGCCGCTCGGGCAGGTCAGGCCTCGCCGCGTGCCGACGGGTGGAGGCGGTCCCTGATCACGTGCACCGCCATCTCGGCGTTGTCGATGGTGATCGTGAACGTATGGCCGTCCCACAGGCGCAGCACGACGCCCTCACCGCGGCGTACGACGACCGCGGTGCCCTTCTCGGGCCGCCACCGGTAGCCCCAGCCGCCCCACTGGCGCGGGGTGACGTGGGGTGCGAACTCTGCGCCCGCGACATGGGCGAGCGGGATGCGGCGGCGCGGCAGACCGATGTGCCCGCAGCGCACCTCCAGGGACTCGTGGTCGACCCGCACGGCGACGTGCACGAAGGCGAGGGTGCCGAAGAGGACCAGCAGACCGGCCGCGATGCAGCCCACGACGGACATCACCAGCGGGGCGATGCCGGAGGTCCAGGCGGAGTCGACGGCCAGCTCGATGCCCAGTGCCATGCAGGCGGCGCCGGCCGGCGCCAGCAGCCACTGCATCCGGTTGGTGGCCCGTCCGGTCCACACCTCGGGATGGGAACTGTTCTCGGCGTGGGGGTGGTCCCTCATATCCATGAGGTTACTCAGGTTTCGCTGCGCGGGTAGCGCGTCGCACAGGGTGACGGGACCGGGTGGCCGCACCCGGACGGAACGCGTCGGGTGGCCGGCCCAGGTCAGCGGGCCGGGGCGACCTGCTGGAGGAGGCGGCCTTCCGCGTAGGCCAGGGCCGGGGCGGGCAGGGCGCCCTCCCGTCCGTTCAGCAGCACGGTCACGCCGCCCTCGGCCGCGGTCTCCGGTTCGGACCGGGCGCCGATCCGGCGCAGCGCCTGGGCGGCGACGGCGCCCGCCGAGCCGTGCAGGGCCGGCGGCGGGCCGTCCGGGTGCCGGACCGCGGCCCGGATGCGGTCGGCGACCAGTTCGTAGTGGGTGCAGCCCAGGACGACGGTCGTCACGTCCGCGGGGGTGAGTGCGGCGGCCGCGGCGACGGCCTGGTCGATCGCCGTCTGGTCCGCGTGCTCCACTGCCTCGGCGAGGCCACAGCAGGGCACCTCGGTGACCGGCACGCCGTCGGCGAAGTCGCGGATGAGGTTCCGCTGGTAGACGCTGCCGGTGGTGGCGGGCGTCGCCCAGATGGCGACGGGTCCGCCGCCGGCCGCGGCCGGTTTGATCGCCGGCACCGTGCCGATGACCGGCAGGTCCGGTTCCAGGGCGGCGCGCAGGGCGGTGAGCGCGTGCACGGTCGCGGTGTTGCAGCCGACGATCAGGGCGTCCGGGCGGTGCGCGGCGGCGGCCTCGGCGACGGCCAGGGCGCGCTCGATGAGGTCCTCCGTCGTGCGTCGGCCCCACGGCATGCCCGCGGGGTCCAAGGAGAGTACGAGCTCTGCGTCGGGGCGCAGCCGCCGTACCGCGACGGTGGCCGCCAGCAGCCCGATCCCGGAGTCCATGAGCGCGATCTTCACCCGGCCACGATAGTCGATCCCCTCGAACCGGCCGCCCGGGTGGGGCAGACTGCGCGGGTGAGCGTGATCGAGTGGAGTGCCGTCGGATCACTCGCCGCCTGGCTGTGGCTGCTGTTCGGCCAGGGCTTCTTCTGGCGTACGGACGTCAGACTGCCGCCCCACGAGGACCCGGCCCCGGGGGACTGGCCATCGGTGTGCGTCGTCGTCCCCGCGCGGGACGAGGCCGGCGTCCTTCCGGAGAGCCTTCCCTCCCTGCTCGCCCAGGACTATCCGGGCCGGGCGGAGGTCTTCCTGATCGACGACGGCAGCCGCGACGGCACCGGGGAACTGGCCCGCGAACTGGCGCGGCGGCACGGCGGGCTGCCGCTGACCGTGGCCTCACCGGGTGAGCCGCCCGCCGGCTGGACGGGCAAGCTGTGGGCGGTACGGCACGGCATCGGCCTGGCACGCGCGCGTGGACCCGCCTACCTGCTGCTGACGGACGCCGACATCGCCCATGGCCCTGACAGCCTGCGCCATCTGGTGGCGGCGGCACGCACCGGAGGCTTCGACGTCGTCTCGCAGATGGCCCGGCTGCGCGCGGAGAGCCTGTGGGAGCGGCTCGTCGTACCGGCCTTCGTCTATTTCTTCGCGCAGCTGTACCCCTTCCGCCGGATCGGACGCCGGGGGGCGCGGACCGCGGCGGCCGCGGGCGGCTGCGTACTGCTGCGCGCCGAGGCCGCCGAGCGGGCGCGGATCCCGGACGCGATCCGCCAGGCGGTGATCGACGACGTGGCCCTCGCCCGGGCCGTCAAGGCCGGCGGCGGCCACATCTGGCTCGGGCTCGCCGAGCGGGTGGACAGCGTGCGCCCCTATCCGCGGCTGCGCGACCTGTGGCGGATGGTCTCGCGCAGCGCCTACGCGCAGCTGCGCCACAATCCCCTGCTGCTGCTCGGCACGGTCGCCGGGCTGGCGCTGGTGTACATGGTGCCGCCGGTGGCGCTGACCGCGGGCCTGGCGGCGGGCGACGCGGGGGCGGCGTTCGCCGGCGGCCTGGCCTGGCTGGTGATGGCGGCGACGTACGTCCCGATGCTCCGTTACTACCGGCAGCCTCTGTGGCTCGCTCCCCTGCTGCCGTTCACCGCGTTCCTCTATCTGCTGATGACGGTCGACTCGGCGGTGCAGCACTACCGGGGCCGCGGTGCGGCCTGGAAGGGCCGCACGTACGCGCGTCCGGACGCCGTGCCTGACGAGGGGTGAGCGGGTGACCGGTCACTTGCGGCCGGGGGTCCAGTTCATGCCCCAGCCGTAGGCGCGGTCGATGGTGCGCTGCGGGCTCACCCCGCGTTCGGGCACCAGGTAGCGGGCCTCCCGCTGGACCACGAGGTCGCCGCCGTTGTTGGTGATCAGGGCGAGTGCGCACACCATGGAGGGCACCGTGCACTCGTCGAGGGAGAAGTCGACGGGGGCGCCGTGCTGCGGCTGGAGGGTGACCGTGGCGTGCAGGTCGGCGAAGGAGCGGGCACCTTCGTAGATGGTCACGAAGACGAGGATGCGACGGAAGTCGCCGCTGTGGTCGAGGTTGATGGTGAGGTTCTCGCCGTCGGCTACGGCCCCGGTGCGGTCGTCGCCGTCGAGATGGATGTACGGCGGCCGGTGCAGCGCGCCGAAGGCGTTGCCGAGGGCTTGGACGACGCCCTTGCGGCCGTCCGACAGCTCGTAGAGGGCGCACAGGTCGAGGTCGAGGTCTCTGTGCATGGCCACCGCACGGCCGCGCTTGCTGCCCCAGCCGGAGAACTGTTTGCGCACCTCCCAGTTGAGGTTCACGCGCATGGCGCCCGCCGTTCCGCCCTGTTTGGTCAGCGACACCGAGGGAGCCGCCTTGGTGAGCGTCACCTTGCTCAGGCGGACCGGGGCCGCGGCGGGCGTGGGCGTGGCGGGTGCTCGCGTGGGCGTGGCGGGTGCTCGCGTGGGCGTGGCGGGTGCTCGCGTGGGCGTGGCGGGTGCTCGCGTGGGCGTGGCGGGTGTGGGTGTGCCGAACGGGGACGCGGGTGTGCCGGACTGAGGCATGGTGACCGGGGGCGCGACCGGCGGCGGGAGGGGAACCGGTGGTCCGACCGGTGGCGAGGGCGTGGCCGGGAAGGGGGCCGGCGCGGGTGGCCGCGGCGCCATTCCGGGTGCCCGCGGGGCCGGCGCCGGGGGCGGCGGCGTGTGCTGCGGCTCGTCCACGGTGATGCCGAAGTCCGTGGCCAGGCCCTCGAGTCCGCTGCCGTAGCCCTGGCCGACGGCCCGGAACTTCCAGGCGCCCTGACGGCGGTAGAACTCGCCGAGCACGAACGCCGTCTCGACACTCGCGCCGGTGCTGTCGAACCGCGCGGCCACCGTGCCCCGAGCGGCGTCCCGGACCTCGATGTAGAGGCCGGGCACCTGTCCGAAGGTGCCGCCGTCCGCGGAGGCGGCGAGCACCACCTTCTCGATCGAGGGCTCCACGCGCGCGAGGTCGACGAGCAGGGTGTCGGTCACCTGGCCCCCGAGGGTGCCCTTGCCCTCGTACCGGACCGCGCCGGAGGGGTGGGCCGGCTGGTTGTAGAAGACGAAGTCCGCGTCGGAACGCACCTTTCCGCCGACCAGCAGCAGCGCCGAGACGTCAGCGTCGGGGACGCCCGGACCGGGGCGCCAGCCCACCTCGACGCGCAGGGCGGTGGCGGGCACCGGCGTGTTGGACCCCTTCGGCATGGACATCTTTCGCCCCCATCACATGTCGGACAGGCCGTGGCCCCGGCAGTCCGTCGGCTCGCTACCCGACCAACCTAAGCCCGATGACACCGAACTCCCATGAGAAGTACCGGAACACGCCTGGCGGACCGCCGGTAACCCGGTCTGAAGATCGGCTTATACAGCATCCGAGCCTTGCTCGATGCCCCTTTTTAGCCAAGTTCGCTCATATTGGGGACCTCACGTCACCGCCGACACGGAAAACAACCCTCTTATCGGTCTCCCCAACCAGCACATCGTGGGCTTTACTTATGGCCATGACCTCCCCCCGCTCCAGTTATGGCGGCGGCTACTACTCCGCCTCCTTCCCGGACACCCCGATCTACGACTCGCTCGTGGCCGAGCGAGGAACCCCGCAGATCGCCCCCATCCGTGTTCCGGCGCCGTACGACACGGGCAGCCACCTGACCGCGGGCGGCCCGATGAGCACCGGCAGCAACCTGCCCGCGCTGCCCTCGGCGCTGCCCGCCCTCCCGGCGGCCCCGCCCCAGCCCTCGTACGGCTACCCACAGGCGCCGCAGCCCGTCCCCCCGCAGCCGGCGCCCACGGCCTACATCCCGCAGCAGGCCTCCGCGCCGCGCGGGTATCCCGGTCCGCAGCAGCCGCAGCCACCACGCCCGATGGCGAGCGGCACCGGCTACGAGGCCATGCGTCCCGCCACTCCCCGGCCTGCCCCGGCGCCCTACCAGGACCCGTACGGCAACCAGCAGTACCGCGGTTACTGATCCGCTCCAGTGCCGTCCGCTCCCCGGCTGTCCGTGCCGCCTGGCAGGATGAGGCCATGGGGAACGCGGAACTGCACGCGCTGCACATCCACCCGGTCAAGGCGCTGCGAGCCGTCCCGCTCGCGGAAGCCGTCGTCCAGCCCTGGGGGCTGGACGGGGACCGGCGCTGGGCGCTGATCGACGACGGGGGAAAGGTCGTCACGCAACGCCAGCAGCCACACCTCGCGTTGGCCGCCGCCGAACCCGAGCCCGGCGGCGGCCTCCGCCTTTCCGCGCCCGGACGCGCCCCGGTCACCGTCTCCGTCCCCGCGCCGGGCGACACGGTGACCGTGGACATCTTCGGCGAGAAGGTGGAGGCCGTCCCGGCGGACGCGGCCGCCCACGCCTGGTGCAGCGGCCTCGTCGGGGACGACGTCCGTCTGGTCCACCTGGACGACCCCGCCACACGCCGGCCCGTCGACCCGGCCTACGCCCTGCCGGGCGAGACGGTGAGCTTCGCCGACGCCTTCCCGCTGCTGCTCACCACGCTCTCCTCGCTCGCCTCCCTCAACTCCCTGATCGCCGAGGGGGATCACGCCGGCGAGGGCCCGCTGCCCATGAACCGCTTCCGGCCCAACGTCGTGGTGGCCGGCACCCCCGCCTGGGCCGAGGACGACTGGTCGCGCATCGCGATCGGGGAAGTCCCCTTCCGGGTCGCCAAGATGTGCGGACGGTGCGTGGTGACCACCACCGACCAGGCCACCGGAACCCGCGGCAAGGAACCGCTGCGCACCCTCGGCCGCCACCGCCGCTTCGGGGGCGAACTGGTCTTCGGCCAGAACCTGGTGCCCGAGTCCACCGGCACCATCCGGCTCGGCGACCCGGTCACCGTCCTCGAATGACTTCCGGCCACCGGCCGGGAACCCCGGAGCGCGGACCGGTCGTTGGGCTTTCGTGAGGAGTTCGTGAGAATGCCCGGCCCGAGGTGATTTCCCTCTCTCTTCGGCCGGCGAGGGGGCCAACTGTTCCGGCCGGGGTTATCACGGAGGGGAAGGGGGGTGCGGTAACCGTGCGAGCGATCAGCGGACTCTGGCGCTGGCGGCACAACCCGCTGCGGCGCAGGACCGATCTCGTCGAGGCCTGGGTGGCCCTGGCGGCGCTGCTGCTCGTCCTGGTCGCCGCCCCAGTGATCGGCTCCCTCGCCGGTTCCCTCGCCCAGGACGCCCTTCAGCAGTCCGTGCGCGAGCAGCGCCAGTCCCGCCACCCGGTGGCGGCCACGGTGGTGCGGATACTGAACCGGCCGGATCCCGACCCGGAGATCACCACGGGACGGGAGCTGCGCAGCCGCGTCCTCGCCGACTGGACGGCCCCGGACGGCACCCGGCAGCACGGCCCGGTCACGACGAGCCTGGGGTCCCCCCACCCCGGCGACCACTTCACGCTGTGGACGGACGGGCACGGCCGCACCGTGACCCGCCCCCTGGACTCCACGACGGCCACGACCCATGCGGTGCTGGCCGGTTGCGGCGCGGGCATGCTGGCCGCGGGCCTGGTGGAGGGGACACGCCGGCTGATCGTCTGGCGCCTGGTCCGCCGGCGGTACGCGGGCTGGGACCAGGCCTGGGACCGCGCGGGCCCGGACTGGGGCCGTACCGGCACCGGCAGCTGACGGCCTTTGGGCTCTGGTCAACCGAGCGTCCGCGCGCACGCTACGGTGGACCGGCCGACGCACTCGGCATCAACCAACCCGCGTACGACGAGGTGGGGGCACAGCAGCGCCATGGCACAGGGCACGGTCCAGGTGACGCACACCGGCACATCGCGGTGGCGGCGCCGCACGGGTGAGTACACATCGCTCGCCGCCGCCCTGGAGGCCGCGGCCGACGGTGACGTGCTCACCGTCGCCCCGGGCACCTACCGGGAGAACCTCGTCGTACAGCAGGCAGTGACCCTGCGCGGCCCCGAGGGCGCCCCGGGCTCGGTGCGCATCGCCCCCACGGAGGGGGTGCCCCTGACCGTGCGCGCCTCCGCGGTCGTCCAGGACCTGCACGTCGAGGGCCAGGACGCCACCGCGCCCGCCCTGTTGGTCGAAGAGGGCGCGCCGGAACTCAAGGACCTGCGGATCGTGACCCGGTCCGCGGCCGGAATCGAGGTGCGCGGCGGCGCCCGGCCCACCGTGCGGCGCTGCACGGTCGACAACCCGGCCGGTATCGGCATCGCCGTACTCGACGGCGGCGGTGGGGTGTTCGAGGAGTGCGAGGTCGTCGCGGCCGGGCAGTCGGGCGTGGCGGTCCGCGGTGGCGCCCACCCCCGGCTGGAGAACTGCCGCATCCACCACACCTCCGGCGCGGGCCTGACGGCGACGGGTGACAACTCCGCCCTGGAGGCGGTGGGTTGCGAGGTCTACGAGGTCCGGGGCAGCGGCGTACAGATCACCGGCCGGGCCACCGCGCACCTCACCGACTGCGATGTGCACCGCACCGCCGCGGACGGTGTCACGCTCGACACCGACGCCGTGCTGACGCTGGCCGACTGCCGCATCCACGACATCCCGGAGAACGCGGTGGACCTGCGTTCCCGCTCCGTGCTGACGCTGACGCGGACGACGGTGCGTCAGTTCGGGCGCAACGGCCTGTCGGTGTGGGACCCGGGCACGCGCGTGGACGCCAACCAGTGCGAGATCTTCGACAGCACCGGCGACTACCCCGCGGTGTGGGTCAGCGACGGCGCCACCGCGGTGCTCGACTCCTGCCGGGTGCACGACGTGCCCGACGCGCTGTTCGTGCTGGACCGCGGCTCCCGCGCGGACGTCGTCGACAGCGATCTGTCCCAGGTGCGCAACACGGCGGTGTCGGTGAGCGACGGCGCCACCGCGCAGCTCGACGACTGCCGGATCAAGGACGCGGCCACGGGCGCCTGGTTCCGCGACCACGGCAGCGGCGGCACGCTCAACAACTGCACCGTGGACGACACCCAGACCGGTGTGATCGTCACCAAGGGCGCCGACCCCACCATCGAGCGGTGCACGGTCGCCTCCCCCGCCGAGGCCGGCTTCTACGTCTCCGCCGGGGGCCGCGGCAGCTTCCTGGACTGCCGGGTGACGGGCAGCGGTGGCTACGGCTTCCATGTGATCGACGGCTGCCGTACGACGCTGAAGAAGTGCCGTACGGAGCGGTGCGCCCGCGGAGGTTACGAGTTCGCGGACGGCGGGCCGGACGCCGGGGCCGGGTCGGGCCCCGTGGTCGAGGACTGCACCAGCGACGAGAGCGGCGGCGTGCGCCCGCTCGTGGCCCGGGAGGCGGCCGTGCAGACCACGCCCCCGTCCACCGGCCTGCTGGGCGCGATCCCCGGGCAGCGCACCACCGAGCAGGAGCCGCTGGTGACCGCCGGTGAGCCGGAGGTTCCCGCGCGGACCGCGAAGGACGTCCTCGGCGAACTCGACACGCTGGTCGGCCTGGACAGCGTCAAGCGGGAGGTGCGCGCCCTGACCGACATGATCGAGGTGGGCCGGCGCCGTCAGCAGGCCGGGCTGAAGGCCGCCTCGGTCAAGCGGCATCTGGTCTTCACCGGCTCCCCCGGCACCGGCAAGACCACGGTCGCCCGCCTGTACGGCGAGATCCTGGCCTCCCTCGGTGTCCTGGAGAAGGGCCACCTCGTGGAGGTGTCCCGTGTCGACCTGGTCGGCGAGCACATCGGATCCACCGCGATCCGCACCCAGGAGGCCTTCGAACGGGCCCGCGGCGGAGTGCTGTTCATCGACGAGGCGTACGCGCTCTCCCCGGAGGACGCCGGGCGCGACTTCGGCAAGGAGGCCATCGACACGCTGGTGAAGCTGATGGAGGACCAGCGGGACGCGGTGGTGGTGATCGTCGCCGGCTACACGGCCGAGATGGAGCGCTTCCTGTCCGTCAACCCGGGTGTGGCCTCCCGCTTCTCCCGCACCATCACCTTCAGCGACTACGGCCCCGACGAACTGCTGCGGATCGTGGAGCAGCAGGCGGAGGAGCACGAGTACCGGCTGGCTCCGGACACGACCGAGGCCCTGCTGGCGTACTTCACCGCGGTCCCCAGGGGCCCCGCGTTCGGCAACGGCCGCACGGCGCGGCAGACCTTCGAGGCCATGGTGGAGCGGCACGCCGGCCGGGTCGCGCAGCTCGCCGAGCCGAGCACGGACGATCTGACACTGCTCTACGCCGAGGACCTGCCCGCGCTGCCCTGAGAGCCGGACCCGCCCGGCGGCTCCGGACCGGTGTCCGCTTCCGAGGCGGGTACGTCGGGCTGCCCGTGGCGGGGCGCCGGGAGGTCCGGGCGCAGCCGCGCCGGCAGTCGGCGGCGTTCCTCGTCGAAGGCCGGGTCCGCCTGGTGGTCGGAGTGGCCCAGGATCGGGGCGGGCCGCGGATGGCGAGCAGGTGCTCGGTGCGGCCCCGGCGGCAGACGACCCGGACGACTGCGGTGGACCAGACGAGCAGGGTGGTGAGCAGGAGCCGGCCCGCCGTGTCGAGGGCCTGGGGGCCGCCGGGGCCGCGGTCGAGGGCCGCCGTGGGCGCGGCGATCGTCACGGCGACCGTCAGCAGGCCCGCGGCGGGGTGCGCGGCACGCAGCCGAGCCACCAGTCGGCCCGTACCAGAAGCCGGGACGGCTCAGGGATCCGTTGCCGGAGTCGTCCTCGGGCTCCGGGTCGCGGGAGATCGGCTGCTGGGACTCGTAGGCGCTCCAGGTGCGGTGCGCCAGGTACCACAGCAGCCCGGTGAGCGCGGCGGGCGCCAGGGCGGCCAGGGCGAGGCAGCGGCCGGGCGTGCTCCACCAGCCGCCGGCCGCGGGCGACAGGAAGCCCAGCCAGGAGTGCCGTGCGCACGGACACAGGCCGACGGACGCGTCACGGGGGAAGTGCGAACAGTGGAACATGCGCAGCGGCAACCGGAGTCCGCCGGGGCTGACGGCCCCGCCGCACCTGACGAGCCGACCGGATGCGCCAGACACCAGGATCGCCTCCCGTGACACGCGGCACACCCCTCGTCAACGGATCTCCCCGATCCGGATGAGGAGAGGCGCGTACGGGGGGGGCAACGATGTCATGCGCGCGTCGGTCGGGCGATGGCGCGGTGCGGACCGCCCCGTGAAAGGATGGGACGTCCGCGCACCGGAGGACTGACGGACCTTCTCGTCGCCGGCGGCTGCGCGGGGCGGGTCGGACGGCTTGAGGCGAAAGGAACCGGAGCGCACGTGAGTGAGAATCAGAACCTCCTCGCGGAGCAGCGGCGCGCCCTGATCCTGGACGAGGTCCGGCGCCGCGGCGGTGTCCGGGTGAACGAGCTGACCCGGAAGCTCGGCGTGTCGGACATGACGGTGCGCCGCGATCTGGACGCGCTGGCCCGGCAGGGCGTGCTGGAGAAGGTGCACGGCGGCGCGGTTCCCGTGGTGGAGGCCAGTACGCACGAGCCGGGCTTCGAGGCCAAGTCGGGTCTGGAGCTGACCGCCAAGGAGGACATCGCGCGGGCGGCGGCCCGGCTGGTCTCGCCGGGCACGGCGATCGCCCTCTCGGGCGGTACGACGACGTACGCGCTGGCCCAGCACCTGCTCGACGTGCCCGATCTGACGGTGGTCACCAACTCGGTCCGGGTCGCCGAGGTCTTCCACTCGGCGCAGCGCACCTCCGGCCGGCGGCAGGGCGCGGCGACGGTCGTGCTGACCGGCGGGGTGCGCACGCCGTCCGACTCGCTGGTGGGTCCGGTGGCCGACCAGGCGATCGCCGCGCTCCACTTCGACGTGCTGTTCCTGGGGGTGCACGGGATATCGGCCGAGGCGGGCCTGTCCACGCCGAACCTGGCCGAGGCCGAGACCAACCGTCGGCTGGTGCAGTCGGCGCGCCGGGTGGTGGTGGTCGCCGACCACACCAAGTGGGGTGTGGTGGGCCTGAGTTCCTTCGCCGCGCTGGACCGGATCGACACGCTGGTGACGGACGCGGGACTGCCCGCGGAGGCACGCTCCGAGATCTCGGAGCACCTGCGGCTGGTGGTGGCGGGCGAGCCCGGGGACGAGACGGACATCTGAGGGAACGTCGGCGAGGGCCGGCCGTACCCGGCCGACCGCCCGCGCCCACTCCGCTCCCACTCCGGGGCCGGCCGGTCCGAGGACCTGGACCGGCCGGCCGTACGGGCCCTCTCAGCCCGGCCACTCGCCGGTCGTCAGGAACGACTCCAGCGCCTGCGCGTACGGGGCGCTGTCGAGGCCCTGTTCGGTCAGCCAGGCGTCGGAGTAGTACTTGTCGAGGTAGCGGTCGCCCGGATCGCACAGCAGGGTCACGACACTGCCCTGGCGGCCCTCCGCCAGCATTTCGGCGACGATCTTCAGGGCGCTCCACAGGCCCGTCCCGGTGGAGCCGCCCGCCTTGCGGCCGATGGCCCGCTCCAGGGCGCGTACGGCGGCCACGGCGGCGGCGTCCGGCACCTTCATCATGCGGTCGATGGCCCCGGGCACGAAGCTCGGTTCCATGCGCGGCCGTCCGATGCCCTCGATACGCGAGCCGCAGTCGCAGGTGACGTCCGGATCGCCGGTGGTCCAGCCCTCGAAGAAGCACGAGTTGTCGGGGTCGGCGACGCAGACGCGGGTGTCGCACTGCATGTAGTGGACGTAGCGCGCGATGGTCGCGGAGGTGCCGCCGGTGCCCGCGGTGGCGACGATCCACGCCGGCTCCGGAAAGCGCTCCAACTCCAGCTGCCGGAAGATGGACTCGGCGATGTTGTTGTTGCCGCGCCAGTCCGTGGCCCGCTCGGCGTAGGTGAACTGGTCCATGTAGTGGCCCCCGGTCTCGGCCGCGAGGGCGGCGGAGGCCTCGTACATCGTGCGCGGGTCGTCCACGAAGTGGCACCGCCCGCCGTGGAACTCGATCAGGCGGCACTTCTCGGCGCTGGTCGTGCGCGGCATGACCGCGATGAAGGGCACGCCGATCAGCTTCGCGAAGTACGCCTCCGAGACGGCCGTCGAGCCACTGGATGCCTCGATGACCGGGCGGCCCGGGCGGATCCAGCCATTGCACAGCCCGTACAGGAACAGCGACCGCGCCAGCCGGTGCTTGAGGCTTCCGGTGGGGTGGGTCGACTCGTCCTTCAGGTACAGGTCGATGCCCCATTCCTCGGGCAGCGGGAAGCGCAGCAGATGGGTGTCGGCCGAGCGGTTGGCGTCGGCCTGCACCTTGCGGACGGCTTCTTTCAGCCAGTCCCGGTATCCGCTGTCGCTGCGGTCGACGTCGAGGGTGTCGCCGGTCCGGCGCTGCTCGGTGGTGCTCACGGCGGGGCTCCTTACACTGTGCGCCGGCGGCGTCCCGCGCGGCCGGACACGCTCGATGATAGACACCTTCAACACGCTTCTCACCTGCATAAACGCATCTTTGAGCCGCTCAAGGAGACGCTTGGGAGCAGACCGGGCCGGGGCCGATCCGCGGCGAGGGGGCGCGCGGGTGGGGGCGCGTTCGCGCGAGTGCTCCGGGCGCCACCCGCGAGCGCTCCCCGCGCACTGGTGCTCCGTGCCGAAGGCGTGCAGACTGCACCGCGGCGGGACGAAGAGCCCGCCGTGACACGGGATCTCGAACGAGCCGGGCCGGCTCGTGGACCAGGCGGAGCGGGAGCCGGCGACACGCACGAAAGGGCGGGGAGATGGCCGAACCGGAGTTCACGGCCACGGGCGTACGCATCGACAAGCGACTGCGCTCACTCACCCGGGCCGGACGGGTCCGGATCCGCGACGGCAGGCTGGAGCTGCTGACCAGCTACGGCAGTGAGATCGACAGCGCTCCGGTGCAGTCGGTGCGCGCGTCCCAGCCCTGGTACGCGCCGGACGACCGGGCGCTGGCCGACCTGGGCGGCCAGCAGTACCTGCTGACCCTGGGCGACCACGACCCCGCACCGGGCGAGACGGGGCCGCCCGCGGCCCGCCGGTTCGTCGAGGCCGTCCGTCGAGCGGCTCGGCGCGGCGGCTGAGTGAGGCGAGTTGCGTGACCCCACACCGTGGGTCACGCTTGTCTCACGTCACTCAGGGTTTACCGGCGATAACGCTGCGAACCAGCCCGCCGGCCAGACAGCAGGCGGCAATGTCACGCAGGCGTCCTGCTGCATCCGAAACGTCGTGTTCTTCCGGACCTCAACGTCGGGGAGTCGCAGCCGTGATCAGTCACCCAAGCAGGCACTGCACGGTGGAGCTCCAAGCCCTGCCGTCGCGGATCGGCCAAGTCCGCAGAATCGTATCGGCGCACTTGCGCTACTGGCATCTGGACCCTCTGATAGACCGGGCCGCGCTCGGTGTGACGGAGCTGTTGACCAACGTCCACCGGCACGCCCGGCCCGACAAGCTGTGCACCGTGGAGCTCGAACTGCTGCTCGAGCGGCTCACGGTCTCCGTGCGCGACCACGACCCTCGCCTCCCCGTGGTGGAGAAGATGGGTGACATCGCGCCGCTGGCCACCGAAGGGCGGGGGCTGGCGATGGTGGCCGCGATGAGCGAGAGCTGGGGCGCGCGGCCGGACGGCGAGCAGGGCAAGGTCGTCTGGTTCACCCTGCCGACCGCCGCGCCCTCGGTCGCGGTGCCGGCCCGGGTACCGGCGCTCGTGACCGCGGAGCGGTCCGCGCGCCGCTTGGCCGAGGCCGCCTCCGCGCTCGACGGCGTCCGGCCCGTCCGGCCGGTCCACGCTCCGGCCGGATCCGCCGTCGTCGGTTGACCGCGTGCGCCGTGGCCGGCTGACGAGGGTGGCGGCCGGGGCGGTGACGGGCCGGGGGCCGTGACGGGCCCTGGGCCACAGGCCCTGACGGGCTGTAGGCAGTGACGGGCCATAGGCCGTCGGCCGTGGGCGGTGACGGGCCACAGGCCGTGACGGGCCGTGGGCGGTGACCGGGTTGCCGCCCGGTCACCGCCCGGTGGTGTGCCGGAGCCCCGAGGTGACCGCCGGAGCCGGACTCCCAGTAACCACCGGGCCGGTAACCGCCGGAGCCGGACTCCCAGTAACCACCGGGCCGGTAACCGCCGGAGCCGGACTCCCAGTAACCACCGGGGCCGGAGTCCCGCGGTGACCGCCGGGGCCGGAGTCGCGGTGACCACCGGGGGCCGGACTCGCGGTGACCACCGGGGGCCGGACTCGCGGTGACCACCGGGGGCCGAAGTCGCGGTGACCCCGGACCCCGGCCCCGGTGCTCACTCGGTGGCGATGGCTCGCAGCACGTCCAGCCGGGCGGCGCGCCGGGCCGGGCGCAGCCCCGCGAGCCCGCCCGCCGCGATCCCCACCAGTGCCACCACGAGCAGCTGCGCCGGCGGGGCGGCGAAGGCGAACGCGGTGCCGCTCTCGCCGTCGGACGCCTTCACCAGCACCCAGCCGAGGAAGGCGCCCAGGATGAGTCCGCCCGCCGTGCCGAACGCGGCGACCAGGACCGATTCCCAGCGGACCATGGCCCGCAGCTGGGACCGGGTCTGGCCGACGGCCCTGAGCAGACCGAGTTCGCGGGTCCGCTCGTGGATCGCCAGGGTGAGGGTGTTGGCGATGCCGAGGAGTGCGATGAACACCGCGAGGGCGAGCAGCGCGTAGACCAGGGTGAGCATCATGTCGATCCCGGCCGCCGAGGACTGCGCGTACTCGTCGCGGGTCTGCACCTGCGGGTCGCCGTACCGGGCGGCGACCCGTTCGACGGCTGCCTTGCCCGCCTCCGCGCTCACGCCGGGCCGGAGGGAGACGGCGACGAGCCTGTCGGAGTCCTGGGTGCGGTGCGGGGCCCAGGCGGATCGGCTGACGACGTAGTCGCCGGCGAGTTCGGACCGGCCGTAGACCGCGCGGACGGTGAAGGTCCGCGTGGTGCCGTCGGTGAAGGTGAGCCGTGCCCGGTCCCCCGTCGTCAGGCCCCGCCGGTCGGCCTCGTCGCGGGTGACGGCGATGCCGTCGGTGCCCAGGCCGTTCAGGGAGCCGTTCACGGTTCCGAGGTCGAAGGTCCGGGCGAGCGCGACCGGGTCGGTGACGGTCAGGGCCCTCCCCTCGCCGTCGACCTCGGCGATGCCCCGGCCGAGTCCGACCGCCGTGTCCACCTCCGGCAGCCGCTGGATCGCTCCGGCCAGCCGGGGGCTCAGGCCGCTGCCCCCGGCTCCGAAGGAGGGGGTGCTCACGGCGAGGTCGCCCGCGAAGGACCGGGAGACGGTCTGGTCCATGGTGGCCTTGAGCGAGGCACCGAAGACCGTGAACAGCGACACCACGGCGACCCCGATCATCAGCGCGCTCGCGGTCGCCGCGGTGCGCTTCGGGCTGCGCAGCGCGTTGCGCCGGGCCAGACCGCCGGTGATGCCGCGCAGCCGGCCGAGGGGGCTGCCGAGCAGGCGTACGGCGATGGCGGAGGCGACCGGGCCGAGCACCACGAAGGCGGCCAGGGCGAGGACGGCGCCGACTCCGGCCGCCCATACGGACGGGGAGACCAGGACACCGGCGAGGGTCGCGGCGACGGCCGTCGCGGCGAGGACCGCTCCCGCCACGGCGCGCGGGCGGGAGGCGCCGGAGGTGTCGACGGCCGTCTCGCGCAACGCGGCCATGGGCGCGGTGCGGCCGGCCCGCACGGCGGGCGTCAGCGCGGAGCCGAGGCAGACCACGACACCGACCACCAGCGGCAGTGCCATCGACAGCGGCTGGACGACCAGGCTGCCCTCCGGGAAGGGGAATCCGATCGCCGGGAACAGCGCCTGGAGCCCGGCGGCGATCCCGATGCCGCCCGCCAGCCCGGCGGCGGACGCGGTCAGGGCGACGGCGCTCGCCTCCACGAGGGTGGCGGCGGTGACCTGTCGGCGGGAGGCGCCCAGCGCGCGCAGCAGCGCGTTCTCGCGGGTGCGCTGGGCAACGACGATCGCGAACGTGTTGTGGATGGAGAAGGTCGCCACCAGCAGCGCCACGCCCGAGAACACCAGCAGGAACGTGGTGAAGACGGTCAGGAACTGGCTGGAGACCATGTCGGTGTTCTCCCGCGCGGCCTCCTGGCCGGTGACCGCCTCGACGCCCTTGGGCAGTACGGGAGTCAGCCGCCGCACCAGCTCGGCCTGGCTCACCCCGGGCCCGGCCCGCACCCCGATGCCCGCCGCCTCCCCGGGCCGGGCGGTCAGGTACTTCTCGGCGTCGGCCTGGGTCAGTCCGGTGAAGGTCACCTGCGCCATGCCGTCCGTGCCGCCGAAGGTCGCCAGTCCCACGATCGTCACCTTGACGGGGTCGGGGGTGCGCAGCGTCGTGGTGTCGCCGATCCGAAGGCCGCCCTTCTTCGCGGCGCCTCGGTTGACGACGGCCTCGCCGGTCTTCGCGGGGGCGCGCCCCTCGGCGAGCCGGTACGGGTTGAGCTTCGGGTCGGAGATCCAGTTGCCGGCGAGGGTGGGCGGGCCCTGGCCGCCGATGGGCTCGCCGTCGCGGCCCAGGAGCTGACCCGCGCCCTGGATGTCCGGGGCGGCGGCCGCGACACCGGGGAGCCGCTCGATGGTCCTCACCAGCGCGGTGTCCACCGGCCGGCGTACGCCCTGGCCCTCGCCGGCCGCGGTGATCACGTCGGCGCTGCGGACGACGGCGTCCGTGCCGTCGGTCGCCTTGCCGAACATGGAGTCGAAACTGGCGCGCAGGGTGTCGCCCATGACCAGGGTCCCGGCCAGGAAGGCGACGCCGAGGAACACGGCGAGGAAGGTGCCGGCGAAGCGCCGTCGGTGGGCTCGCAGGGAGGAGAGGCTCAGTCGGAGGGAGGCGTTCACGTCCGCACCTCGAAGGCCTTCATCCGGTCCAGGACCCGGTCGGCGGTCGGGGACTCCATGCGGTCGACCAGGCGTCCGTCGGCGAGGAAGAGCACCTCGTCGGCGTGGGCGGCGGCGACCGGGTCGTGGGTGACCATGACGACCGTGCGGTCCGTCTGCCGCACCGCGCGGCCGAGCAGGCCGAGCACCTCCTGGCCGGAGCGGGAGTCGAGGTTGCCGGTGGGCTCGTCGGCGAAGACGACGTCCGGGCGGGCGGCGAACGCGCGGGCCACCGCGACGCGTTGCTGCTGTCCGCCGGAGAGTTCGGCGGGCCGGTGGTGCAGGCGGTCGCGCAGGCCGACGACCTCGACGAGCGCGTCGATCCACTCGGGGTCGCCCCGCCGGCCCGCCAGATCGAGGGGCAGCGTGATGTTCTCGGCGACGGTCAGGGTCGGCACCAGGTTGAACGCCTGGAAGACGAAGCCGACGCGGTCGCGGCGCAGCAGGGTCAGCCGGCGGTCGTCGAGGCCGCCCAGTTCGGTGTCGCCGATGTACGCGCTGCCGGAGGTGAGCGTGTCGAGTCCGGCCGCGCAGTGCATCAGGGTGGACTTTCCGGAGCCCGAGGGCCCCATGATCGCGGTGAAGCGCCCGGCCGGGAAGCCGACGCTCACGCCGTCCAGGGCTCGTACGGCGGTGTCGCCGGCGCCGTGGACCTTCACGGCGTCGACGACCCGCGCGGCCGTCCCGGGGACCGACGTGGTGGGGGTGGTGGAAGAGGCGGTGGAGGCGGGCGTGGTCGTCACCGGGCACCGCCGGTGCGGCCGAACTGCTCCTCCAGCACCGACAACCGGCGCCAGTACTCGTCCTCGTCGATCTCGCCGGAGGCGAAGCGGCGGCCGAGGACGGCGAGCGGCGAGTCCGCGGCGGGGCGCCCGTCCGGGCCGCGCCAGGGCCCGGTGTCCATGCCGCGCCAGGGGGCGCCGCGGCCGCGCCGGGCGGTACGGCGCAGAAGGGTGACGGCGCCGACGACGACGGCCGCCCAGAACAGCGGGAAGAAGAGGATCCACGGCCCGGGGCCGCCGTCCCAGTTCGCCAGGGTCTGCATCTTGGTTCATCTCCCTCGAGGGGTCTGCCGAGAGGCTTCGGAGAGTTCTCCGGTGCTGCGTCGACAGTGGCTCGGGGAGGGGTTCCGGGTCGTCGTACGGCCAGCGGCAGTGCGGCTACCTCCCGGGGAGTACGGGGGCGTGCCGCGGCTGCTCCGTGCGGCCTGCCCCGTCTTGCGGGACGGATCCGGCGAGGCCCGCGGTCCGGCGGGCGGAGAACCGCGGCCTACCGCGCGGGAAGTACGGGGGGCCGGGTCAGGTCAGGGCTGCCAGCGGGTCGTCCAGGACCGGCTGCCAGGCCAGTTCGGCCGCGCCGACCAGGCTGTTGTGGTCGAGGGTGCAGGAGAGGATCGGGACGACGCCGCTCCGGCCCCACAGGCTGCGGTCGGCGACGACGGCGCGCAGGCGGTCGGGGGCGGCGTCGAGCAGGGTGCGGTGCAGGCCGCCGAGGATGATCCGGTCCGGGTTGAGGATGTTCACCAGGCCGGCCAGGCCCGAACCCAGGCGGTCGACGAGGGCTTCGACGGCCCTGCGGACGGCCGGGTCGTCGTACTGGTCGCGGATCAGGTCCTCGGCCTGTCGCAGCAGCGACACCTCGGGGCCCGGTTCGCGGCCCGCGGTGGTGAGGAACGCCAGCGGGTCCGTCTCGACGTCCAGGCAGCCGCGGCTGCCGCAGTGGCAGGGACGGCCCTCGGGGTTGACGGTGAGGTGACCGACCTCGAGTGCCAGGCCCGAACTGCCCGTGTGCAGCCGCCCGTCGAGGACCAGCGCGCCGCCCACGCCCCGATGCCCGGTCGCCACGCACAGCAGGTCGCGGGCGCCGCGCCCGGCGCCGTGCCGGTGCTCGGCGAGCGCGGCGAGGTTGACGTCGTTGGCGGCGAAGGCCGGTCCGTTGATCCCGGCCGCGCGCACGCACTGCGCGAAGATGCTCCGCACCGGTGCTCCGGCGGGCCAGGCCAGATGGAGCGGGTTGAGGGCGAGGCCCTCCGGCTCGGCGACCGCGGACGGCACGGCGAGCCCGGCGCCGACGCAACGCCGGCCGGTCGTGCGGAGCAGTTCCGCCCCGGCCTCGACGACGGAGCCGAGCACTTTGGCCGGGTCGGCGTCGACGGTCCCACGGCCGGGCGCGGTCGCCACGATCCGGCCGCCGAGGCCGACCAGGGCGGCGCGGAATCCGTCGGCGTGCACCTGCGCGGCGAGGGCGACGGGCCCGTCCTCGGCGACCGCCAGGCGGTGCGAGGGGCGCCCCTGGGAACCGGCCGCCGCGCCGGGCCGGGCGTCCACCCGGATCAGGCCCAGCGCCTCCAGCTCGGCGGCCACCGCGCCGGCTGTCGCCCGGGTCACGCCCAGCTCGGCGGTGAGCACCGCGCGGGTCGGGGCGCGCCCGGTGTGCACGAGTTCCAACGCGGGCCCGAGCGCGCCGCGCCCCCGGTCCAGCCGGGTCCTGGAGGTGCTCCCTTCCCCCGCCGTCCGGGGGTCCGCCTTGCCGCTCATGGGGGCGAGTCTCCCATGATCCGTACATCCGGTGACCGGCGACTCGTCCGGTGGGCCGGGCTAGAGGCCGCTCACCCTGAGAGTGATGTTCAGCCGTCCGGTCAGCCCCAACTCGGCTGGTGCCGTGCCCGGATGGACGCGCGGCACCCCGTGGTACGCGAGGCGGGACGGCCCGCCGAACACGAACAGGTCTCCGCTGCGCAGTTCGACGTCGGTCCAGGGCCGGGTGCGGGTCTCGGTGTTGCCGAAGCGGAACACGCACGTGTCGCCGAGGCTCAGCGACACCACCGGCGCTCCGGACTTCTCGTCGCTGTCGCGGTGCAGGCCCATGTGCGCCTCGGCGCCGTAGAAGTTGATCAGGGCGATGTCGTACGGCGCCGGGCCGGCCGCACGGGGGCCCAGCGCGTCGTCCACCGCGCCGCGGGCCAGCTCGTCCAGCCACGCGGGGAACGGCTTGACCGGGGCACCGTCGCCGTCGACGGCGGTGTCGGCGTAGCCGTACGGGTACCAGTGCCGGCCCAGGCAGACCTGCCGGGCGGTCATCGTGCCGCCGCCGGGTGTGCGCACCGTGCGCAGGCCGGCGGGCGGGCGGGCCCACTCGCGGCAGGCGGCGAGCAGCGCGCGCTGCCGGGCCGGGTCCAGCCAGTCCGGCAGGTGCACGGCGCCCGGCGCGATCCGCCTGCGGTCGCGCGGGAACAGCTCGGCGTCCATGCTTCCCATCCTGCCGGACACGGCGTGAGCTGCGGCTCCGCTAGCCTTGACGAGCCATGAACGACCGTATGACCACACCTTGGGGCGAGCTGGAGCTCGCCCGGTTCCCGCAGGACCCGCGTGACCGGCTGCGGGCCTGGGACGCCGCCGACGAGTACCTGCTGGGGCACCTCGACGAGCAGGGGACCGACCTGTCCGGGACCGTCGTGGTCGTCGGCGACCGCTGGGGCGCCCTGGTCACGGCGCTGGCCGCGCACCGGCCGGCGCAGATCACCGACTCCTTCCTCACGCAGGAGGCGACCCGCGCGAACCTCGCCCGGCGCGGCGCGGAGCCCGGCGCGGTGCGCCTGCTGACCACGCAGGATCCCCCGCCCGGCCGGATCGACGTGCTGCTGGTGCGGGTGCCCAAGAGCCTGGCGCTGCTGGAGGACCAGTTGCTGCGCCTGGCGCCCGCGGTGCACGAGGGCACGGTCGTCGTCGGCACCGGGATGGTGAAGGAGATCCACACCTCCACGCTGACGCTGTTCGAGCGGATCCTCGGACCCACCCGGACCTCGCTCGCGCGGCGCAAGGCCCGCCTGATCCTCTGTACGCCGGACCTCTCCCTGGAGCGGCCCGCGAACCCGTGGCCGCACACCTACACGCTGCCCGACGGCATCGGTGCCGCCTCCGGGCGGACCGTCGTCAACCACGCGGGCGTCTTCTGCGCCGACCGGCTCGACATCGGCACCCGGTTCTTCCTGCGGCACTTGCCGGACGGCGACGGCCGCCGGGTGGTGGACCTGGGCTGCGGCAACGGCGTCGTCGGTACGGCGCTGGCGCTGGCGAACCCCGGCGCCGAGGTGCTGTTCACGGACGAGTCGTTCCAGGCCGTGGCGTCCGCGGAGGGAACGTACAAGGCGAACGGCGTGCCGGGGCAGGCCGAGTTCCGGGTCGGCGACGCGCTGGCCGGGGTGCCGGCCGACAGCGTGGACCTGGTGCTCAACAACCCGCCCTTCCACTCGCACCAGGCGACCACGGACGCGACGGCCTGGCGGATGTTCACCGGGGCGCGGCGCGCCCTGCGCCCCGGCGGCGAGCTGTGGGTGATCGGCAACCGCCACCTCGGCTACCACGTCAAGCTGCGCCGGCTGTTCGGCAACAGCCGGCTCGTCGCGAGCGACCCGAAGTTCGTGGTGCTGCGGGCCGTCAAGAGGTAGGCGCCGTACGGCGTGAACCGATCACGCCGATGAGCCGCTCCACCTCCCGCACCATCGCCTCGCGGCCCACGCTGAGGTACTTGCGGGAGTCGACCGCCTCCGGGTGGGCGGCGAGGAAGTCGCGGATCGCGGCGGTCATCGCGATGTTGAGGGCGGTGCCGACGTTGACCTTGGCGATGCCCCCGGCGACGGCGGCGCTCAGTTCGCCGTCGGGGACGCCGGAGGAGCCGTGCAGGACGAGCGGCACGTCCAGCGCTCCGGCGAGTCGCTTGATGAGGTCGTGGTCGAGGGCGGCGGTGCGCTCGGTCATGGCGTGGGTGCTGCCGACGGCCACGGCCAGGGCGTCCACCCCGGAGCCGGTGACGAACGCGTGGGCCTCGGCGGGGTCGGTGCGCGCGCCGGGGGCGTGGGCGTCCAGCGGCGGCGCGCCGTTCTTGCCGCCGACCTCACCCAACTCGGCCTCGATCCACAGCCCTTGGGCGTGTGCCCAGGCCGCGGCGGCGCTGGTCGCGGCGAGGTTCTGCGCGTACGGCAGCCGGGAGGCGTCGTACATGACGGAGCTGAAGCCGGCGTCGGCCGCCTGGCGCAGCAGGTCGTCGCTCTGCACATGGTCGAGGTGCAACGCGACGGGTACGGTGGCGCGTTCGGCCGCCGCGGCGGCGGCGCGGGCGAGTGGCAGCAGCCGTCCGTAACGGAACATGACGGCGTTCTCGCTGACCTGGAGAACGACGGGCGCGCCGGCCGCCTCGGCCCCGGCGACGACGGCCTCGACATGTTCCAGTGTGATGATGTTGAAGGCGACGACTGCGGAGCGCGCGGCGGCCGCGTGGGCGACCAGCTCGCCGGTGGCTGCAAGCGGCACGGTCTGTCCTTTCCGGTACCGGATCGGGTGACGGGGCGTCAGGGGGCGAGGATCACCGAGCGGGTGAGGTGGCGGGGCTTGTCCGGGTCCAGTCCGCGGGCCGCGGCGACGGCGACGGCGAGCCGCTGGGCGCGGATCAGCTCGGCCAGCGGGTCGAGTTCGCCCTCGATCCACAACGCACCCGTGGCGCGGACCTGTTCGGCGAGCCCTTCCGGTGCCCGGCCGAGCATCCAGGTGGCCGTTCCGTCGGTGGTGACGCTGATCGGGCCGTGCCGGTACTCCATCGCCGGGTAGGCCTCGGTCCAGGACAGCGAGGCCTCGCGCATCTTCAGTCCGGCCTCGTTGGCCAGTCCGACGGTCCAGCCCCGGCCCAGGAAGGTGAACTGCGTGCAGGCGACGAGCCGTTCGGGCAGCGGAGCGGACAGGGCGGTGCGGGCGTCGACGACGACCTCGTCGGTGTGCAGTCCGAGGTGGGCGCGCAGCAGGGTGAGGGCGGTGGTCGCGAACCGGGTCTGCACCACGGAACGTTCGTCCGCGAAGTCGAGGACCACGACCTCGTCGGCCGCGTCCATCACGGGGGTCCCGGGGTCCGCGGTGACCGCCGTCGTACGGGTGCGCCCCTTCAACTCCCCGAGCACGTCGAGCACTTCGGTGGTGGTTCCGGAGCGGGTGAGGGCGAGGACCCGGTCGTAGGAGCGGTCGTGGGGGAACTCCGAGGCGGCGAAGGCGTCCGTCTCCCCATGCCCCGAGCCCTCGCGCAGCGCGGCGGCGGCCTGGGCCATGAAGTACGACGTGCCGCAGCCGACGATCGCCACCCGCTCCCCCTGGGCCGGCAGCGCCCGGCCATGGACGGCGACGTCGGCCGCGACGCGGGCCCAGCACTCGGGCTGACTGGTCAGCTCGTCCTCGACATGGCTCATGGCCCCTCCTCCTGCTCGACACGGATGCGTGTTTGTGCAAGATATCGTCGACTTTCGAGCAAAATCAAGCATCCAGAGAAGGGCCGAGTGCGCTAAGGTCGCGGAGAACCCAGGGAACGGAGGAGGCGGATGTCACGCGACGCCCGCTGGAAGGCGCTGCTGGAGCTGCTCGTCGAGCGCGGCCGGCTGGACGTCGAGGAGGCGGCGGCCGGACTGGCGGTGTCGGCCGCGACGATCCGGCGGGACTTCGACCAGCTCGCCGAGCAGCAGATGCTGGTCCGCACCCGGGGCGGCGCCGTGGTGCACGGCGTCTCCTACGAGTTGCCGCTGCGCTACAAGACCGCCCGCCACGCATCCGAGAAGCAGCGCATCGCCAAGGCCGTCGCGGATCTCCTGGCGCCCGGCGAGGCGGTGGGCCTGACGGGCGGCACCACCACCACGGAGGTGGCCCGCGCCCTGGCGGTGCGCGCCGACCTCGCCTCCGGCTCCCCCGCGCTGACCGTGGTGACCAACGCGCTCAACATCGCCAACGAGCTCGCCGTCAGGCCCCAGTTCAAGATCGTGCTGACCGGAGGGGTCGCACGGCCGCAGTCGTACGAGCTCATCGGGCCGCTGGCGGACGGCGTGCTGAGTCAGGTCACGCTCGACGTGGCGGTGCTCGGAGTGGTCGGCTTCGACGTCGCGCACGGCGCGGCGGCACACGACGAGGCCGAGGCCGCCGTCAACCGGCTGCTGTGCGAGCGCGCCGAGCGCGTCGTCGTGGCCGCCGACTCCAGCAAGCTGGGTCGGCGGGCCTTCGCCCGCATCTGCTCGGCCGAGTCGGTGGACACCCTCGTCACGGACGCGGCGGCGGGGCCGGAGACGGTCCGCGCGTTCGAGGAGGCGGGCCTGCGGGTGCTGGCCGTCTGACGTCGCCGGTCCCGCCGCCACGTCATATCCGCACGAAGCCCACGCCGCGGACGTCGTTGCAGCCGCAGGGGGTGGTCCGGCCGTCGTCCGGCGGCCCCTGGTGGGCCTTGAGCGCCACGCTCATCAGGCTCATCAGCAGATCCACGTCGGCCGAGGCGTCGAGGCGGAGCGTCACCCACGAGGAGCCCGGCACGACGCGGACCGCGGCGAAGCGCCGCAGGTCGCCCTCCAGGCGGCGGATCGCCCGGGCGGTCAGGTGGAGATCGACGTCCCGGCCGGAGTGGAAGTGGGCGATCTCCCCGCCCGCCGAGCTGAGCGCCTGCCCGCTGCCGCAGCTCGGCACCGCCTCCGTGAGATCGGGCCAGGTTGCCAGCTGGGCGAGAGCGCGCGCGGCGAGCGTCATGGTTCCATCATGGCGCGCTCACCGTATGGCAACGGCCCCGTGAGAAAGCCTTAACCGTTCCGTGTCCGAAGGCCCGGCGCGGACCGGTGGTCCGTGCGCGGGGACGGCCGTGCCGCCTGCCCCTGCGGCCCCTTGCCGGGCTCCCCGGAAGCCTTGGACCGCACCTGGGGGCACACTGGTCAGTAGGGGCCGTCGGTGCTCACGAGGGGGTGTCGAAGGTGACACGTCGTGCGGGAGTGTGGCTGTGGCGATGGCGGCGCAATCCGCTCAGGCGGACCAGCGACGTGGTGGAGGCGTGGATCCTGCTCGTCGCCTGGGTCCTCGCCGTGGCCGGCGGTGTCCTCGCGGGTGTGCTGACGGCGGGCGCGATGCAGCGGGCCGCGGACCGGGTCCGCGCCGAGACCCACCCGGTGCCGGCCGTGGTGACGCAGGAGGCGGCCCGCGGGGGGATACGGCCGGTGAGCAGTTCCCTGGGCTGGGGGGCGGTCCGCTGGACCGACGCCGACGGCTCGGCGCACACGGGCCGGACCAGGGTCCCGGTCTCCGCGGCACCCGGCGCCCACGTCACGGTGTGGACGAACGGGCAGGGCACGCTGGTCCCGCCGCCCGCCTCACGGGCCGACATCGCCTTCCAGACGACCCTGGGCGGACTCTGGGCGGGATCGACCACCGTGGGCGTCGTCTTCGGCGGTGCCAAGCTGGCCAGGACCCGGCTCGACCGCAGGCGCTTCGCCCAGTGGGACGAGGAGTGGGCGCGCGTGGACACGCCCTGGGGCTGGAAGACAGGCTGAAGGCGGGTCGAGCACGAGGGAGGGGCGCCTCTCCCCGGAACTGATCGCCGTACACTTTGAGCCCGAATGACCGGGCGGGCGGCACCGGCCCGCCCGGTCCCGGCGATCAGAGCGAGGGAGTGCCCGTGCCCGGCCACCGTTCCATCACCGAGGCGGAGAAGCTCGCGCAGGCCAAGCTCGGAGGCATCCGCGTGCGCCGGGAGCAGATGGCGGCGGTCGCCAACATCTACCGGGCCGCCTCCGCGGTCCGCCAGCACCTGGAGAACTCGGTGCTGCGCGGCTCGGACCTGACCTGGACCGCGTTCGTCGTGCTGTGGGTGGTCTGGGTGTGGGGCGAGTCGGAGACCCGGCACGTGGCCGAGGAGGCCGGCATCTCCAAGGGCACCCTGACGGGCGTCTCCCGCACGCTGGAGTCGCGCGGGCTGCTGCGCCGCACCGGGCACCCCACCGACGGCCGGCTCGTCCTGCTCTCGCTGACCGCCGGGGGCGAGGAGTTCATGAGCCGGGTCTTTCCGGAGTTCAACGAGGAAGAGGCCTTCGTCACCTCGCAGTTGAGCGGCGAGGAGTGCCGGGGTCTGGCGGAGATGCTGCGGCGTGTGGTCCTCCAGGTCGAGGAGCACGGCGAGGAACGCCGCCGGTCGCTGCTGGACGGCGCGGACCCGGCGCCGCGCCGCAGCGGCCGCCGCGCCAAGGGCTGACCCGCCAGGTTCCGCGCCACCCGTGGTACGCCGGGGCACTCAGGCACGGGCCGCTCCCACCAGCGCCTCGAACAGGCGCTGCTGCGCCGGATCCTCGTGTGCGGTGTCCTCGGGATGCCACTGCACGGCAGCGAACCAGCCCGTGCCGCCCGCGCGCTCCACGCCCTCCACGGTGCCGTCGGCGGCCCGGGCGGCGACCGTCAGGCCCTCGCCGAGCCGGTCGATGTGCTGGTGGTGGTAGCAGGAGGCCTCCACCTTGTCGGCCCGGGTGATCCGGGCCAGTGCCGAGCCGGGGGCGAGGGACACGGGGTGCCGGACGTGCCGGTGGTCCTGGCCGGGACCGCCCATGTCCTGGTGCAGCGTGCCGCCCAGCACGGTGTTGACCACCTGGAGACCACGGCAGATCGCCAGCAGCGGCAGTCCGGACTCCAGGGCCCGGCGGGCCACCTCCAGGTCGAAGGCGTCCTGGAGGTCGTCGACGTCGTACACGCTGTCGTGGGCGTCGGCGGCGCCGTACCGGTACGGCGCCAGGTCGCCGCCGCCGGGCAGCAGTACGCCGTCGAAGCGGGCGAGCCGCGCGGCGACCTCGTGCCCGGCGGGGTCCGCCGGGTGGATGGTGGCCGGTTCGCCGCCGGCCCGCCACACCGCCTCGATCAGGGCGCGGGCGTTGACCTCGGCGGCGAAGCGCAGCGCGGAGGTGGTGGCGGAGAAGCGGGCGGGGATCGCGATCAGGGGACGCACGGGGGTTCGGCTCACAGCTGGATCCAGGTGGTCTTCAGTTCGGTGTACTTCTCCAGGGCGTGGACGGACTTGTCCCGGCCGTTGCCCGACTGCTTCATGCCGCCGAAGGGGACGGTGAGGTCGCCCTCCTCGTAGCAGTTGACCCAGACGGTGCCGGCCCTCAGGGCGCGGGAGACGCGGTGCGCGGTGGACAGGTCGGAGGTCCACAGGCCGGCGGCGAGGCCGTACTCGGTGGCGTTGGCGAGCGCGACCGCCTCGTCGATCCCGTCGAAGGTCAGCACGGACAGGACCGGGCCGAAGATCTCCTCGCGGGCGAGCCGGCTGCGCGGGTCGACGCGGTCGAAGACGGTGGGCTCGGCGTAGACGCCGCCGGTCTCCGCCAGGATGCGCCGGCCGCCGGTGCGCAGGCGGGCCCCGTCGTCGGTGCCCAGCCGGACATGGTCCAGCACGCGGCCCAGGTGGGCCTCGCCGACCAGGGCGCCCATCTCGGTGGCGGGGTCCAGGGGGTCGCCCACCCGCAGCTCGCGCGCCCGGGCCACGACCGCCTCGGTGACCTCCTCGGCGATCGAGGAGTGCACCAGCAGCCGGGAGGGCGCGGTGCACATCTCGCCCTGGTTGAAGAAGATGCCCCAGGCGGCGGTGGCGGCGGCCCTCGCCAGGTCGGGCGCGTCGGGCAGGACGATGTTCGGCGACTTGCCGCCGAGCTCCAGCCAGACCCGCTTGAGGTTGGAGTCGGCGGAGTAGCGCAGGAAGTGGCGGCCGACGGCCGTGGAGCCGGTGAACGCCAGCACGTCGACGTCCGGGTGGAGGCCGAGGGCCCGCCCGGCCACCGGCCCGTCGCCGTTCACCACGTTGAGCACCCCGGGCGGCAGCCCTGCCTCGGCGGCGATCCGGGCGAGCAGCAGCGCGGACAGCGGCGCGTTCTCCGAGGGCTTCAGTACGACGGTGCAGCCGGCCGCCAGCGCGGGGGCGACCTTCCAGCCGGCGAGCGTGAGGGGGAAGTTCCAGGGCACCACCGCGCCGACGACGCCGGCCGGCTCCCGGGTGACCAGGGCGAGCGCGTCCGCGGCGGTGTGCGGGGACTCGTCCGTGAGCTTGTCGGCGAGCTGCCCGTACCAGCGGAAGGTGTTGATCACGGCGCGCAGTTCGATGTCGTGGGCGTCGCTGATCGGCTTGCCCATCTCCAGGCTCACGGCGAGGGCGAGGTCCGTACGCCGCTCCTGGAGGAGATCGGCGATGCGCAGGAGGACCCGGCCGCGGTCGGCGGGCGCCCACCGCGGCCACGGTCCGCTGTCGAAGGCACGGCGAGCGGCGGCCACGGCGGCGTCGACCTCGGCGGGGCCGGCGTCGGCGACCTCGGCCAGCACCCGGCCGTCCCGGGGCGAGACGACCCGGAAGGCGTCGCCGCCACCGGCCTCCTCGGCGCCGTCGATGTGGTGCGCGCGAGGGGGCTGGAACTCCTTGGCCCGGTGGAGCCATTCGTCGTGGGTGACAGCGGACATGCGGTCCTCCAGACCACGTTGATCGTGCGTCGTTTCAGGGTGGGTGAGGGGGTTACGGCGTCGCCGCGCGCCGTCGCCCGACCCGTTCGTTGACCGCGCCGAGCGCCAGTACCACCGGCACCAGGAGGGTGAGGCACACGGCCGTGCCGGTCGAACCTCCGATCAGGGTGGTGAAGTTGGCGAGGATCAGCCAGATCGCGCCCGCCAGGCCCAGCACGCCCAGCACCGGGGCGACGAGCGTGTTCCACACCCGGCTGTCCAGGCGCTCGCGGCGGAAGAAGACGACCACCGACACCGAGGTCAGCAGGTAGAGCAGCATCATCGCCAGGACGGCCACCCCACTGAACCAGGAGAAGAGGGTCAGCACCGGGTCCTTGCCGGTCAGCGCGAACGGGACGACCAGGGCCACGGCGACCACGGTCTGCACCCAGCCGGCGGCCGCGGGCGCGTGGCGGGAGTTGAGCCTGCACAGGCCCGGCGGCAGCAGCCCGTCGCGGCCGAGCGAGAACAGGTAGCGGTTGGCGGAGTTGTGGAAGGTGAGGATGCCCGCGAACAGGGAGGTGGCCAGCAGGATCGGCAGCACCTGGATCACCCAGCCGCCGAACTCCGCGGCGATCGGCGCGAAGACGAAGCCGGTGGAGTCCCCGCTCGCCAGCGCCTCGCCGGCGGCCGCCGACGCCTTCGAGGCGCCGTAGGCGGAGATCAGCATCCAGGAGGTCAGCGCGAAGAAGCCGGTGACCACGAGGACGGACAGGTAGGTGGCCCGCGGGACGGTCCTGCTGGGGTTGCGCGCCTCCTCGCCGTAGATCGCGGTGGCCTCGAAGCCGAACATGGAGGCGACGGCGAACATCACGGCGACCCCGGGTGCGCCCCGGAGCGCCGCGGACGGCGAGAAGCTGTCGGTCACGCCGAGCCCCTCGGGCCCGCCGCCCTTGAACAGCATGACCAGTCCGAACACCAGCAGGATGCTGAACTCGGCGGTGACGAAGACGGCCAGTACACGGGCGCCCATCTCGATGCCGGCGGCCCCGAGCACCTTCACCACGGCCATGGTGGCCAGCGCCCAGACCCACCACGGCAGGTCCAGGCCGGTGTGGTGGGCGACCAGTCCGCTGACGATGGAGCCGTACAGCCCGTACATGGCCGCCTGGATGACGCAGTACGAGAACAGGGCGAGGCCCGCGCTGCCGGCTCCCGCGGTACGGCCGAGCCCGGTGCCGATGTAGGTGTAGAAGGCGCCGGCGTCGACGACGTGCCGTCCCATGGCGACGAAGCCGACCGAGAACAGCAGGATCATGGCGCCCGCGAGCACATAGGCGGCGGGGGTGCCGGCTCCGTTGCCGATGGCCACGGAGATCGGGGCCGCCCCGGCGATCCCGGTCAGGGGGGCCTGGGCGGACAGGACGAAGAAGAGGATGCCCAAAACGCCCAGCGCATTGGGCTTGAGCGTGGCTGCGGTGGATGTGTCCCGTACGGTCCGCTCCGCGGAGGCCGTCTGACTGTCCACTCGGATCACCTGCCAGAGAAAGGAGGGTCGTTTCAGGCCAAACGAGTTGCCTCATCGTGAGGGCGGAACTATCCGTTTGACAAGGGGGTGAGGGCGGGGAATCCGTGCGGATCGGCGATTCTTACGCCACCGTGACCTGCGATCCTGGCCGCGCCGGTTCAGCGTACGGGTCAGGCCTCGTCCGGGTCGGCGGCGAGCTGCCCGAGCAGTTCGCGCAGCCGGGCGAGGGCCTCTTCGGTGACCTCGCGCTCGCCGAACACGAGCTGGTGCAGGACCAGGCCCTCCAGGGCCGCGAAGACCAGCCGGTACAGGCCCCGGTCGACCGGCCGGGCGAGCATCTGGGACAGCTCCCGCCGGGTGGCGCCGAAATACTCCTCGTACAGGGCGCGCAGGTGCGGCATGAGCTCGGGACGGCGGCGCGCCTCCAGCAGCAGCTCGTACTGGAAGGCCTGGAGGTCCGGGCCGGACTCCACCATGTCCGACAGCCCGGCGGAGAAGTCCGCGACCCTGCCCGTGCCGGGTTCGAGCGCGCTGCTGTTCAGGGAGGAGCGCACGGCGTGGGCGAGCGCCTCCTCGATCAGGGCGTCGCGCGAGCCGAAGTGGTGCACGACGAGCCCGTGCGTGACCCCGGCCTCCTGCGCCACGGCCCGGTAGGTCAGCTTGCGCAACCCGCCGTGGGCCACCACCCGCACGGCGGCGTCGAGCAGCGCGTCCCGGCCGGCCCCGTAGTTCCGCACCCGCTTGCGCGACCGCCGACCGGGACCGGCGTCGCCGGGCGCGCCGGATCCCACGGCCCCGTCCGACCCACCGGCCTCACCGGGCTCCGCCGGCCCTTGAGGCTCGTCCGTGGACGGTCCGGGTTCCACCGGCGCGGGCGCCGCGGAGGCGGCAGGCTCTGGAAGGCCCGCGGACTCTCCTGGCCCACCGGGCCGGCCGGACTCGGCGGCGGCCACAGCCCCGGTGGACGACCCCACCGACCCGGCTGACGCGCCAGGGACCGAAGTACCCCCGGACCCGTCGGAGTCGACAGCCCCGGCGGCCCCCACCGGCCCGACCGGTCCGCCAGGGACCGCAGAATCCCCCGACCCGCCCGGCTCGACGGACCCGGCGGGCGAAGGCGTCCCTGCGGAGGCCGCGGAGCCGGCGGGCACCCTCGTTCCTGCGGTGGGCGCAGGGGCGGCGGGGCCGCCGGGAGCCGTGCTCTGAGCGGGTGCCCCGGGTTCCCGGGGCGCCGCAGGCTCGCCACGCTTCGCGGGGTGTCCGGGCTCGGTCATGGCACCGACCCTATCGACCGCGGGCCGTTCAGCGGCGCGGTGGACGGACGCCACGGAATTCCCAGTCGCCGCCGAGCGCGGTGGACAGCACCTCCTCGGACTCGGTCGGCTGGGC
Organism: Streptomyces sp. NPDC001231; assembly: GCF_042896885.1. Classification (NCBI taxonomy): domain Bacteria; kingdom Bacillati; phylum Actinomycetota; class Actinomycetes; order Kitasatosporales; family Streptomycetaceae; genus Streptomyces; species Streptomyces sp. NPDC001231. Next base: position 99,206 of record NZ_JBIAXS010000015.1, read on the forward strand.
GCCGACGTCGGTCCGGATCGGGGTCGGGCCGGTGACGACGTGGTTGGTGAGCCGGCCCAGTCCCTCGACCTCGACCTCGACGACGTCGCCCGGCCGGACGGGACGGGAGTTGGCGGGGGTGCCGGAGAGCAGCACGTCACCGGGGTGAAGGGTGATGGTGCGGGCGATGTCCGCGACCAGGTAGTGCATGTCCCAGGTCATCTCGTCGGTCGAACCGTCCTGGACGACCTCGCCGTTGACGTAGGTCCGCAGCCGCTTGCCGTGGAAGTCCCAGTCGGTGACCAGGCCGGGGCCGAGCGGGCAGAGGGTGTCGGAGCCCTTGACGCGCAGCATGGAACCGGCGTCGGTGTCGCGGAAGTCGTGCAGGCCGTAGTCGTTGGCGACCGTGTACCCGGCGATGTACTCGCCCGCCTCGGCCGGCGAGATGTTGCGCGCCGTCCTGCCGATGACGATGGCGACCTCGCCCTCGTAGTTGAGCCACTTGCACCCCTCGGGGCGCACGATCGCGCCCTTGTGGGAGTTGAGGGCGGAGGTCGGCTTGTGGAAGTACGTCGGGGTGTCGGGCAGGCCGATCCGGAACTCGTCCACCCGGCTGCGGTGGTTGAGGTGGACGGCGATCACCTTGGAGGGGACCACCGGGGGCAGGTGCTGCGCGTCGTCGGTCTTGACGCGCCGGCCGTCCCCGGCGACCAGCTCGTCCCCGTCGACGGTGACCTGGACGGCGGCACCGTCGAGCAGGATGCGGCGGTACTCGGGCATGAGGGGCCTTTCTAGGCGGTCGGGCGCGGGGCGGTGGACGTGGGCAGACCCGTTCCGGTCCAGCCCTCGGCCGGGCGGTCGAACCACAGGTGGACCTGGCCGGTGCCGATGGAGTTCTCGTACTCGCCGTACTGGCGGGCCCTGGCGACGCAGGCCCGCTCGCCGAGCGCGCCCGCCATCATCAGGTAGTGGGAGAACTTCGCCTCGGGCTTGTACTTCCAGAACTCGTCCATGGTGTCGAGGACCCTGTCGTGGCGGCCCTCCTTGAACCAGGCGATGCGCTCGTGGTCCGCCTCGCGGGCCTCCGGCGTGAAGATGTGGGCCGGGTCGCTGGCCTCGTGGTCGCGCAGTTCGCGCAGGGGCCAGAAGGTGTGCGACAGGGCACCGGAGGCGATGAGCAGGACCCGGCGGCCGGGGGTGGCGGCGATGCCGTCGGCGAGGGCGCGGCCGAGGCGCAGGTGGTCCTCCATGTCGCCGGTCTGGCAGACGCCGATGGTCACCCACCGCTTGTCGGGCAGCCCCTCGCCGAGGAACTTCCACAGGTTGATGGTGGCGTAGTAGATCGGCAGGTACTCGTCGTCGATCGCCGTGATCCAGGTGCCGTGCTTGTCGGCGAACGAGGCGATGTTCCGAGCGAGTTCGGGGTCGCCGGGGAAGTCGAAGGGCATCCGGCACATGCCGCGCGGCAGCTCCTCGGAGGTGAACAGGCCCGCGCGCCGGTGCTGGGCGGTGACGACGAACTCGACGGTGGTGGCCCAGTGGGAGTCCAGCACGACCACGGTGTCGTATGCGTGGGCGTCATCGCGTGCGAAGACGTCCTCGCGCAGCTGCTGAAGGCCGGTGACGAGGGTGATCTCCTTGCCCTCGTTCAGCTCCAGCCGTGTCTCTTTCGGCAGTACGACGGTGGGGACGTGGGCGAGCAGCCCCGCCCCGACGATCTCACCCATGGTCCTTCCATCCCTTCGGGGCGGTGACGGTGTTCTTCAGGTCGCAGTAGAAGTCGAAGCTCCAGGTGCCGCCCTCCCGGCCGACGCCGGAGTGGCGGGAGCCGCCGAAGGGGGCCTGGAGGTCGCGGACGAAGAAGCAGTTGACCCAGACGGTGCCAGCGACGAGCCGCGCGGTGACGCGTTCGGCGCGCTCGTGGTCGCCGGTGGCGAGGGTGGCGGCCAGGCCGAAGCGGGTGTCGTTGGCGAGGCGGACGGCCTCTTCCTCGGTGCCGAAGGTCTGGAGGGTCAGTACGGGGCCGAAGACCTCCTCCTGCACGATCTCCGAGTCCTGGGCGACGTCGGTCAGCAGCGTCGGCGCGTAGAACCGGTCGTCCTTCCGGTGGCCGCCGATGACGGCCCGGGCCCCGGCCGCGAGCGCCCGCCGCACGAAGCCGTCGATCTTCTCCAGCTGGCGTGGGTGGATGTTGGGGCCGATGTCGGTGGCCTCGTCGCGCGGGTCGCCCTGCACCAGCCGGGAGGCCTTCTCCGTGAAGCGCCGGGTGAACTCCTCGGCGACCGTCTCCTCCACGAGCAGCCGGGTGCCCGCCAGGCAGACCTGGCCGGCGTTGTCGTACTGCTCCACCGCGAGGTCCACGGCGAGGTCGAGGTCGGCGTCGGCGAACACCAGCAGCGGGGACTTGCCGCCGAGTTCGAGGCTGAGCGGGGTGAGGTTCGCGGCGGCCGACGCGGAGATCCGCTTGGCCGTCGGAACGGAACCCGTGAAGCTGATCCGGCGCACGTCCGGGTGGGAGGTGAGCGCGTCGCCGATCTCCGAACCGAGACCCTGGACGACGTTGAGGACGCCGGCCGGGAGGCCCGCCTCGGCGGCGATGTCGGCGAGCAGCGAGGCGGTCAGCGGGGACCACTCGGCGGGCTTCAGGATCACCGTGTTGCCGGCGGCGAGGGCCGGGGCTACCTTCCAGGTGGCCAGCATCAGCGGCGCGTTCCACGGCGTGATCAGCACGCAGGGGCCGGCCGGGTCCCAGCTGACGTGGTTGGTGTGGCCGCGGGTCTCGAAGTCCTCGTGGTCGAGCTCGAGCAGCCAGTCGGCGAAGAAGCGGAAGTTGTGCGCGACGCGCGGCATGACACCGCAGCGGTGGGAGCGCAGCAGGGCGCCGTTGTCGGTGGTCTCGACGATCGCGAGTTCTTCGAGCCGCTTCTCCACGCCGTCGGCGATGGCGTGCAGGACGCGGGCGCGTTCGGCGCGCGGGGTGGCCGCCCAGCCGGGGAAGGCCGCCTTGGCGGCGGCCACGGCCGCGGCGGCCTCGCTCGCGGTACCGCGGGAGATCTCGCCGAGCGCGGCGCCGTCGATGGGCGAGACGTCGGTGAAGGTGCCCGCGGAGGCGACGCGTTCGCCGCCGATCCAGTGCCGGGTGTCGACGGCGACTGAGGCGACGGTGGTGGTGTGGGTGTCGGTCATGTCCGGTCTCCAGGGTGTCTCGTCTGCGGGTGCGTCACTCGGCTCCGGACGTGCCGGACTCCAGCAGGCGGCCGCCGTCCCACACCACGCCGACCTGGCGGTAGTACGCGGCGATGGGCTCGCGCACCTCCAGCCGGGCCAGTTCCTCGGTGGGCGCCTCGAACAGCTCCAGATCGGCGTCGCCGACCCACGGCTGCCCGCCCTCGAAGGAGGCGGCGCCGGACTCGATCAGCTCGTCCAGGGCGAGGCCCTTGCCCTTCTCGACGGACGGCAGCCAGCGGTGGTGGGCCATGGGGTGGCCGTTGACGAAGCCGTTGGTCTCGGACGGCTCGCGCAGGGTGACCACGGCCTGGGCGATACGGCGGTCGGCGGCGGCGAGCGTCGCGCCGAAGCGGGCGCCCGCCTCGATCCGCGGAGCCGGCCCGTAGGGGTGCGGGCGGGTCTGGTGGATCGAGCCGAGCTTCTTCGGGTAGCCCTGGTGCAGCCCGCGGGCGATGGCGAAGTCCTTGTCCACCCAGATGTGGACGCACCGTGTGTACGTCCGCCCGCGGTACTTGCAGCGGACTACGGCGAAGGCCTCCTTGTACTGGGCGCGCACCGGGTCCAGCAGTTCCTCGCCGGCAGCCGCGCAGGACTGCCAGTCGGCCCAGATCAGCGCCACGGCGCCGGGGTCCTCGTCGGCGAGTTCCAGCGGCTCGGGCAGCAATTCACGCACGCGTGCCGGGTCGGTGCGGTACTCGACGGTGAGCAGGTCGCCGGAGTAGTGCCACGGCGGGGAGGGGATCAGCGACGAGGCGCCCGTCGCCGTCTTGGGGTGGAAGAATCCGCGGACGGTGGTCATGGCAGGCGTTCCTTACGCGGTGAGGGCGGGCAGCTTGAGCAGTTCCGCGCGGTGGCGGGCGGCGGCGGCCGCCACGGCCTGACCGCCGAGGGCGACGACGCCGACCAGGCGGCCGCCGGTGTGGTAGCCGGCGAGCACGTCCCCCTCCGGGTCGCCGTCGAGGATCCGTATGTCGCCGAGGCCGAGCCCGGGCGCGCCGAAGGACTGGAGGCGGAAGTCGTGCTGGTCGCTCCAGAAGGTGGGCAGCGGCGCGAACGGGGCGGGGCCGGCGTCGGTGCCGCCGAGGTGGGCGGCGAGCACGCGGGCGGCGTGCTTGGCGGTGTCGGTGGGGATCGACCAGTGCTCGACGCGGCGGGGTACGCCGTCGTAGCGGGCGTTGGGGAAACGGGCGACGTCGCCGACCGCCACCACCTCGGGGCGTGAGCCGGCGCGCAGGTGCTCGTCGGTGAGCACCCCGTCGGTGAGGTCGAGGCCGTTGCCGTCGAGCCACTCGGTGTTGGCGACCGATCCGACCGACTCCACCACGACGTCCGCGGGGAGCACGGTCCCGTCACCGAGCAGCACGCCGGTGACCTGGTCCGCCCCCTCGAAGCCGGCCACGCCGGTGCCGAGCGCGAAGCGCACTCCGCGTTCCTCGTGCCGTTTCAGCAGGGCCCCGGCGAGCAGTTCGCCGAGCGGTGCGGCCATGGGCAGGGGCAGCGGGTCCACGACGGTCACCTCGGCGGCGCCGAGGGCGACGGCGGTGGCGGCGACCTCGCAGCCGATGAAGCCCGCGCCCACCACGACCACCCGGGCGCCTGGGCGGGTCAGGGCCGCGCGCAGCTCGCGGGCGTCGTCGATCGTTCGGACGGTGTGCCGTCCGCGCAGGGGTCCGGGGCAGCGCAGGCGGCGGGGCCGCATCCCGGTGGCGACGACGAGTCCGGTGTAGGAGAGGGTCTCGCCGTCGTCGAGTTCGACCAGGCGACGGTCGAGGTCGGCGGCGACGACCCTGGTGCCCAGGCGCCATTCGGCGTCGGCGACCGCGGCACGGGGCCTGAAGGCCAGCGACTCGAAGGCCGCCTTGCCGGCCAGGACCTCCTTGGACAGCGGCGGCCGGTTGTACGGCATGTGGGGTTCCTCGCCGACCAGGGTGATCGGGCCGGGGTATCCGGCGGCCCGGAGCTGCTCGGCGGCACGCAGGCCGGCCATGGAGGCGCCGGCCACGACAACGGGTGCGCTCACGGCTCAGTCCTCGATCCGGATGGCCTGGAGCGGGCAGACGTCGGCGGCCTCCTCGACCTCGTCGCGCAGCGCGTCGTCGGGGTCGCCGACGTAGGCCAGACGGCCGGTGTCGTCGAAGCTGAAGACGTCGGGGGCGGCGAAGACACACTGACCGTGGTCCTGGCACTTGTTCATGTCGACGACGACCTTCATGGCCGGTCCTCCTGGTGCTGAGGGCGTCGGGCGGGGGAGCTGGGAGGGAATGGGGCCCGGACCGGATGCGGCCGGGCCCCGGCCAACGGGGTGGGTGACACCGCACCCCGAACTCGTTTGGCGTCAAACAACATAGGAAGCGGCCGGACCCTGGTCAATAGCTATCCGGATGGATAAGTTTTTGCGGCCAACCTCTTGCGGCGAGGTGACGGGGGTCCATACCGTTTGACATCAAACGGTGAGCGGCCCCTGCTCCTCCCCCGCAGTGCGGCGCCGCCCCTCTTCCCCTCTCCCAGCGCCCGCTCCGGCCTGGGAAGCGCCCCACATTCCCCAGAGGAGACCCCGGTGAGCGCATCCGACTCCCCATCCGTCCGCCGGCACCAGGACCGGCTCGCCGCCGAGGGCGTCGACGTGGTCCGGGTGACCTATCCCGACCTCATCGGCACCGACCGCGCCCGGGACGTCCTGCTGGAGCACCTGCCCTCGGCCTGCGACCACGGACTCGCCTTCTGCCGCGCCGTCTACCACACCAGTCCGCAGGGCGACGTCGTCCCGGTCGCCGGCGGGCTGGACGCGGGGCTGCCCGACATCTGCGTACGACCGGACCTCGACACCCTCGTGTCCCTGCCCTGGGAACCCGGCGTGGCGAGCTGTCTGGGCGACGTCACCGACCCGGCCACCGGGCTGCCCGCCCCCGAGTCACCCCGCGACCTGCTCCGCGCCGTCCTCGACCGCTGCCGCGAGCACGGACTGCACCCGGTGATCGGCCCCGAGCTGGAGTACTTCCTGTGCGAGCCCGCGCCCGGCTCCCCGCGCGGCTGGCGCCGCTACAGCGACGCCCGGGGCGTCGTCTACACCGCGGGCCTGCGCGCCGACGACGACAACCACCTGCTGCGCACCCTGCGCCTGCTGCGCGCCGCCGACCTCGGCGTGAGCAGCGGGAACCACGAGTTCGACGGGGGCCAGTTCGAGATCAACCTGACCCACTCGGAGGCACTGTCGGCCGCCGACCGGGCCTTCCGCTTCAAGTCGGCGGTCAAGGAGCTCGCCCGCAAGGAGGGGCGCCTGGCCACCTTCATGGCCAAGCCGTTCAACGACGCGGGAGGCTCCGGCTTCCATCTGCACCTGTCCTGCGAGGACGACGGCGGCGGCAACGTCTTCGACGACCCGGCGGCGCCGTACGGCCTGTCCGCGAGCGCCCGGCACGCCGTCGCCGGCATCCTCGCCCACGCGCCCGCGCTCGCCGCGCTCGCCAATCCGACGGTCAACTCCTACAAGCGTTTCGGCCCGGACACCCTCGCCCCGTGGCTGATCGACTGGGGCCTGGACAACCGCAGTGCCATGGTCCGCGTCCCGCCCGAGCGGGGCGCCGGCTCCCGGCTCGAACTGCGCCTGGGCGACGCCGGCGCCAATCCCTACCTGCTCATCGCCGGGACCGTGGCCGCCGCCCTGCTCGGCGTCCTGGCCGGCGAGGAACCGCCCGCCCCGCTGGACGGATACGGCTACGACACCGACCGGTCCGCCATGCTCCCGGCCACCCTGTCCGCCGCGCTGGACGCCCTGGAGGCGGACACCGCGCTGACCGACGTCCTCGGCAAGGACTTCACCGCCTCCTACCTCACCTACAAGCGCGACGAGGTCGAACGCTTCGGACGGCACGTCACCGACTGGGAGTTCACCGAGTACGCCTACCACCTCTGACCGAGCCCGCCCCGCCCGTGGCACCGGGCCCCCGACCCCCTGACGCCGGATCCCGCCGGCACCGAGCCCCGTGACGCCGAGGAGACACCGCCCATGACCACCCCGACCCTGTCCGACGCCGTCCGCGAGCCGCTGCCGCTGGCCGACGTGAACCTCGCCGACCTGGACAACTTCACCGACGGCGTCACCCCCTGGCGCATGTTCCACACCCTGCGCCACGAGGACCCGGTGCACTGGCAGCCCGAGGAGGCGCCCAACTCCGGCTTCTGGAGCGTGACCCGGCACGCGGACATCGCCCGCGTCGACCGCGACGCCGACACCTTCACCTCCACCCGGTTCGTCAACCTGGAGGAGGTCGACGACGACCAGATCAAGAAGCGCGCCTCCATCCTCGAACTCGACGGGGTCCGCCACCGCGCGCTGCGCAGCCTGATCCAGCGCCAGTTCGGCGCGAACGTGATCAACAGCTACGGCGACTTCCTGCGCGGCCTGACCGCGACCACCCTGGACGCGGCCCTGGCCAAGGGCACCTTCGACTTCGTCAAGGAGGTCTCCGCGGACTTCCCCATCAACGTGCTGGCCCGGCTGCTCGACGTGCCCCCGGAGGACAACCAGCAGCTCATCGACTGGGGCAACCGCATCATCGGCAACACCGACCCGGACTACGCCGACGTGCTCCTGCACAGCGAGGAGAGCGAGAAGTACCGCGACCTGCCCTTCCGCTCCCCCGCCTCGCTGGAAGTCTTCGCCTACGGCCGGGAGCTGGCCCGGCAGCGGCGCGGCGGCGACGGCACCGACCTGGTCTCCCGGCTGGTCAACGGCACCCCGCGGGACGGGGTCCCGCTCTCGGCGCAGGACTTCGACAACTACTTCCTGCTGCTGGTGGTGGCGGGCAACGAGACGACCCGCCACACCATCAGCCACTCCATGCTGGCCCTGCTCCAGCACCCCGAGCAGCTGGCCCGCCTCCAGGAGGACCCCTCACTGATCCCCACCGCGGTCGAGGAGTTCCTGCGCTGGGCCTCGCCCGTGTACCACTTCCGCCGCACCGCCACGCGCGACACCGAACTCGGCGGCAAGCGGATCAAGGAGGGCGACAAGGTGGTCATGTGGTTCGCCTCCGGCAACCGTGACGAGGAGGTCTTCGGCAACCCGTACGACTTCGACGTCAACCGGCAGAGCAACGACCACGTCACCTTCGGCAAGGGCAGCCCGCACCTGTGCCTGGGCAACCTCCTGGCCCGTACCGAGATCCGGATCATGTTCGAGGAGCTCGTCCCGCGCCTGGCCGGCATCCGTCTGGCCGGGGACGTGCCCCGGGTCCGCTCCAACTTCGTCAACGGCATCAAGAGGCTGCCGGTGGAGGTGACCCTCGCCTGACGGACGCCGGCGGCTGCCTGCCTCATCAGGTCATCCAGCCGGGGACCTCCGGGTGTTCGACCCGGCAGACCAGGGCGTCCTTCTCGACGTCCGCCACGATCGTGTCACCGGGGTCGGCCGAGTCGCTCAGCAGCAGGGAGGCGATGCGGTTGTCGAGTTCGGCCTGGATGGTGCGGCGCAGCGGACGGGCGCCGAACTCGGGCTGGTGGCCGTGGGCGACCAGCAGCCGCTTCGCGGCGTCGGTGACCTCCAGTTCCAGGCCCTGGGCGCGCACCCGCCGGCGGCTGTGGTCCAGCAGCAGGTCCAGGATCCGGTCGAGGTCCTCCTCGCTCAGGCCGTGGAAGATGATGATGTCGTCGATGCGGTTGAGGAACTCGGGCAGGAACCTTCCGCGCAGGTCCTCCATCAGCTGGTCCTTGATGGCGGCGACGTTCCCGTGGTGGGCGAGGATCCGCTGGGCGCCGATGTTGGAGGTCATGATGACCACGGTGTTGCGGAAGTCGACGGTACGGCCCTGGGCGTCGGTGAGCCGGCCGTCGTCGAGGACCTGGAGCAGGGTGTTGAAGACGTCCGGGTGGGCCTTCTCCACCTCGTCGAAGAGCAGCACGCTGTAGGGCTGGCGGCGCACCTTCTCGGTGAGCTGGCCGGCCTCCTCGTGGCCGACGTAGCCGGGCGGGGCCCCGACGAGCCGGGAGACGGTGTGCTTCTCCTGGAACTCGCTCATGTCGAAGCGGACCATCCGGTTCTCGTCGCCGAACAGCAACTCGGCGAGTGCCTTGGCCAGTTCGGTCTTGCCGACGCCGGTGGGGCCGAGGAACAGGAAGGAGCCCACGGGCCGGTTGGGGTCGCCCATGCCGGCGCGGCTGCGGCGCACCGCCTGCGCGATCGCGGTGACGGCCTCGTCCTGGCCGACGACCCGGGAGTGCAGCGCCTCCTCCAGCTTCAGCAGCCGTGCCTTCTCGCTCTCGGTCAGCTGGGAGACGGGGATGCCGGTGCGCCGGGACAGTACGTCGGCGATGTCGTCGACGGTCACCTCCAGCACGCCCTCGCGGCGCTCGACCAGGCCCTCCAGCTCCGTCTCCACCTCGGCGATCCGGTCCTTGAGCCCGGAGGCCCGTTCGAAGTCCTCGGCGGCGACGGCCTGGTCCTTCTCGCGGCGCAGCTTGGCCAGCCGGTCCTCGCGCTCGATGACCTCGGTGGACCGGCCCAGGGACCGCAGGCGCACCCGGGCGCCGGCCTGGTCGACCAGGTCGATGGCCTTGTCGGGCAGGAACCGGTCGGTGACGTAGCGGTCCGACAGCTCCGCCGCGGCGACGAGGGCGTCGTCGCTGTAGCGGACCTGGTGGTGGGCCTCGTAGGAGTCGCGCAGACCCTCCAGGATCTGCACGGTCTCCTCGACACTCGGCTCGGGCACCATGACGGGCTGGAAGCGGCGCTCCAGGGCGGCGTCCTTCTCCACGTACCGCCGGTACTCGTCGAGGGTAGTGGCTCCGACGACGTGCAGCTCACCGCGGGCGAGGGCCGGTTTGAGGATGTTGCCCGCGTCCATGGAGCCCTCGCCGGTGGCTCCGGCGCCGACGACGGTGTGCAGTTCGTCCAGGAACAGGATCGTCGACTCGGAGGCCGCCTTGACCTCGTCGATGACGTTCTTCAGCCGCTCCTCGAACTGCCCCCGGTACTGGGCGCCCGCCACCAGTCCGGTGAGGTCCAGGGCGACCACTCGCTTGTTCTCCAGGGTCTTCGGCACGTCCCCGTTGACGATCCGCTGGGCCAGCCCCTCGACGATGGCGGTCTTGCCGACGCCCGGCTCGCCGATCAGGACGGGGTTGTTCTTCGTGCGGCGGGAGAGGACCTCGACGGTCTGCTCGATCTCCATGGCCCGCCCCACCACCGGGTCCAGCTTCGCGGCCCTCGCCTCCTCGGTCAGGTCGCGCCCGTACTGGTCCAGGGTCGGGGTATCGCTCGGGGGCTCGGTCCCGCCGGGCGCGGTGTCGGGGCGGGACGCCGTGTCGGCGCTGCGGCGCAGCTGGTCCGCCTCGATGCCGTGGGCGCTCAGGGCACGCGCAGCCGCGGCGCCCGGGGTGTCCAGCAGCGCGCCGAGGATGTGCTCGGGGCCGATGTACGACACTCCGGCCGCGCGGGAGTGCTCGTAGGCGCGCAGCAGCACCCGCTTGGCGGCCGGGGTCAGTCCGGGCTGCGCGGAGGGGGTGCCGCTCTCGCCGGGCAGCGCCTCGGCGAGGGCCGCGCCGAGCCGGTCCGGGTCGGCTCCGGCCTGGGCGAGCAGACCGCGGGCCGGCTCCACCTGGGTGCACGCCCAGAGCAGGTGCTCGGTGTCCAGGTCGGAGCTGCCGTCCTCGGCCGCCCGCCCGGTGGCCTGGTTGATCAGCTCGCGCGCGGAGTCGGTCAGCAGCCGTCCGATCGGCACACGCTGCACCTGCGGGGGCGCCGCGCCCGGCGTCATGCCGAAGAAGCGGTTGAGGATCTCGGAGAACGGGTCCGGGCCGCCGAAGGAGGCGCCGAAGGGGGACATCGTCATGATCGCCGTCCGGAACGTGGGCAATGAGTCACCTTCCAGCCCAACCCGCCGAATGGAGTACCGCAACGCGGCCTACGCCGGTCCGGTGCCGGAGGCGGCTCTCCCCGGAGCCGGGCCACGTCCCGCGGCTCTCCCCGGAGCCGGGCCGCGTCCGGCAGACTCCTGGCATGGAGACCGCCGCGCACCTTCACGCACTGGACCGCCACGGCACCCTGCTGGCGGCCGCCGCCGAGCAGGCGGGGCCCGACGCCGCGGTGCCGACCTGCCCGGGGTGGCGGGTACGGGACCTGCTGCGGCACACGGGCGTGGTGCACCGGTGGGCCGCCGGCATCGTCGCCGACGCCCGCACGTCACCGCGCCCGATGGGCGATCCGCCGGATCTGGACGGCGCCGCGCTGGTGGCCTGGTACCGGGCCGGTCACCGCCTGCTCGTCGAGACGCTGGCCGCGGCGCCCGCCGACGTGGAGTGCTGGACGTTCCACCCGGCGCCGTCCCCGTCCCCGCTGGCTTTCTGGACCCGGCGGCAGGCACACGAGACGGCGGTCCACCGCCACGATGCCGAGGCCGCGCGCGGCGGCACCCCGGACACGCTCGGCACGGCCTTCGCCGTGGACGGCATCGACGAGCTGCTGCGCGGCTTCCACGCCCGCTCCCGCAGCCGGGTCCGCAGCCGCGAACCGCGGGTCCTGCGGGTGCGCGCCACGGACGCGGACGCGGTGTGGACCGTGCGCCTGTCCGGCGAACCACCGGTCACCACCCGGACCGCGTCCACCGCCTGCGACATCGAACTCTCGGGCCCGGCTGACCAGTTGTACCTCGCCCTGTGGAACCGCGTCCCGGTGCCGAACGTGACGGGAGACCGCTCCCTCGCCGCGCTGTGGCAGGAGACGTCGGGCATCGTCTGAGCCTCGCCGCGCCGCTCTTGCCCGCCGGGCACACGGCTGTTTGACTCCCGCCATGAAGGCTCACGGGGGACGGCGGAGTCAGGCCGAGCGGGACGCGATGACCGTCGAGATCATGTACGCGCTGTGCAGCGCGACGTTCGCGGCGGCGGTGGTGTTCGGGGCCGTGGCCGGCCCGGTGCTGCTGTTCGACCTGCCGCGGGTCGTCTCCACGGTGCTCCTGTGGGCCGGCCTGGTGCTCGCGCCGGTCGTCTTCACCGTCCGGGTCGTCGGCGTGCTGATGCGTTTCCGGCAGGCTTCTCAGCCCAGCCAGCCCGGTCGCACCAGGCCCGACTCGTAGGCCAGGACGACCAGTTGGGCGCGGTCGCGGGCGCCGAGCTTCACCATGGTGCGGCTGACGTGGGTCTTGGCGGTGAGGGGGCTGACGACCAGCCGGCGGGCGATCTCCTCGTTGGACAGGCCGATGCCGACCAGGGCCATCACCTCGCGTTCGCGTTCGGTGAGCCGCGCGAGGGCGTCGGCGGCCGCCGGTTCCTTGGAGCGGGCGGCGAACTCGGCGATCAGGCGGCGCGTCACTCCGGGGGACAGCAGGGCGTCGCCGCCGACCACCGCCCGTACCGCGCGCAGGAGTTCGTCGGGTTCGGTGTCCTTGACCAGGAAGCCGGAGGCGCCCGAGCGGATCGCCTCGAAGACGTACTCGTCGAGTTCGAAGGTGGTGAGCATGACCACCTTGACGTCGTTCAGCCGCGGCTCGCCGGTGATGCGGCGGGTCGCTGCCAGTCCGTCGAGCAGCGGCATGCGTATGTCCATGAGCACCACGTCGGGGCTCAGGTCGCGCACCTTGCGCAGCGCCTCCTCCCCGTCCGCGGCCTCCCCGGCGACCTCGATGTCCGGCTGGGCGTCGAGCAGCGCCTTGAAGCCGGCCCGCACCAGCGACTGGTCGTCGGCCAGCAGTACCCGGATCACCGGTTCTCCTCCTCGGTCGTCAGGGGCAGTACGGCGAGCACCCGCCAGCCGCCGTCGGGGCGCGCTCCCGCGTCGATGGTGCCACCGAGGGCGGCGGCACGCTCACGCATCCCGGCCAGGCCGTTGCCGCCGCCGCCGGCGTCCGCCCCGGTCGCGGGCCCGTCGTCGTCGATGCGCAGCCGCAGCGCGCGGCGGTCGTGGTCGAGACGGACGCGTGCGTGCCGTGACCCCGAGTGGCGTACGACGTTGGTGAGCGCCTCCTGGACGATACGGAAGGCGGCGAGGTCCGTGCCGGGCGGCAGCCGGGGTGGCGCCCCGTGGACCTCGACGGTGAGGCCGGCGGTCGCCGCCTGGTCCACCAGCTCGGACAGCCGGCCGAGGCCGGGTGCGGGGGCACGCGGGGCGTCGCCGGGGGTGCGCAGGGTGTCGAGCACCTGACGCACCTCCCCCAGCGCCTCCTTGCTGGCGGCCTTGATGGTGGTCAGCGCCGTACGCGCCTGCTCAGGGTCGGTGTCGAGCAGGGCCAGGCCGACGCCCGCCTGGACGTTGATGACGGAGATGCTGTGGGCGAGGACGTCGTGCAGTTCACGGGCGATCCGCAGCCGTTCCTCGTCGGCCCGCCGCCGGGCGGCCTGGGCGCGCTCGGCGCGTTCCTTGACCCACTGCTCGCGGCGCACACGGGCCAGCTCCGAGACCGCGACGACGGCCACCACCCAGGTGGCGATGGCCAGTTCCTGCCCCCAGGAGGAGGCGGTGTCACCGGGGGGCGGCAGCCACCGGTACAGCCAGAGCGCGATCAGCGCGTGCCCGGCCCACAGCAGGCCCACCGACGCCCACGCGGCCCTGCGGTGCCCGGCGACGACGGCGCTGAAGCAGCTGACGGCGACGGCCAGGAACACGGGTCCGTACGGGTATCCGAAGGCGTAGTAGACGAGGGTGGTCGCCGCAGTGCCGAACACCACGAACGCCGGATACCGCTTGCGCCACAGCAGCAGCCCCGAGGTCACGAGGAGCAGCGCGAGCCCGTAGGCGTCCAGGGGCTCCCGGTGGCCGTGCTGGTTGCGGGCCGAGAAGTGCGTGCCGACGAGCGCGAAGGCGGTGAACAGCGCGGTGGAGAGCCATGGCCAGTGACGGCGGGGCGCCTCCTCCTCGTAGGCGCGGTGCCACCACGGGGGGCCGTGCCGCCACCACTGCGGCGGGCCGCCCCGGCGTACGCGCTGCTCCGTCATGACCGCCACGCTAGACGGCCGACGCCACCGGGGGCGTCAGCCGGGCGAGGTGATCACACGTACTTCCCGGGGAGTACGCGTCGCGGACGCCGGGACGCGCGCGCCCTCGCGGGTGCGCGGCCGGTGACGGCGGCGGTCAGGTTCCCAGGCCGATCCCGTGCGCGAGCCGGACCACCGCGTGCCGGAAGAACGGCTCGCGGTCCTCCACCACCCGGTTGAACTGTCCGAACAGCTCGAACCCGACCAGCCCGAAGAGCTGCGCCCACGCGGCGACGAGCGCGGCCCCCACCTCGGGCGGCAGACCGGGCGCGAGGTCCGCGGTCATCCGCTCGGCCTCGCCCCGCAGCTCGGCGGGGAGCGGCGGCCCGGTCAATCCGTGGCGCTCGTGGGCCTCGCGCACGATGCCGATGAGGACCAGACCGACGCGGGCCGCGGCCGGGACGGTCGTCATCGGGGCGGTGTAGCCGGGCACGGGGGAGCCGTAGATGAGGGCGTACTCGTGCGGGTGCGTGAGCGCCCACCCGCGCACCGCCTCGCACACGGCGGTCCAGCGGGCCAGGGGCTCGGCGCCGGACACGTCCGCGTTCGCGGCCTCCGCGGCCTCGCCCACGGAGTCGTAGGCGTCGATGATGAGCGCGGTCAGCAGGTCGTCACGGCTCGGGAAGTACCGGTACAGCGCGGAGGAGACCATACCGAGTTCGCGGGCCACGGCACGCAGCGAGAGTTTCGCGGCGCCCTCGGCCGCGAGCTGTCTGCGGGCCTCGTCCTTGATCGCCGCGGTGATCTCCGTCCTGGCCCGGGCGCGGGCTCCCTGTGCGGTGCTCATGCGGACCAGTGTTCCATGAGTTAAGAGCACTGCACACAAAAAAGAGCAGTGCTCTTGCTTTGGATCACCGATCCACCCCACACTGTTCGTGGAGCGAGAGCACTGCTCTCCCGAACCCGTGGGGGTCGTCATGTCTTCTTCTTCATCCTCCTCGTCGCCGTACTACCTCAAGGGCAGCCCGATGGCCGTCCGCCTCAACGGCGTCATCGGCTGGCTGGCCCGCCACGGGCTGAGCCTCGCGGGCTCGGCCGAGCTGTCGGTCCGCGGTCGCAAGAGCGGCGAACCGCAGCGCATTCCGGTCAACCCGCACACGTACGAGGGCGGGCGGTACCTCGTCTCGGCGCGCGGCCACTCCCAGTGGGTGCGCAACATGCGCGCGGCGGGCGGCGGGGAACTGCGCGTCGGGCGCAAGGTCCGCGAGTTCACCGCGGTGGAGCTGCCCGACGCGGAGAAGCTCCCGATCCTGCGCACCTACCTGGAGAGGTGGGGCTGGCAGGTCGACGGGTACTTCAAGGGCGTGACGGCGAAGTCCTCCGACGAGGAGATCACCGCGTCCGCCCCCGACCACCCGGTCTTCCGCATCACGGTCAGGAACTGACCGGGTCCTCGGCCGCGGGCGGGGCCGGCCGCCGGTCCAGCGCGGTCAGGGCGCGGTGGGCCATGGGATGGGTGCGGACGATCTCGCCGAGCGAGGTGGAGCCCCGCGTGATGTCCTTGAACGCCTTCCAGGCGGGCCGGAAGCCGGTCAGGACGGCGTGGAAGATCCCCGGCCGGCGCTCGAAGACCGCGAGCATCCGCTTGCCGACGGCCATCTCCACGCCCAGACCCGCCTTGATCGCGAACGCGTAGTTCAGGGCCTGCCGCCGTGTGTCCACCGCGTCGTGTGCCTCGGCGACGCGCACCGCCCACTCCCCCGCGAGCCGCCCGGACCTGAGCGCGAAGGAGATGCCCTCGCGCGTCCACGGCTCGAGGAGTCCGGCCGCGTCCCCGCACACCAGCACCCGCCCGCGCGAGAGCGGCGAGTCCTCCGCGCGACAGCGGGTCAGATGCCCCGAGGAAATGCTCGGTTCGAACCCCGCCAGGCCCAGCCGGGCGATGAAGTCCTCCAAGTACCGCTTGGTGGCGGCGCCTTCGCCGCGCGCCGAGATCACCCCGACGGTCAGCGTGTCCGCCTTGGGAAAGACCCAGCCGTAACTGCCGGGCATCGGGCCCCAGTCGATGAGCACCCTCCCGCGCCAGTCCTCGGCGACGGTCTCGGGCACCGGGATCTCCGCCTCCAGGCCGAGGTCCACCTGGTCCAGCTTCACCCCGACATGCGCTCCTATCCGGCCGGCGCTGCCGTCGGCGCCGACCACCGCGCGCGCGAGCACCGTCTCACCGCCCTGGAGCACCACGGCGACCGTACGCCGGTCCGGCACCGCCGAACCGTGCTGCTCGACCCGGGAGACCGCGGCGCCGGTCCGCAGCTGGGCGCCCGCCTTCTGCGCGTGCTCGACCAACTGCTGGTCGAACTCGGGCCGGTTGATCAGCCCGAACAGCATCTGCTTGGAGCGGCGGGTGCGGGTGAAGCGGCCGTTGTGGGAGAAGGTCACCGCGTGCACGCGGTCCTTCAGCGGGAGCTCGAAGCCGGGCGGCAGCGAGTCGCGCGAGGGGCCGATGATCCCGCCGCCGCACGTCTTGTACCGGGGCAGCTCCGCCTTCTCCAGCAACAGCACGCGCCGCCCCGCGACCGCCGCCGCGTAGGCGGCCGAGGCCCCCGCGGGTCCCGCGCCCACCACGACGACGTCCCACACCTGCTGCACGTCGTCCGCCGAAGAGTTCTCGCTGCTCACGATGGTCTACCGCTCCCGATCCAAGCCGCCTGCCGCTGCTGTCTCCCGCATCCTACGGCGGCCCCGGCAGTGGGCCGCTGTGGGAGGATCAGCAGCGTACGTGCCCCGTACACCGGGTCGCGCCTACGCTGACACGATCATCCGGAATACAGAAGTGCTCGCAAGTATCACTCTGGGTACTCACGAGTGCGCCTTCGCACCTACAAGGAGCGTGCCCATGTCGTCGAATCCGGTCGCCGAGACCGTCGCCTCCCTCATGCCCAGGGCGCGGGCGGAACTCGCCGAGCTGGTGGCCTTCCAGTCGGTGGCGGACTTCGACCAGTACCCGAAGAGCGAGAGCGAGGGCGCCGCGAACTGGATCGCCGACGCGCTGCGCGCCGAGGGCTTCACGGACGTGGCCCTGCTCGACACCCCGGACGGCACCCAGTCGGTGTACGGCTACCTGCCCGGCCCGGAGAGCGCGAAGACGGTCCTGCTCTACGCCCACTACGACGTGCAGCCGCCGCTGGACGAGGCCGGCTGGACCAGCCCGCCCTTCGAGCTGACCGAGCGCGACGGCCGCTGGTACGGGCGCGGCGCCGCCGACTGCAAGGGCGGCCTCATCATGCACCTGCTCGCCCTGCGCGCCCTGAAGGCCGACGGCGGCGTCCCGGTCAACGTCAAGGTGATAGCCGAAGGCTCCGAGGAACAGGGCACCGGCGGCCTGGAGCGCTACGCCGAGGAGCACCCCGAACTCCTGACGGCCGACACCATCGTGATCGGCGACACCGGCAACTTCCGCGTCGATCTGCCCACCGTCACCAGCACCCTGCGCGGCATGACCCTGGTCCGAATCCAGGTCGACACCCTCGAAGGCAACCTGCACTCCGGCCAGTTCGGCGGTGCCGCCCCGGACGCGCTCGCCGCGCTGATCCGAGTCCTGGACTCGCTGCGCGCCGAGGACGGCTCGACGACCGTCGACGGCCTGTCCGGCGACTCCGTCTGGGACGGCCTGGCCTACGAGGAGGAGCAGTTCCGCAAGGACGCCAAGGTGCTGGAGGGCGTGGAGCTGATCGGCTCCGGCACGGTCGCCGACCGCATCTGGGCCCGCCCGGCCGTCACCGTGCTCGGCATCGACTGCCCGCCGGTCGTCGGCGCCACCCCGTCCGTGCAGGCCGGCGCCCGCGCCCTGGTCAGCCTGCGGGTGCCGCCGGGCGTCGACGCGGGCGAGGCGACCAAGCTGCTCCAGGCCCACCTGGAGGCCCACACGCCGTGGGGCGCCCGGGTGCGCACCGAGCAGATCGGCCAGGGCCAGGCCTTCCGTGCCGACACCACCAGCCCGGCCTACCGGGCGATGGCCGACGCGATGGCGGTCGCCTACCCCGGTCAGGACATGCAGTACGCCGGTCAGGGCGGCTCCATCCCGCTGTGCAACACCCTCGCCGCGCTCTACCCGCAGGCCGAGATCCTGCTGATCGGCCTGAGCGAGCCGGAGGCACAGATCCACGCCCTGAACGAGAGCGTCTCCCCCGAGGAGCTGGAGCGCCTGTCGGTGGCGGAGGCCCTGTTCCTGCGCAACTACGCGGCGGGCTGACCCTCGCTCCGTCCGCGGCCCAGGTCCTTCGCCGTACGGCGGGATCCTGGACCGCGGACGCACTCACGACGGCCTCGGCGTTCAACTCCCGTGCCACGATGTGCCGCTCCCGAGGCAAAAGGGGCCGACGAGCGCCCGGCGTCCGGCTGAGGATGGGATCATGACCCTCTCCACCCGCATCGCGGCGCACACCGACGTCGCGACCACCCTCTCGCTCCTCAGCGACGGCGAACTCGCTGAACTCCTGGCGGGCGGCAAGCCGTTCGGCACCGGGATCGGCGGCCGTTCCGCGATCGTCGACGTGGACGGCCGACAGGTCTTCGTCAAGTACGTGCGCCTGACCGACGTCGAACGGCACACCGACCACCTGCGGTCGACCGCGAACCTCTTCGACCTGCCGCCCTACTTCCACTACGGCATCGGCAGCCCCGGACTCGGCGCGTGGCGGGAGCTCGCCGCGCACCGCATGACGACGAACTGGGTGTTCTCCGGTCGCTTCCCCGGCTTCCCCCTGCTGCACCACTGGCGGGCGCTGCCCGACACGCCCGGACCGCTGCCGGAACTGCTGGCCGACGTGGAGCGGACCGTCGCCTACTGGGGCGGCGCCCCGCAGGTGGAGCACCGCATCGAGGCCCTGCGCACGGCCACCGCGAGCCTGGTCCTGTTCCTCGAGTACGTGCCGTACACCGTGGACGACTGGTACGCCGCCCGGCTGCGCGGCGACGCGGCGGACAGCGCGTGCGAGTTCGTCGAAGCCGGCCTTGAGGCCCTCACCGCATTCCTGCACGAGCACCGGCTGCTGCACCTGGACGCGCATTTCCACAACATCCTCACCGACGGCACCCGGCTGTACCTCTCCGACTTCGGTCTCGCGCTGAGCGACCGGTTCCGGCTCACCGTGCGGGAGCGCGAGTTCTTCGGCCGGCACCGCGGCTACGACCGCGCCTACACCGTCACGCACCTGGTGAACTGGCTGGTCAACGCCCTGTACACATACGACCTGGAGGAACGCCGGGCCTTCGTCCGCGCCTGCGCCGAAGGCGCGCGGCCCGAGGGCGTCCCGGCGGCGGCCGCGGCGCTGCTGACCCGTCACGCGCCGATCGCCGCGCGCCTGAACGCCTTCCACGACCGCCTGCGCAAGGAGAGCAGGCTGACCCCCTATCCGTACGAGGAACTGCAAGGAGTCGGCGACAGCCTCACGCATTCGGTGCATTCCATGCGTTCCGCTTAGGCACGGGCGTCAGCCGACCGGGACGCCGGCCTCCAGGTACACCGCCGCCCCGCGCTCGCGGGCCCGCAGCGCCCAGCGCAGCCGGGCGTAGCGGACGGGTGGGAGCAGGTCGGCGGCCTCCCGCTCGGTGACGAAGCGGCAGGCGCGCAGTTCGGGTCCGGGCAGCAGCAGGCGCCGGGCCGCCGCTGAGTCCAGCCGGCCGCCGTCGAAGAGGAAGCGCAGACCGCCGAAGGCGGGGGGCGCGGGCGGCTCCCAGTCGACGACGAGCAGCCGGGGCACGTCGTCCAGCCGCACCCCCGTCTCCTCGGCGACCTCGCGCATTCCCGCACGGGCCGGTGCCTCGCCGGGTTCGACGACACCGCCGGGGAACTCCCAGCCGGGCTTGTAGGTGGGGTCGACGAGCAGCACGCGGTCCCGTTCGTCGAACAGGAGCACCCCGGAGGCGACCGTCTCAGCCGTGGGCTCCGGGGTCTGCACGATGTCGCAGACGGGCACGGCACCGCTGCTGACGGCCTCGACGACGCGGACGGCCGTCTCGTGCGGGGTGAGGGCGCTGGTGTCGACGGGGTGGGCGTCGGCGGTGAGCCAGGAGGCCAGCGCGGTCCGGTAGGGCTCGATGTGGTCGTAGGCCCACTGGCGGATGCGTATCTCGCCGTCGGGCAGGTCGGGCGGGACCTCCCGGTGGGCTATCCGCTCCCGCAGGATCGTTTCGGCCGGGGCGAGGAGTACGTGCCGCACGGCGATGCGGCGGGCGGCGAGCCCACCGAAGATCTCGTCGCGGTGCTCCTGGCGCAGCAGGGTCATGGGCACCACGAGGGTTCCGCCCAGCTCGGCGAGCATCGCGGCCGCCGTGTCGATCACCATGCGCCGCCAGATCGGCAGATCCTGGTAGTCGCCGACCTCGGCGAGGTGTTTGGGCGGCAGCAGATACGTCAGCGCACCGCCGATGACCTCGGGGTCGAAGAGCGTACTGTTCGGGATCAGTTCGATCAGTTCCCGTGCGGTGGTCGTCTTCCCCGCACCGAAAGCGCCGTTGATCCAGACGATCACGGGTCCCCCTCTGCTGTCGGCCCCCTGTGGCTTGCCCGCTCCACCCTGCCACGGAAACCAGCCCCAGTTGAGGGCTGCCCACAGGACGGCGCCGGTACCCCCGCGACGGGGGCGCCGGCGCCGCGCCGGGCCGACGGACGTCAGCCGTGGTGACGCCCGGGCGCCTCGTCGTTCGTCGTGAGGCCTTCCTGATCGACGACCTGGTCGACGGTGCCCACGATGTCCTTCACGCTCCGGTCACCGAGCCGGTCGTGGTCGACTGCGTGCGACGGAGTGACGGCGGCCACGACGAATCCGGTGGCCAGGGACGCGAGGGCGAGCATGCTGCGCTTCTTCATGCTCGGCTCAACTGCGCCGACCGACCGCGGGTCACGCTCGTGCACCCGACGGGAGCACTCACCCCTTCGTCGACCCCAGCGTCAGTCCCGCGATGAAGTGGCGTTGCAGGAGCAGGAAGACCACGATCGTCGGAAGGGCCACCAGGACCGATCCGGCCGCCAGCAGGTTGTAGTCCGTAAAAAACTGTCCGCGCAGGTTGTTCAGGGAGGAGGTGATCGGGAGCTTGCCGGGGTCGGAGATGAAGATCAGGGCCCAGAGGAAGTCGTTGTAGACCCAGGTGAACTCGAGGGTGGCCAGGGCCGCGAGGGCCGGGCGGCACAGCGGCAGCGTGATGCGCCAGAACCGGGTCCACACGCCGGCGCCGTCGACGATCGCCGCCTCCAGGATCTCCTGGGGCAGCGTGCGCATGAAGTTGGCCAGCACGAAGACGCAGAAGCCCAGCTGGAAGCCGATGTTGACGACGATGACGGCCCAGTAGGAGTCGTACATCGTCAGTGAGTCGGACATCCACCACGGCAACGGGATCCTGTTGAACAGGACGTAGAGGGGCGTGACGATCACCTGCTGCGGGAGCAGGTTGCCCGCCGTGAAGAACATCAGCAGGACGAGGCCGCCGCGCAGTCTCAGGCGCGAGACCGCGAACGCCACGAACGCCGCCAGGAACAGCGTGACGACCACCGCGGGCACCGCGATGATCAGCGTGTTGACGAAGTACCCGCCCATGCCGGACTCGGTGTAGGCCTGGCGGTAGTACGCGAAGGACAGATGGCTGGGCCAGGAGAAGTAGCCGTTCTGCGCCGTGTCCTGGTAGGGGCGCAGGGAGGCGTAGACGGCGAGCAGCAGCGGGGCGACGAACGCCAGCGACACCGCCGCCAGGAAGATCTGCACGCCCCAGCGGCCCCGCCGCCGGGGCCCCGCCGGCGGTGCGGGCGTCGGCGCCGGGCGGTGTACGGACGCGGTGGTGCGGATGGCTGCCGTCATCGGTCGCGGGCCCCTCGCAGCTCTTGGACCAGGAACGTCACGATGCCCCCCAGGGACACGGTGAGCAGGACCACGGCGATGGCGGAGCCGAAGCCGATGCGGCTCGCCTCGCCGATGATGTTGTCTGTGATCAGCACCGACAGCAGTTCCAGGCCGTTGCGGCCCTTGTTGACCGCGTAGACGATGTCGAAGGCGCGCAGCGCCTCGATGACCGTGATGACGCCGACCACGACGTTCACCGGGCGCAGGGTCGGCAGGACCACGCGGAAGAACGTCTGGCGTTCGTTCGCCCCGTCGATCGCCGCCGCCTCCTTCAGCGCCGGGTCGACGGACTTCAGGCCGGCCAGGTACAGGATCATGACGTAGCCGACGTGCCGCCAGCTCGCCGCGATCATCATCATCCAGATGTTGATGCGGGAGTCGCCGAGCCAGTCGACGGGGTCGGTGTGGTTGCCGAGGAGGGTGTTGACCGCGCCCTGGTCGGTGCCCAGCAGCAGTTGGGCGATGAAGCCGACGATGGCCAGGGAGAGCACCACCGGCAGGTAGAGCACGGACTGGTAGAAGCGGCTGAAGCGGACTCCCCGGTCGATGAGGACGGCCAGGAACAGTCCGAACGGCGTCGCGATCAGTCCGAGGAAGAGCAGCCAGAGGACGTTGTGGCGGACCGCGGGCCAGAACGGCGGGTAGTTCTCCGCGAGGTTCCGGTAGTTCTCGCCGCCGGCCCAGTGGATGTCCCCGATGCCGTCCCAGGAGGTGAAGGACAGTCCGATGGAGGCCAGCGTCGGACCCCAGACGATGGCGACGTCGAGCAGCACCGGTATGCCGAGCAGCACGACGAGGACGGCGAGGTCGCGGCCGGTGAACCGGCGCAGCCGTGGCCGTCCGGCGCGCCGCGGGGAGGTGAGCGCCACGGAAGATGTCCCCCCAGTGATCAGCCGACGGGCTGCGAGAAGATGGTCTTCTTCTGCCGTTCGATGCTGTTGCACAGCCCGTCGACGTCCTTCGGGTCGCCGATGAAGTCCTGGATCGCCTGGATCATCACGGTGGAGGCGAAGTCGGGGCGGGTGTCGCGGTCAAGGAACTGCGAGATCTGCCGGGCGCCGGAGACGAGTTCGGCGGACTTCTTCTGCAGGGCGCTGTACTTGGAGGTGTCGGCGCCGGAGTTGACGGCCACGTTGTTCGGGTCGTACTGGAGGTAGATGTCCTCGGCCTTCGGTGTGCCGAGCCACTTGAGCAGGTCCTTGGCGGCGGCGACGTTCTTGGACTTCTTCGCTACGAGGAAGCCGTCGATGGGCGCCTCCACGGCGTCCTGGCCGTACTGCGGGTCGATCTCGGGGAACGCGAAGAAGTCGATGTCGTCGCGCTCGTTGTCCGGGAACTGGCTGCCGGGGTGCGGCATGCCGAAGACGGCCATGCCCGTCCTGCGCTGCTGAAGGCTCTGCCCGGCCTCCTCCCAGGTCCGGCCGAGGGCGCCCTTCTGGTAGTACGGCATGAGTTCGCGCCAGGTGTCGAAGACCTTCTTCACCCGGCTGTCGGTCCACGCCTCCTGGCCCGCCATCAGGGACTTGTGGAAGTCGTATCCGTTCAGGCGCAGGTTGATGTAGTCGAAGGTGCCCATGGCGGGCCAGCCGTCCTTGTCGCTGAAGGCGACCGGGGTGCCGTCCTTGGACATCTGCTTGGCCAGCGCGATGAACTGGTCCCAGGTCTTGGGCTGTTGGTAGCCCTTCTGCCGGAACAGGCTCGTCCGGTGGAAGACGGCCCACGGATAGTAGTAGTACGGCACGAAGAACTGCCGGCCGTCGTGCGTCGACTGCGCCTTGAGGGCGTCGGAGAACCCGGAGAAGGACGACCACACGTCGCTGATGTCGGTCAGCAGCCCCTTCTCCGCGAAGTACTGCATGCGGTACCCGGCGAACCACATGAAGACGTCGTCGGGCCGGCCCTGGAGATACCGGTTGATGTTCTCCTGGAAGTCGTTGTGGTCCTTGGTGTTGACCTTGACCTTCTTGCCGGACTGCTTCCGGTAGGCGTCGAACGCCGCCGCGTACGCCTTCTTCGGTACCGCGTCCGAGGCGTTCGACCCGACGCTTACCTCGTTCTTGCCTCCACCGGGTCCGGAACCGCAGGCGGACAGCAGGGCGGGAAGTGTGACCATGCCCGCTCCGACGGCCGCACCCCGCAGAACATTGCGCCGGGAGATCGGATGTCCTGCTTCATCTGTCGGCGGGATGAGTCGGTTGAACGATGACTGCGCCATATCCCCCTCCTCGGGGTGCACCCAACACAACCGAACGAGAGGGTTGGATCTCACCGCCAACCAGCCATGGAGTCAAGGGTTCTGACGGGATATCGAACAACCGTTACCGCTTCTCTTCCAACAGAGTCCGACAGCTCCTACCATAACCGCGCACCGATGACGCGGACATGATGTCATCCCATCTTTCGCGAGTTCGGAGGAGCGTTCTCATGCGTCACCCGCACACGCGCACCGCCCGCCGCACAGTGGTCGGGGCTCTGGCCGCAGGACTGCTGTGCACCACGGGACTCGCCGTCCCGGCCGTCGCCGCGCCCGCCGCAGCGGCCCCCGCTCGGTTCTCCGTCACGCCCACGCGGTCCGACGGGCTCGCCCTCACCCCTCCGATGGGCTTCAACAACTGGAACTCCACGCACTGCCGGGCCGAGTTCGACGAGTCCATGGTCAAGGGCATCGCCGACCTCTTCGTCGCCAAGGGGCTGAAGGACGCCGGGTACCAGTACGTCAACCTCGACGACTGCTGGGCCCTGCCCGCCCGCGACGCGAACGGCAAGCTCGTGCCCGACCCGGTCCGGTTCCCGGACGGCATCAAGGCTGTCGCGGACTACGTGCACGCCAAGGGACTCAAGCTGGGCATCTACACCAGCGCCGGCACCAAGACGTGCAACAGCGCCGGATTCCCCGGCGCGCTCGGCCACGAGTACAGCGACGCCCAGCAGTTCGCCGACTGGGGCGTGGACTACCTCAAGTACGACAACTGCAACAACCAGGGAGTGGACGCCAGGCTGCGGTACACCACCATGCGGGACGCGCTGAAGGCGACCGGCCGGCCCATCGTCTACAGCCTCTGCGAATGGGGCGAGAACAAGCCCTGGGAATGGGCCTCCGACGTCGGGCACCTGTGGCGCACGACCGGTGACATCAGCGACAGCTGGGGCTCGATGCTGTCGATCCTGAAGCAGAACCTGCCGCTCGCCCCGTACGCCGGTCCGGGCCACTGGAACGACCCCGACATGCTGGAGGTCGGCAACGGCGGCATGACGGACACCGAGTACCGCACCCACTTCTCGATGTGGTCCGTGATGGCCGCGCCCCTCCTCATCGGCTCGGACCTGCGCAAGGCCTCCGGGGCGACCTTCGACATCCTGGCCAACAAGGAGGTCATCGCCGTCGACCAGGACCCGCTGGGCAAGCAAGGCGCCGTCGTCTCCTCCGAGGGCGGGCGCTGGGTCGTGGCCAAGGAGATGAAGGACGGCAGCCGCGCCGTCGCCCTGTTCAACGAGACCGGCAGCCCGCAGCGCGTCGCCACCTCCGCGCGGGCCGTGGGGCTGCCCGACGCCGCCGCCTACACCCTGCGCGATCTGTGGCGGCACCGCTCCTACAACACCGCGGGCACGATCTCGGCGACCGTTCCGGCCCACGGCACCGTCCTGGTCCGGGTCTTCCCCGACCGCCGCTGGGCCGCGAACCCGCCCGCCGTCGAACTCGGCCTGGACGGCGCCCCGTTGCTGGAGGCGGGCAAGCCGGCGACGCTGACCACGACCGTCACCGACCTGGGCCGTACGCCGGCCACGCAGGTCTCCGTGTCCCTGACCGGCCCCGAGGGCTGGACGGTACGGCCCGAGTCCGCGACCCACGCCGGGTCGGTACCGACGGGCAAGGCGCTGCGCACCCGCTGGACGGTCACCGCACCGGCCGGAACGCCGACGGGGTCGTACGACCTGACGCTTCAGGCGAGTCACCGCTCCCCCGGCGGCGCCCGCGCCGACAGCGCCCTGGCCTTCGCCGCCGGCGTGGTGGTGCGGCCGCCCGCCGGGACGTCGTACCTCAGTGACCTTCCCTGGCTCTCGGCCACCAACGGCTACGGCCCGGTGGAACGCGACACCAGCAACGGCGAGAGCGCCGCCGGTGACGGTCACCCGATCACCCTCGGCGGGGTCGTGTACGCCAAGGGGCTCGGCGTCCACGCGGAGAGCGCCGTCGAGTTCTACACCGGCGGGACCTGCCGGACGGTCACCGCCGACGTCGGCGTCGACGACGAGAAGAACGGCAAGGGCACGGTCGCGTTCGAGATCTGGGCGGACGGCAGGAAGGCCGCCGCCACCGGGGTCCTCACCAACTCGATGGGCGCGCGGCCCCTGTCGGCCGACGTGACCGGCGCGCAGGTGGTCCGCCTCGTCGTCACGGACGGCGGCGACGGCATCGACTCCGACCACGCGGACTGGGCGGACGCCCGCCTGATGTGCTGAGCCGGCCGAGGAGGCGTTCCCCGGCGAAACACGCGCCGGGAGCGCCTCCTCGCACGCGTCCGGCTCTCAGAGGGGGCCGAGGTCACCCAGCGGGTCCTCGTGCGCGTCCGGCCGCTTCCGCCCCAGGAAGAGCACCAGCGAGGCGGCGACGGCCACCAGCCCCGGCACCACGCTGAGCGGGCCCGGTCCCAGCGCCCACCAGCACACGACGAACAGCGGCGGCGAAACGGCGACCGCCACCAACGCGATGCGCTGGGTGACCCCGGCCGACCAGGCCGTCCGCAGCAGGCTCGGGTTCGCCCGCCACTGCAGGACCATGCCGAGCACGACCAGGGATGTCGTCACGACGCAGGTCGGCAGGCCGATGCGCGGGAGCTTCTGCCACTCCACCCCGGAGCTCGGTTCGAGCATCAGCGCGCCTTGGACGAGCACCCCGGCGCCGATCAGGGCGAAGGCTCCACCGAACGTCCGGACGAGCCTGATGTCGCGTGACGTTCTCGGCCGCCATGGCCGACCGTTCAGCCGGAACCTCTGCCGTGTCGCCCCGCGACAGTCGAAGGCCAGTGCGCCGCCGAACACGACGGCCACGACTCCCCACACCAGCAGGAAGAGCGCCAGGGCGTTTCCGCCCCCGGCCGGACTCTGCTGCGCCACCACCAGTCCCCCTCCGGCTTCCGACGCGCACGGCTCACATCATGGACCGCGGCCGCCGTTTCAGACCCCGGCCGCCGTCACGCCCGTTCGCGCCGCGAGCGCTGCCGCCGCCGCTCCCACCAGACCGGCGTCCGTGCCCATCTGGGCCGGGGCGACCGTCAGACGCCGCACGAAGGAGAGGGTGGCGTAGTCGGCCAGGGCACGGCGCAGCGGGGCGAGGAGCACCTCCCCCGCCTTGGCCACTCCCCCTCCGATCACCGCGATGTCGATCTCGACCAGGGTCGCGGTGGCGGCGATGCCCGCGGCCAGGGCGCGGGCGGCGCGGGCGAAGGAGGCCATGGCGACCGGGTCCCCGGCGCGGGCGGCGGCGGCCACCGCGGCGGCCGAGGTGTCGCCGTCGGGGCCCGGGCGCCAGCCGTCGTCCAGGGCCCGGCGGGCGATGTTCGGGCCGCTCGCGATGCGCTCCACGCAGCCCCGCGAACCGCATGGGCACGGGTCGCCGTCGAGGTCGACGCTGATGTGGCCGATGTGGCCGGAGTTGCCGGTCGGGCCGGGGTGCAGCCGCCCGTCGAGGACCAGGCCGCCGCCGACGCCGGTGGAGACGACCATGCACAGCGCGTTGTCGTGTCCGCGGGCGGCACCCTGCCAGTGCTCGGCCGCCGCGATCGCCACACCGTCGCCGATCAGCTCCACGGGCAGGCCGCCGGCCGCGGCACGGGCCCGCTCGACCAGCGGGTAGCCCCGCCAGCCGGGCACGTTGACCGGACTGACCGTGCCCGCGGAGGCGTCCACCGGGCCCGCGCTGCCGATACCCAGGACCGTGGCACGCCCCCACAGCGGCGACGCTCCCAGCTCACCGAGCACCTCCGCCACGGCCCGCATCACGGTGTCCCCGTCCTCCTGCGCGGGCGTCGGGCGCTGCGCGCGCACCAGGATTCCGCCGCGGCCGTCCACCAGCGCTCCGGCGATCTTGGTGCCGCCGATGTCCAGCGCTGCCACGAGGTCGGTGTGCATCAGAGTCAGATCTCCCCGTCAACCATGAGAAAACCAAGAGGTGGGCGCAGTCCGGTATCGCTGTGGGGGGCACGGTCCGGAGTATGCGATGGACAGTCTCTCGCGCATATGACAACGTTGTCCAGGTTCTATGCTCGACGCCACATCCTCATACGAACCCATGGACCGACGCATCCCCGTGGACGCGATTCGTCCCCGTGGACGACAGGACAGGACGCCGCACCGTGCCCGAGACCGCCCGTCGAGCAGACCGCCCCGCAGACCACCCGCACCGTGCCTCCGGGAACCGCTACGGCAGCCGTCCGACCATGAAGGACGTGGCGGCACGCGCGGGCGTCGGCTTGAAGACCGTCTCCCGCGTGGTCAACGGCGAGCCCGGGGTCACCCCGGACACGGAGCGGCGCGTCCAGGACGCCATCGCGGCCCTGGGCTTCCGCCGCAACGACAGCGCGCGGGTGCTGCGCAAGGGCCGTACATCGAGCGTGGGCCTGGTCCTGGAAGACCTCGCCGACCCGTTCTACGGGCCGCTGAGCCGCGCGGTGGAGGAGGTGGCCCGCGCCCACGGCGCCCTGCTCATCAACGGCTCCAGCGCGGAGGACCCGGAGCGCGAGCAGGAACTGGCGCTGGCACTGTGCGCACGGCGGGTGGACGGGCTGGTCGTGATCCCAGCCGGTGACGACCACCGGTATCTGGAGCCGGAGATCAAGGCGGGCGTCGCGACCGTGTTCGTGGACCGTCCGGCCGGGAACATCGAAGCCGACGTCGTGCTGTCGGACAACTTCGGCGGCGCCCGCGACGGCGTCGCCCACCTGATCGCCCACGGCCACCGCCGGATCGGCTTCATCGGCGACATGCCCCGCATCCACACGGCCGCCGAGCGTCTGCGCGGCTACCGGGCGGCGATGGAGGACGCGGGCATACCGGTCGAGGAGTCCTGGATGTCGCTGGGCGTCACGGACCCGGAGCGGGTGCGCCGCGCCGCCGAGACGATGCTGTCCGGGCCCGATCCGGTCACCGCTGTGTTCGCGGGCAACAACCGGGTGACCGTCACCGTGATCCGCGTGCTGGCCGAGCAGGCGCGCCGGGTCGCCCTCGTCGGCTTCGACGACATCGAACTGGCCGATCTGCTCCAGCCGGGCGTCACCGTCGTCGCCCAGGACGCGGCGGCCCTCGGCCGGACCGCCGCCGAGCGTCTCTTCCGCCAGCTGGACGGCACCCTCCTCGCCCCGGAACGCATCGAGATCCCGACCCGGCTGGTCACCCGCGGCTCGGGCGAACTGCCACCGTCGGACTGAACGGCTGTCACCCACCACGCGGCCGGCGGACCACGCCACGCCGGCCCACCCGCGCCCCCTGGCAGAGGCCCGCCCCCGACCCGGCCGGACGAGTCCGGACACCCGCCCGAACCCAGTCACTCCTGTCGACGGCGCGGCCGCACACCGGCCGCACCGTCCGCTCCCTGGCCAAGGCCCCGTGCATGCTCCGCCCGGCCGGCCGGTCCGGGCACCGGCCTCTCCCGACATGCGACCACACACCGGTCACACCACGCGCCCCTGACCGACGCCCTGCGCACATCCCCTGCCCCGGCCGGACGAGTCCGGACACCCGCTTCCCCCGACATGCGACCGCACATCGGCCACACCGCACGCATCCTGGGCACCGTCCTACGCACATCCCCAGCCCCGGCCGAGCAATCCGGACACCCGCCGACGTGCAACCACTCACCGGCCGCACCACGCGCCCCCTCACCAAGGCCCCGCGCACACCACGGAGCCCGACACCACGAGTCCGGGCTCCGTACGAGCCCGGCTCCACCGCATGCCTCGACGGCTGTCCGTACGACGGCCGGGCGCCATCGCCCTCGTCCCCGGCTCGATGCCCGGCTCGGTGAAGGCCGGCCGGCTCGCGGGCATCGACCGCAGCGAGGAGGAGGGGCAACAACGCGTCCAGCCGCCGCGTGACCGGCAGGTGGTTCACGAAGCGCACGCCGCAGCCCAGGGCGGCCGGGCCGCCGTCCGACGTGCCGGCGCCAGCCGGGGCACCACCCGGCCCGTTCGCCCGCACCCGGCGTGCGGCATGGAGTCGGTGGGCGGCCGGGCGCTCCCCGGCACGTACGTACGCGCCGACCGGCGGGGACTTCGGCGTGCGGGCGCCGCCGTACCCCGACGGCGCCCGTGCAGGCGGACGGTTCCGACCCATCTGCTCGTGGGGCCGACCCCGTTACGGGCTGTCCGGGAGGCACCCGAGCGATTCTGCGCGCGGCAGGGCCGAACCTGCGGCCGAGCGCGGGGGCCTGGCGGACCCGCCGACTGTGCGCGCGGGACAGGTGGGACACGCGGCTGGACACCCGCACCAAGTGGAGCACGCGGAATCGGGGCGGCGCCGAAACACGCACGGGGGCGGGGGCCCGGGGGGGGGGGGCCCCCCCCCCCCCCCCCGGGGGGGGCCCCCCCCCCCCGCCCCGCGGGCGTGAGGGGGCCGCGGGGCGGGGCGGGGGTCGCCACCCCGGCGGGGCG
>NZ_JBIAXS010000015.1:129867-207672 GCF_042896885.1 Streptomyces sp. NPDC001231
GGGCCGGGGGGGGCCCGGCGCCTGCCCCCCCCCCCCGTGGCCGGCCCGGGGGGGGGGGGGGGCGCCGGGCCGGGGGGGGGGGGGGGGGGGGGGGGGGCGGCCCCCGCCCCCCCCGCCCCTGTCGGTGCCCCCCGGCTACTGCGCCGAGGCAGTCAGGTCGCCGCGGCGCGGGGCGGAGAAGGACTCCAGGTCGGCGCGGGTCAGGCCGGTGAGCTGGGCGACCTCGGCGGAGTCGAGGGCGCCGCAGTCCAGGCCGCGCAGCAGGTAGCCGCTGAGCGCCTTGGCGGTGGCGGGCTCGTCCATGACGTCGCCGCCGGCACGGCTGACGTAGCGGGCCAGGCGGGCCGCCGCCTGCTCGAAGCCCTCGCGGTAGAAGGCGAACACGGCCGCGTACCGGGTGGGGATGTGGCCGGGGTGCATGTCCCAGCCCTGGTAGTAGGCGCGGGCCAGGGCACGGCGGGTGAGGCCGAAGTGCAGCCGCCAGGCGTCGTGCACCTTCTCGGTCGGGCCGACCGGCAGGACGTTGGTGGAGCCGTCCGAGACGCGTACGCCCGTGCCGGCCGCGGCGACCTGCATCACGGCCTTGGCGTAGTCGGCCGCCGGGTGGTCGCTGGCCTGGTAGGCGGCGGAGACACCGAGGCAGGCGCTGTAGTCGAAGGTGCCGTAGTGCAGTCCGGTCGCGCGGCCCTCGGCGGCCTGGATCATCCGGGCGACGGTGGCGGTGCCGTCGGCGGCGAGGATGGACTGGCTGGTCTCGATCTGGAGCTCGAAGCCGAGGCGGCCGGGCGCCAGCCCATGGGCCTTCTCGAAGGCCTCGAGCAGCCGGGCCATGGCGGTGACCTGCTCGGGATAGGTCACCTTCGGCAGGGTCAGGACCAGCCCCTCGGGCAGGCCGCCGGCCGCCATCAGGCCGGTGAGGAAGATGTCGAGGGTGCGGATGCCCCGGTCGCGGACCGCCGCCTCCAGGCACTTCATGCGGATGCCCATGCAGGGGGCGGCCGTCCCGTTGCGGTACGCCTCGGAGACCAGCCTGGCCGCGCGGGCGGCCGCCTCGTCCTCCTCCGCGTCCGGGCGGGGGCCGTAGCCGTCCTCGAAGTCGATCCGCAGGTCCTCGATGGGCTCCCGCTCCAGCTTGGCGCGGACGCGGTCGTACACGGGAGCGGCCAGTTCGTCGCTCAGGCCGAGGACGGCGGCGAAGGAGGCCGCGTCCGGGGCGTGTTCGTCGAGCGCGGCGAGCGCCTGGTCGCCCCAGGAGCGGATGGTGCCGGCGTCGAAGACGTCGCCGGGCACATAGACGGTGTGCACGGGCTGGCGGGTACCGGGGTCGCCCGGGTAGAGGCGCTCCAGTTCGGCGTCGACCGGCGCGAGGGAGGCGCTGATCTCCTCGCTGACGGCGCCCGCGAGGCTCGTCGCCACGTTCTCCTGCTGGCCCTGACCCATCCCACACCCTCCTGTTTTCCGCTTCACGGAATCAATAATCCGCAGTACGAAGTTATCCGTGGATCTTCCCGTGGGTCAACACCGTCTTTCGCGCGACCGCCCACGCCTTCATCGTGGCGCGCGGGAGGAGGGGATCACCCGTCGAAGCCACGGGGGGTGTGCCGCCGGACGAGCCGAGGCCCCCGCGTCCTGCCCAGAGAGGGCGGGGCGCGGGGGCCTCGGTCGGTGTCGGAGGCTCAGCCCTTGCGGGCCTTGATCTCCTCGGTGAGCTGCGGGACGACCTCGAACAGGTCGCCGACCACGCCGTAGTCGACCAGGTCGAAGATCGGGGCCTCGGAGTCCTTGTTGACCGCGACGATCGTCTTCGAGGTCTGCATGCCGGCCCGGTGCTGGATCGCGCCGGAGATGCCGTTGGCGATGTACAGCTGCGGGGACACGGACTTGCCGGTCTGGCCGACCTGGCTGGTGTGCGGGTACCAGCCGGCGTCGACGGCGGCACGCGAGGCACCGACGGCCGCGCCGAGGGAGTCGGCGAGCGCCTCGATGACCGCGAAGTTCTCCGCGCCGTTCACGCCACGGCCGCCGGAGACCACGATGGCGGCCTCGGTCAGCTCCGGACGCCCGGTCGACTCACGCGGCGTCCGGCCGGTGACCTTGGTGCCGGTCGCCTGGGCGGAGAAGGACACGTCCAGCGCCTCGACCGTACCGGCGGCCGGGGCGGCCTCCACCGCGGCCGAGTTCGGCTTGACGGTGATGACCGGGGTGCCCTTGGAGACACGGGACTTGGTGCTGTACGAGGCGGCGAACACCGACTGGGTGGCCACCGGGCCCTCGTCGCCGGCCTCCAGGTCGACGGCGTCGGTGATGATGCCCGAACCGATGCGCAGCGCCAGACGCGCGGCGATCTCCTTGCCCTCGGCGGAGGAGGGGACGAGCACGGCGGCCGGGGAGACGGCCGCGACCGCGGCCTGGAGGGCGTCCACCTTGGGCACGACCAGGTAGTCGGCGTACTCGGGCGCGTCGTGGGTGAGGACCTTCGCCGCGCCGTGCTCGGCGAGCGTCGCGGCGGTGTCCGCGGCACCCGCGCCGAGGGCGACGGCGACCGGCTCGCCGATGCGGCGGGCCAGGGTCAGCAGTTCCAGGGTCGGCTTGCGGACGGCACCGTCCACGTGGTCGACGTA
The DNA here is from genome assembly GCF_042896885.1 of Streptomyces sp. NPDC001231. NCBI lineage: Bacteria > Bacillati > Actinomycetota > Actinomycetes > Kitasatosporales > Streptomycetaceae > Streptomyces > Streptomyces sp. NPDC001231. The sequence goes on from NZ_JBIAXS010000015.1 coordinate 132,489, forward strand.
GACGAGGACTTCAGCCATGGGACTTCTTCTCTCCTGCTTGCGAAGGGGGGCGGTCGGCGGGTTGCGGGCCTTAGATGAACTTCTGGCTCGCGAGGAACTCGGCGAGCTGCTTGCCGCCCTCGCCCTCGTCCTTGACGATCGTGCCGGCGGTGCGGGCCGGGCGCTCCGTGGCGGAGTCGACGGCCGTCCAGGCGTTCTCCAGACCGACCTCGTCCTCGTCGATGTCCAGGTCGGACAGGTCCCAGGACTGAACCGGCTTCTTCTTGGCCGCCATGATGCCCTTGAACGACGGGTAACGGGCCTCGCCCGACTGGTCGGTGACCGACACCACCGCGGGCAGGGACGCCTCCAACTGCTCGGAGGCGGCGTCGCCGTCCCTGCGGCCCTTCACGGTGCCGTCCTCGACCGACACCTCGGCCAGCAGCGTCACCTGCGGAACACCCAGACGCTCGGCCAGCAGCGCCGGGACCACGCCCATGGAGCCGTCGGTGGAGGCCATGCCGGAGATCACCAGGTCGTAACCGGCCTTCTCGACCGCCTTGGCCAGCACCAGCGAGGTGCCGATGGCGTCCGTGCCGTGCAGATCGTCGTCCTCGACGTGGACCGCCTTGTCGGCGCCCATCGAAAGCGCCTTGCGCAGCGCGTCCTTGGCGTCCTCCGGACCCACCGTCAACACGGTGACCTCGGCGTCGCCGTCCCCGTCGTAGTTCTCCGCGATCCGCAGCGCCTGCTCGACCGCGTACTCGTCCAGCTCGGAGAGCAGACCGTCCACGTCGTCCCGGTCGACGGTCAGGTCCTCGGCGAAGTGCCGGTCGCCAGTGGCGTCGGGCACGTACTTCACAGTGACAACGATCCTCAAGCTCACGCCGGCTCTCCTACTGCATCGTCTTCTCTGGGCTGCCTTCCTGCAGGCAGCATAGGCGCCTGAAGCGGCCGATCCCGGTCAGGGCGACCGCGCGCTCCGAGCGAAATATTACTCGTCAGTACACCCAGTTCATGCCCGCTGAGCAAGCGCTTTGAACTGTGACCTTCGCAACGCAGCGTAACCGGAACCCGACGGCTTCGCAGGAGAGTGCCGAGGTGATCAATCACGCAGGCCGCTGAAGCCGCCCTGGTGGTAGAGAAGCGGACGGCCGGCGCCTGTGGCGTCGCCCAGAACGACCTCGGCCAGCACGATGCGGTGGTCCCCGGCGGGCACCCGCGTGACGACCCGGCACACCATCCAGGCGAGCACGCCGTCGAGGACGGGCACCCCCTCGGGGCCCTCGCGCCACGCCGTCGGCGCTCCGAAGCGGTCGGCACCGCTGCGCGCGAAGGTGGCGGCCAGTTCCTCCTGGTGCTCCCCGAGTATGTGGACGCCTACATGGTCGGTCGCGGCGATCGCCGGCCAGCTGGAGCCGCCGGTGCCGACGCCGAAGGAGAGCAGCGGGGGTTCGGCGGAGACGGAGGTGAGGGAGGTGGCGGTGAAGCCGACCGGACCGGCGTCGCCCCGGGCGGTGATCACCGCGACGCCCGCCGCGTGCCGCCGGAAGACGGAGCGCAGCAGATGGGGGGAGGCGAGCCGGACGGTGGCGGAGGCGCCCAGGTCGGACGTGGCCGTCATGGAGCTGTCCTTCTGCTGGTCGGGCGAGCGGGATCCGTGGCTGCTCAACAGTCCGGGCGGCACGCGCTCGTGGGGCGGGCTGGGTCGACGCGGGGCCGCCCGAGAAGAAGGAGTTCCGAGGGCATGCGGTCAGGCTCACGATAGTTGGCGTGTCCAGTCAAGTACGTCCCGGGATGTGGGAGCTGTCCCGCCGTCATGGACAGGGACCTCACAACGCCTCCCCCAGCGCCGCGATGACGTCCGCCCTGCGCGGTTGTCCGGCGGCCCGCCGCACCACGCGGCCGTCCGCGTCGAGGACGAGCACGGTCGGCGTCCTGAGGATCCCGAGTTCGCGCACGAGGTCGAGCCGGGCCTCCGCGTCGATCTCGACGTGCGCCACCCCGGGGACCATGCGGGCCACCTCGCCGAGGACTCGCCTGGTCGCCCGGCAGGGTGCGCAGAAGGCGCTGGAGAACTGCACCAGCGTGGCACGCGCGCCGAGGTCCTCACCGAGTTCGGCCGTCCCGAGCCGCCTGTCCTCGCCACGTCCCCGCACGCCCGCTCTCCTGTTCCGCTGTGCCGCCGCCGTACCTTCGCGAACGCGCCGGTGCGCGCCCACCGGTTCAGCGCGCCCGGGAGCGCGGAGATTCCCGGGACCCGGGACGGGTCCGCCGGGCGGCGGTCGCGGCCGGCGGATCCGTGGACGCGGTGTGGCCGCCATGGGCCGTCGGGCGGAATCTCACGGGTGACGTGACGAGGATCTCGCCGTGGACGGGCACGTGGGCTGGCTCCCGGGCCGTTCTTGGGGCACGATCTGCGACAGGCCGTAAACCTACGGCAGCGTAACTTCAGCCGGGAGCCCCTTCCCTGGCAGAGAGAAGGGTCCGTCCCGCTCATGGCAGAGCTCGTCTACCGCCCCGTCATCGGTCTCGCCCGCACGATGTTCAAGGCGTGGGACCTCAAGATCGACTGCCGGGGATCGGAGAACATCCCGCGCACGGGCGGCGCCGTGCTGGTGAGCAATCACATCAGCTATCTGGACTTCGTCTTCAACGGGCTCGCGGCGCTCCCGCAGAAGCGACTGGTGCGTTTCATGGCCAAGGAGTCGGTCTTCCGGCACCGGATCTCCGGCCCCCTGATGCGCGGCATGAAGCACATCCCGGTGGACCGCGCCAACGGTGAGGCGGCGTACGCGCGAGCGCTGGACTCGCTGAGGTCCGGCGAGCTGGTCGGGGTGTTCCCGGAGGCCACGATCTCCGAGTCGTTCACGCTGAAGAGCTTCAAGTCGGGCGCGGCGCGCCTCGCGCAGGAGGCGGGCGTTCCGATGATCCCGATGGCCGTCTGGGGCACGCAGCGCCTGTGGACCAAGGGCCACCCGCGCAACTTCAAGCGCAGCCACATCCCGATCACGATCCGCGTGGGCGAGGCCATGGAGGCCTCCCGCGAGCAGTACGCGGGCGCCATCACCCGCCGGCTGCGCGAACGCGTCCAGGAGCTCCTGGAGGCCGCCCAGCGCGCCTACCCGGTCCGCCCCCGGTCCGCCGACGACACCTGGTGGATGCCGGCCCACCTCGGCGGCACGGCCCCGACCCCGGACCAGCTCCGCACGGCCGGGGCGCACTGACGCCGACCGGGACCGTGCGGCAGACCGGCCGACCCGGCCGGGACCGCGCGCCAGACCGGAAGGTGACGGACCGGACCCGGGTCTAGGACGCGGGCTGCCGTACGGTGACCTCGGCACCCGGGCTGAACTTCTCCAGCAGTTCGGCGAGTTCGGCCGCCGCCGCCTCCACCTCGGCGACCGGCATCGGGGCCAGGCTCTCCAGCAGGAAGATGCCCGACGCGGTCTGCTCGGTGAGGCGGGTGCGCGGGCCCTGGCGCCAGTTCCAGCGGCGGCAGGTCACGCCGGCCTCGTCGCACCACACCACCTCGCCCGCGTCCGGGTGTTCGACGGTCTCCTCGCCGCCCGCGACGGTCACGAAGTCCTCCTCGCCACTGGCGCGCACCAGGCGCATACCGCCCTCGATCCGGTCGAGGTCCTCGCCTCCGACGGGGATGAGATGGGCGACGCTGATGGCGTTGTAGAGGTCGACGAGCAGGTTGATACGGGGCAGTCCGGCGTCGGTCAGCGCCCGCCGGGCCAGCGCCTCCGCCGAGTTGCGGGTACGGGAGGGCTTGGAGCCGAACGCCGTGTAGGTCTCGCGCCAGGCGGCCATGTGCGGGTCCTCGTGCGGGGCGCGCCCCTCCAGACCCGCCGCCAGACGGCGTGCGGCGTCGTCGAGGAGCGCCGAGGAGGCCTCGGTGCTCGGTCCGCCCACCAGCCCGTGGGCCTCGACGGCCACGTGGGTGAAGCCGGGCGCGAGTGCGCGTACCTCGTCGGACACGGTGAGCGTCAGTGCCATGTTCTCCCGCCTCGCGGTCAGAGTGCGGCAGGGAGCGTCTTCCACAGCCGCGGCCGGTCCGGAGCGGCCGTGAGGGCGGCCAGCACCGCCGGGTGCGGTTCAGCGTACAGCACCGGATAGTCCAGCTCGTTGGACTTTGGATCCGGTACGAAGGCCAGGCGCTCACCAGTGAGGGAGAACTGGGCGCCGACGCCCGGCTTGTTGCCGCGCGGGTCCTGCCGGTGCCAGGCTCCGTTGAACCGGACCGCGACCAGTCCGTGCACCACGTGCCCGCCGCCCTCGTCGTGCGTCAGCCGCTGATAGCACAGCGCCGTCGGGATGTCCTCGGCCCGCAGCAGCGCCGCCAGGGCATGGGCCTTGGCGTGGCAGATGCCGGTGCGCAGCCGGAGGACGTCGGAGGCGCGCCAGGTGACACGCGGGTCGCCGGAGTCCTGCGAGTGCGGGATGCCGTCGCGCACGAACTCGTACGCGGACCGCGCATAGGCATACGAGTCCACCACCCCCTCGGCGAGACGCGCAGCTGTCTCGCGGACCATCGGGTGCTCATGGTCGATCACCTCGTCGGCGGCCAAATACGCAGACAGGTCGGGGGTGTTCTGGATCAGCTCCATGCCCGCAGAGCATAGGAACGCGACCACTCGAACGTCAATGACTTTTCGAGTGATCGCATAACTATGCAGATCCGACCGGCGTGCGGACGCTAGCGCGCCATCTCCTCCTTCAGCGCGGCCACGAACGTGTCCACGTCGTCCTCGGTGGTGTCGAAGGCGCACATCCAGCGCACGACGCCCTCCGCCTCGTCCCAGAAGTAGAAGCGGAACCGCTTCTGCAGGCGCTCGCTCACCTCGTGCGGGAGCTTGGCGAAGACCCCGTTGGCCTGCACCGGGTAGAGGATCTCCACGCCGTGCACGGCGCGCACGCCCTCCGCGAGCCGCTGCGCCATCCCGTTGGCGTGCCGGGCGTTGCGCAGCCACAGGTCCTTGGCGAGCAGCGCCTCCAACTGCACCGACACGAAACGCATCTTGGAGGCGAGCTGCATGCTCATCTTGCGGATGTGCTTCATCCGGCGGACGGAGTCCTGGTTGAGGACCACGACCGCCTCGCCGAACATCGCGCCGTTCTTCGTCCCGCCCAGGGAGAGGATGTCGACGCCGACGGCGTTGGTGAACGTCCGCATCGGCACGTTCAGGGAGGCGGCCGCGTTGGCTATGCGGGAGCCGTCCAGGTGCACCTTCATGCCCCGCGCGTGCGCGTGCTCGCAGATGGCGCGGATCTCCTCGGGCGTGTAGAGGGTGCCGAGTTCGGTGCTCTGGGTGATCGAGACGGCCTGCGGCATCGCCCGGTGCTCGTCCTCCCAGCCGTACGCCTGCCGGTCGATCAGCTCGGGGGTGAGCTTGCCGTCGGGCGTGGGCACGGTGAGCAGCTTCAGGCCGCCCATGCGCTCGGGGGCGCCGCCCTCGTCGACGTTGATGTGCGCGCTCTCCGCGCAGATCACCGCGCCCCAGCGGTCGGTGACCGCCTGGAGCGCCACGACGTTCGCGCCGGTTCCGTTGAACACCGGGAACGCCTCCGCGGTGGCGCCGAAGTGGCTGCGGACGATCCGCTGGAGGTTCTCGGTGTAGTCGTCCTCGCCGTACGCGACCTGGTGCCCGCCGTTGGCCACGGCCAGGGCGGCGAGCACCTCCGGGTGGACCCCGGCGTAGTTGTCGCTGGCGAACCCGCGGACCTCGGGGTCGTGATGGCGACGCGCGTCGGTCCTGGGAGGGTTCACGGCTTGTCGGTCAGCCACAGACGGTTTCCGTTCACTTCCGCGGCGGGCTTGCTCCACACGTCGACGATGGCCTCGGCCAGGTCCTTGACGTCCGTGAAGCCCGCGAACTTCGCGTTGGGGCGGTCGGCGCGCATCGCGTCGTGCACCAACGCCTTCACCACCAGGATCGCAGCCGCGGACGTCGGCCCTTCGGCGCCCTCGCTCTTTCCCGCCTTGCGGAAGAAGTCGGCCATGGCCAGCGTCCACGCCTCGGCGGCCGCCTTGGCGGCGGAGTACGCCGCGTTGCCCGCGGTGGGCTTGCTGGCCCCGGCCGCGCTGATCAGGACGTACCGGCCGCGCTCGCTGCGCTGCAGCGCCTCGTGGAAGGCCAGGGAGGTGTGCTGCACGGTGCGGATGAGCAGCAGCTCCAGGAAGTCCCAGTCGTCAAGGCTGGTCTTGGTGAAGGTCTCGCTGCCGCGCCAGCCGCCCACGAGGTGGACCAGGCCGTCGATCCGGCCGAAGTCCTTCTCGATGTGCGCGGCCCAGTCGCGGGTGGACTGGAGGTCGAGCAGGTCGACGGTGTCCCCGGTGACGCGGGCGCCGCCGGAGGCGTACCGGGCGGCGTCCACGGCCTGCGAGAGCCGCTCCGGGTCGTTGTCCGCGCCGACGACGGTCGCCCCCGCCTCGGCGAGCCTGAGCAGCGCCGCCCGGCCGGCCGGTCCGCCCGCGCCGGCCACCGCGATCACCGCACCGCTGAGAGCCCCGTTCCCCGCCATGTTCCTCGCCTCCTGCGCAGTGTTCTTGGTTTCGCGGCCGCTCACGCGGCGACCCGCTCGGCGCTGTCCGCCACGATGCCCCTGGTCGAGGCGATCACATTCTTCAGCTTCTTGGACAGTGCCTCGTAGAACATGCTGAGCGGAAACTCGTCCGGAAGCACGTCATCCACGAGCTTGCGCGGGGGCTGGGTCAGGTCCAGGGCGTCGGGGCCCTTGGCCCACTTGGAGCCCGGGTGCGGAGCGAGGTAGGTGGAGACCAGTTCGTAGCCGGCGAACCAGTGGACCAGCTTGGGGCGGTCGATGCCGTCGCGGTAGAGCTTCTCGATCTCGGCGCACAGCTGGTTGGTGACCTGCGGGGCGCGCTCCCAGTCGATGGTCAGCTTGTTGTCGGTCCAGCGCACCACGTCGTGCTTGTGCAGGTAGGCGAAGAGCAGCTGACCGCCGAGGCCGTCGTAGTTGCGCACGCGCTCGCCGGTGACCGGGAAGCGGAACATGCGGTCGAACAGCACCGCGTACTGCACGTCACGGGCCTGCGCGACACCGTCGGCCTGGAGCTTCACGGCCTCCTTGAAGGCGGTGAGGTCGCAGCGCAGCTCCTCCAGGCCGTACATCCAGAACGGCTGGCGCTGCTTGATCATGAACGGGTCGAATGGCAGGTCGCCGTGGCTGTGGGTGCGGTCGTGGACCATGTCCCACAGTACGAAGGCCTCCTCGCAGCGCTTCTGGTCGTGGACCATGGCGGCGATGTCCTCGGGCAGTTCGAGGCCCAGGAGGTCGACGGCGGCGGCGGTGACGCGGCGGAAGCGGGCGGCCTCGCGGTCGCAGAAGATGCCACCCCAGGAGAACCGTTCCGGCGCCTCGCGCACGGCGATGGTCTCCGGGAAGAGGACGGCGGAGTTGGTGTCGTAGCCGCCCGTGAAGTCCTCGAAGGTGATGCCGCAGAACAGCGGGTTGTCGTAGCGGGTGCGCTCCAGTTCGGCCAGCCAGTCCGGCCAGACCATGCGCAGCACGACCGCCTCCAGGTTGCGGTCCGGGTTGCCGTTCTGCGTGTACATGGGGAAGACGACCAGGTGCTGGAGGCCGTCCGCGCGGTTCGCGGCGGGCTGGAAGGCCAGCAGCGAGTCCAGGAAGTCCGGCACCTCGAAGCCGCCCTCGGCCCAGCGGCGCAGGTCCCGCACGAGTGCCTCGTGGTAGGCGGCGTCGTGCGGCAGCAGCGGGGACAGCTCCTCGACGGCGTCGATCACACGGCGTACGGCGGCGTCGGCGTCCGCCCGGCCGGGGGCGCCCTCGGCCGTGAAGTCGATCGCGCCGTCCTTCGACTGCCATGGCCGGATTCGCTCCACGGCATCCTTGAGCACGGGCCACGCCGGGTGCTCAACCACCCTGGCCACCGGAGGAACCTTCTCCTCCGCACCCACCTGCACAAGAATTTCCGTCATGTCTCATCCTCCACGGGACAACCTCGCGTAAGGAGACCGTATACATACAGGGTTTCTCCCAGCAAGGGGAGCCTCGGGAGTTTATTCTGCACACGGCCATGGTCACCGACTATTTTCCTGCCGTACACCCGGACGGGGCCAGACCCGGCGGGCCGGTCGGGTGACCGACGCCACGTCTCCCCAGGGGCGGTTTCCGGCCGTGGGCGACCGTGCGAAGGCTTCACGGCCCGGCGGTCAACGCGACCGGGGACTCGCCCACGCCGGAGTGACCGCCGCGACGGATCCGGCCCGCTCCTGCGGGGCGTCACCCCACTGCGGCGTGTACGCGGGGGTTCAACCAGCGTGTGGGCCATTAGGCTGCGTCACTACCGCGCGGACGACGAGGTCCGTCCGCTCCGCGCCGCGCAGAGCCGCCGTCGACGGAAGCGAGTTGAACTTTGAACTTCCTTACCATCGGTCACCGCGGAGTCATGGGAGTCGAGCCCGAGAACACCCTCCGTTCCTTCGTCGCCGCCCAGCAGGCCGGACTGGACGTCATCGAACTCGATCTGCACCTGAGCAAGGACGGCGCCCTTGTCGTCATGCACGACGACAAGGTGGACCGCACCACCGACGGAAGCGGCGCGATCGCCGACAAGACACTCGCCGAGCTGCGCTCCCTGGACGCCGGCCGCGGCGAGCGGATCCCGCTCTTCGAGGAGGTCCTCGACGCTGTGCGGTCACCGCTCCAGGCCGAGATCAAGGACGTATCCGCGGCCCGCGCACTGGCCGAGGTGCTGCACGAGCGGGACCTGGTCTCCCGCGTCGAGGTGTCCTCGTTCCACGACGAGGCGATCGCAGAGGTCGCCCGGCTGGTGCCGGGAGTGCGCACCGCGCTCGTGGCCAGCCGCTACGGCTCCGAGGTCGTCGAACGCGCCACCGCCGCCGGCGCCGCGACCGTCTGCCTCAACATCCGCCGGCTCACCCTCGAGATCGTCGAGCACGCGCGCAAGGCGGACCTGCGGATCATCGGCTGGGTCGTCAACACCCTGGACCATCTGCGCCTGGTCCGCGCCCTGGAGCTGGACGGGGCGACCACCGACTACCCGGAGATCAAGCTCACGGGCCGCTTCACCGCCTGACCCTCCGGGCGAGGGTGCCTAGCTAGTGCTGTGACCGGAGAGGTTCACCGGCTCGCGACGCCCGGCACGGCTCCCCCAAGCTCTTCGAGCAGGGGGACCCCCAGCCGCGTTGTCGCATCACCCGAGCACATCCAGTACGCGGGTCATGCTCCGCCTTGCGATGTTCCCCCACTGCCCGAACGGCGTGGGAGGTGCCCCCAGCACCGGACGCCGCGAGCTTCCCGGCAAACCTTTCCGGTCACAGCACTAGCCCTAGACGAGTTCCTTGACCAGCAGCTCGAACTCCAGGTCGTCGCGTTGCGGAATGCCGAACCGCTCGTCGCCGTACGGGAAGGGGGTCGTCCTTCCCGTACGGCGGTAGCCGCGGCGCTCGTACCAGGCGATCAGGTCCTCGCGCACGGAGATCACGGTCATGTGCATCTCCCTGGCGCCCCAGTCCTCCCGGGCCTGGCGCTCGGCCTCCGCGATGACCACCTTGCCCAGGCCCGCGCCCTGCAGTGCAGGGCTGACGGCGAACATGCCGAAGTAGGCGTGGTCCCCCTGGTGCTCCAGTTGGCAGCAGGCGACCACGCGGCCCTCCCGCTCGACCGTCAGCAGCCTGCTCCCGGGCGACTTGATCACCTCCAGCACGCCCTCGGGGTCCGTCCGCTGCCCCTGGAGGATGTCCGCCTCGGTGGTCCAGCCCGCCCGGCTGGAGTCCCCGCGGTACGCCGACTCGATCAGGTGCACCAGCGTGTCGACATCGGCGTCGCGGGCGTCACGGAAGGTCAGTCCGCTGGCGGCGGTCTTCATGGGGCGAGCCTTTCGGTTCGGGCGCTGTCGGGCGGGGCGAGCGCCATCCTGCCACTAGGCTCCAGGTGCATGGTGCACGTACTCAGCAGCCGGACACTGGTCCGGCCCACGGACCCCGAGCGTTCCCGTGTCTTCTACGGCGAGCGGCTCGGCCTCGCCGTCTACCGCGAGTTCGGCACGGGGCCGGAGCGGGGCACCGTCTACTTCCTCGGTGGCGGTTTCCTGGAGCTCTCCGGGCGCTCCGACGGCCCGCCGTCCCCGTCCGTGCGGCTGTGGCTCCAGGTCGAGGACGTGGCGGCGGCCCACGAGGAGCTGCGGGCGAAGGGCGTCGAGATCACGCGTGAGCCGGTGCGCGAGCCGTGGGGTCTGATCGAGATGTGGATCGCCGATCCGGACGGCACGCCCATCGTCCTCGTCGAGGTGCCGGCGGAGCACCCGCTGCGGTACCGGGCGGGGATCTGAGCCGGATCCGGGCGCGCGGCGGCCGCGGGCGGCTCCCACTGGCCCGCGTCGGCGGCCGGGGCTAGCGTGCTGGTGGGTGGGGACGAGCCTTCCCGGAGGAGTGCCATGGAGTTCGACAAACCTGTGGTCGGCGGACCCTGCTGGGCGGAGCTGGGCACCAGCGATCTGGAGGCGGCCACACGGTTCTACACGGAGGTGTTCGGCTGGCGCATGCGGCGCCACCCCCGGCTGGTCTCGGGTGACTACACCCTCGCTCACCTCGGGGACGCGCCGGTCGCCGCGATCACGCCCCTGTACCAGAGGTCGCAGCCGGTCGCGTGGAACGTCTCGTTCGCCGTCGCCGACGCGGACGCCGTGGCGAACAAGGTGGTGGAGGCCGGCGGGACGGTGATCCACGGCCCGAGGGACATCTACGACGAGGGCCGCTTCACCGTCGCGCTCGACCCGTCGGGCGCGGCCTTCCAGATGTGGCAGGCGCGGGAGTTCTCCGGTGCCGGGGTGTTCAACCGGCCCGGCTCGCTCGGCTGGGTGGAACTGGTCACCCGCAACCCCAAGCGGGCCAGGGACTTCTACACGAGCGTGTTCGGCTGGAGCGTCAACGCCTCGGAGTGGTACACGCAGTGGGGTCTGCACGGCGAGGACTTCGGCGGTGTGACGGCGATGCACGACCGCTTCCCGGCCGATGTGCCGCCGCACTGGCTGCCGTACTTCGCGGTCGAGGACGTCGACGCGACCACGGACGTCGCGGTCCGGGCCGGCGCCAAGGCCCTGCTGGAGCCCACCCCGCTCCCGGACGGCCCCCGTATCGCGGTCCTGCGGGACCCCCAGGGCGCGACCTTCGGCATCTACCGGTCCGCCCAGGAGAGCTGAGGCCCGTCCAGGAAGGCCGAGGTCCGCCCGGGGGAGCCGAAGAACTGGCCCTCCGGCTCAGAGGCGCAGGGCGCCCGGGCGGCCCTCCAGCCGGCCGAGCAGCTCGCCCAGGAGCGCGGCCAGGCCGTCCCGTTCCCGCCCGGCCAGGCCGGACAGGACGGCCCGTTCGTAGGCGAGCTGTTCCGGCAGGATGCCGTCGACGAGGTCCCGTCCGGCGTCCGTGAGGCGGACGTGGGCGACCCGGCGGTCACGGGTGTCGCCGCGGCGCTCCACCAGTCCGCGTTCGGTGAGCTGCTTCAGGCGTTTGGTGACCGCCGCCCCCGAGGAGAACGTCTCGCGGGTCAGTTCACTCGGGGTGAGTTCGTCCCCCGTCCGCCGCAGCGCCCCGAGCAGGTCGAACTCGGGCCGGCTGAGGCCCGCCCGGCGCAGCGGCGCGTCCTCGGCCTGCTGGAGGAGGGCGGCGCAGCGGTTGATCCGGCCGATGATCTCCATCGGCGCGGTGTCCAGATCGGGGTGGACGGCCCGCCACTGGCGGACCACCCCGGCGACGGTGTCGCCGCCCGGCTCGGTCCCCGTGGGCCGGGTCCACCCGTGCGCCGCGTCCCCGGTCGCCGCGTCCTCGTGGGCCGGCCGTCCGTTCCTCGCCGTCATGGCCGTACGTCCTCCGTCGTCTCGCCCGTGCTCGCCGGGGCGTGCAGGCCCTGGCGTCGTACCGTCGCGGCGAGCGTACGGTGTGCGGACTGCTCGGTGAGCACGACCCGCTCCTGGGGCAGGGCGCGTTGCCACCACTCGCCGGACGCGGCGTCAGCGGTGGCGCGCAGGTCGGCCAGCGCGGCCGCCAGGCTCCGGCGGGCGGACTGCAGGGCGGCGGGCGCGGGCCGCTCCTCGGCGAGCAGGCGGGCGGCCCCTTCGCGGGCCCGGTCGACGGCGGCCAGGGCGTGCTCGATGCGGTCGCCGGCCCGGCGGTTGGTGACGGCGACGGCGGCCACGAAGCCGACCAGCGCGCCGGCCAGGGTGTCCACGGCCCGCTCGGTGATCAGCTCGCCCGGCTCGTGGAACCCGGCGAACTCGATGATGAGCAGCGCCAGGGGGGTCACGCAGATGCTGCCGAGCCAGTAGTTGCGGCCGATCAGCGCCTCGGCGCCGAAGTTGAAGGCCATGCAGAGCAGGACGAGGGCCAGGTCACTGGCGTGCGCGAGCGGGGCGACGACGGCGAAGACGAGGACGCCGACGAGGTTGCCGACGACGCGCTGGATGCCCCGCTTCCAGGTCAGGGTCAGGTTGGCCTGGTACAGGGAGGCGGCGGTGACCAGGGCCCAGTAGGGGCGGCCGACACCGAGCGCGAGGGAGGCGTAGCCGGCGAGGGCACAGCCCAGCGCGGTGCGCACCACGATCGGGGTGAGCGGGCCGAGCCGGGTCCACCAGGGCCGGTGGGGGGCGGTGGTCTCGGCGTCCACGCCGAGCAGTTCGTCGGCGTCCGCCGCCGTCTCGCCGGCCTCGGGGATCGGCCCGGTCCCGCACAGTTGGCGGGCCCAGGTGCGCAGCCTCTCGGGGTCCGTGTCGGCCGGGGCGGCGAGCGCGACCTCGGCGCGCACGACGAGCCGTTCCAGAGCGCGCCGGGGAGCGGTGCGGGCGCCGGTGGACAGCAGCGTCTGCCAGGCGGCCTGGACGGCGGCGGCCGCGGCGGCGCGGGTCCGGGCGTGGCCTTCGCCGGTGCCGCCGGTGGCCGCGTGGGCGGCGGCCGCGTTCAGCGCCTGCGCGGTGGCGCGGCGCTCCGGGCCGTGCGGGCGCAGCAGCCCGGGCGCCATGCCGACCACCCAGGCCCAGGCCGCCGCGGCCAGGGCCAGCGCCAGGTGGGCCGGGACCTGGCCGAGGGTCTGCGGGGCGAACAGGGAGGCGGAGCTGATGAAGGTGAGGACGACATTGCCGGGCGGTCCGATGCGGGTGGTGTCGCAGAGAGCCTTCTGCGCGGCCGCCATCAGGGCACCGATGGTGACCAGGACGACCGGGTCGGTGGTGAGCGAGGCGGTGACCAGGGCGAGGGCGAGGCCGCCGATCATGCCGAGGACCACCCAGGCCAGGGCACGGGCCCGGGCGGCGTAGGGGCGGTTGTGCGCGTACAGGGCGCACAGCGAGCCCGCCATCGTGTACATGGCCAGGTCGAGCCGGCCGAGGACGAGCAGGGTGAGGTTGGGCACGGCAACCGAGACGACGACGCTCAGGGCGGGCTTGAACCAGATGTCCGAGGGGCGGCCGAGCCGCAGCACGCCGTTGAGCGGAAGACGCCGGGCGATCCGGCCGGAAGCGGGGGGCACACTGCTCATACCAACAAGATTAGCAGGTGTTTTACCTGTAAAGCATATTGGCATGACATGCCGTCCCCGGCTCGTGACGTGCCGTGCTTCCCCGAACGCGCCCCGTATACCTCCTTGCGCTCGTGTGCGCACCGCGTGCCCTGGGCATCGCTTGACCGACCGGCCGTCCGGCGGCGGCCGTGATCCGTCGAGCGGGGAGGTGGGGGGTGCACGGATCGACTTCGCCCGGCTGGCTGCTGGTCGCGCTGTGCGCGGCGACCGGGGCGTACTGCCTGCTGCGGATGCGCAGCACCGTCGAGGACCAGCGCCGTTCCGCGGGCGGCGAGGCGGTCATGGGCTTCGGCATGGCCGCCATGGCCGTCCCGGCCGCGGTGTTCACACCGCCGGTGTGGGCCTGGTCGGCCTACGGGGCGGTCTTCGGCGCGACCGCGCTGCGCTCCCTGTGGTCGGCGCGGACGAGCCCGCACCACCTGCACCACCTGGTGGGCGCGGCAGCCATGGTCTACATGTCCGTGGTGATGGCCGTGTCGCCCGTGTCGCCCGGCTCCCACCATCACGGCGGGGCGGGAGTGCCGCCGCTCACCGGGGCACTGCTGCTGTACTTCACCGGATACGTCCTGCTGTCCGGCGTCCGGCTGGTCCCCGCCGGGACGGTGGCCGTCGGTGGCGCGCGCGGCGGCACGGCGTGGGGCGACCGTCCGGAGCTGGCGCGGGCATGCCGGCTGTCGATGGGGATCGCGATGGTGGCGATGCTCCTGACCATCTGACCGGTGACCATGGTGACCGGCAGGACGGTGAGATCGGACCAGTGATCCGCCGGGACGGCGCGGCCGGCGCCACGGCGTCGTGGTCTGCGTCACTTTGCCGCGGAGCCGTACCCATGGGGCTGTCGGCCGCTCATAGGGTGGCTCGCATGATGGTCCCCGCGGTCCTGCTGCTGCTCGGCGCCCTGACCGCCCTCGCCGCCCCTCGGCTGCTCGCCCGGGCCGACTGGCCGGACCGTGAACCGGTGCTCGCACTGTGGGTGTGGCAGTGCGTGGTCGCCGCGGTCCTGCTGTGCTGCGCGCTGTCGATGACGCTCAGCGCGGCGGCCGCCTGGCAGGCGGTGCGCGGCCATGTGTTCGCCCCGGCTCCGCGTTCGGTGGTGGAGGCGTACGCGCTCGGCACGGCCGACGCCTGGGCGCCGACGACCGCGGTGGCGCTCGCGTGCGGCGGGGCGTGGAGCGCGGCGATGCTGCTCCGCGAGGTGGTACGGGCCCGGGCGCGACGCAGGCTGCGCCGCGCCGAACTCCTCGTCCGTGCCCCGCTGCTGCCCGGCGAGGAGTCCGGCGCCGACCGGCTCGTGGTGCTGGAGGGCGAGCGGCCGGACGCCTGGTGGCTGCCGGGACCGTCGCCCCGGCTGGTCATCACCACGGCCGCGTTGCGCCGGCTGAAGGGGCGGCAGCTGGACGCCGTCCTCGCGCACGAGCAGGGCCACGCGCGGGCCCGGCACGACTGGCTGCTGCACTGCTCCGCCGCGCTCGCCGGCGGCTTTCCGCAGGTGCTGGTGTTCGCCGCGTTCCGCGACGAGATGCACCGCCTGGTCGAACTCGCCGCCGACGACATGGCGTCACGCCGCTTCGGCCGCCTGACGACCGCCCTCGCCCTGGTCGGACTCAACGAGCACCGCGGCGTGTTCGGCCCCTGCCCCGCCGCCCAGGCGCACGTCCCTCAGCGCGTGCACCGACTCCTCACTCCCCCGAACCGCCTCCCGACCGCCCGCAGACTGCGCCTGACGGCGGTCGCCTCCCTCGTCCCGGTGATACCGGTCCTGGTGGCGGTGATACCCGGCTTGAGGGCGCTGGGCTAGGAACGGCACCCGTCCGTGACCGGTGTCCGGTGGCCGGGGCGCCCGGGGGTGGGCCATCATCGGCCCATGGCTGCCGTGCTCTTCGACTTCTCCGGGACCCTCTTCCGCATCGAGTCCTGCGAGTCCTGGCTGAGAGCCGTCCTGAACGCGGCTGAACTCACCCTTGATGAGCGAGAGTTGGCCCGGACGGCACGAGCGCTGGAGGAGGCCGGGGCGCTGCCGGGCGGGGCGCCGCCGGCGCGGCTGCCCGACGAGGCGGCCGGGCTGTGGGAGATCCGGGACCGCAGCGCCGAACTGCACCGGTCCACCTACACCACCCTGTCCCGCCAAGTGCCGCTGCCCGACCCGGCGTTGCACGACGCACTGTACGAGCGGCACATGACGCCGGCGGCCTGGGCCCCCTACCCGGACGCGGCCGAGGTGCTGCGCACGCTGCACGAACGCGGGGTCGGCGTGGCCGTGGTGAGCAACATCGGCTGGGACCTGCGCCCGGTGTTCCGCGCCCACGGCCTCGACGCGTACGTGGACGCCTACGTGCTGTCGTACGAGCACGGCGTCCAGAAGCCGGACCCGCGCCTGTTCGCTCTCGCCTGCGCGGCGCTCGGCGCCGACCCGAAGGACGTGCTGATGGTCGGCGACAGCCGCCACGCGGACGGCGGCGCGGCCGCCCTGGGCTGCGGTACGCACTTCGTGGACCACCTGCCGGTCACGCGGCGGCCGGACGCGCTGCTGCCGGTCCTCGGCCTGCTCGACCGGACGGACTGAGCCACCACCGCGCCGCCGGCACTCCCACCCGACCCCGGCGGCAGCCCCTTGACGGCGCCGGATACGCAAAAGTCCGCCCGTCTCGGACGATCCCCCGTTTCGCCCGAGACGGACGGCAGCACGACGGACCCCTGCCGGGGCCGGTCCGCTCGTGCTGAGTATAGTTGGCTGGCAGCCAGTCAACGCAGGAGTCACAGCATGTCCCCGCGAAGCGCCTCGGTCAATGAAGAGTTGCGACGGCGTTCCCGGGAGCGGCTCCTCCAGGCGGCGGTCGAGCTGGTCGGCGAGCACGGCTACGACGCGACGACGCTCGGCGCCATCGCCGACCGCGCGGGGTCGGCACGCGGCCTGGTCTCCTACTACTTCCCCGGCAAGCGCCAGCTGGTGCAGTCCGCCGTGCACCGGCTGATGCACCGCACGCTCCAGGAGGCGCTGGAGCGCGAGCCGCACACCGAGGACGGCCGGGAGCGGCTGGCACGGGCCGTCGACGCGATCCTGGGTCTGGCCCGGGACCGGCCGGTGCTGATGCGCCAGCACATGGCGGGGATCCTGCACGAGGAGGGCTTCGTGCAGTGCCCGGAGCAGCAGCGCCTCTCGGAGCTGCTGCGGGACACGGTGGCCCGGCGCGGTTCGCAGGACGTCGACGCCGACTACCCGATGCTGCGCGCCCTGCTGATGGGCGCCGTCTACGCCGCGCTGATGCCCGGGGCGCCGATGCCGGTGCCGGTGCTGCGGGCCGAGCTGTTCGAGCGCTACCGGCTCGACTGGGACATGGGAGCGCCGCCGGAGGCACAGCCGCCCGGCGGCTCCTGCGACACGGACCTCTCCCGCTTCTTCGCGACCGGCCGGATCCCGGCGCCCCCGCCGGAGCGGTAGCCCGGCGGCCGGCGTACGGATCCGGGCCGCGACACGCGGGCGATCCCGCGCGGCCTCCCTCCCCCGGCGGTCCGCTTGGTGCCATGCTGGAGCCATCAGCGATCTCCTGCGATCCATGTGCGATCCATCGGGGTAAGGAGTTCCGCCGTGCTGCGTGTCGCCGTCGTCGGCTCGGGGCCGAGCGGGTGCTACACCGCTCAGGGCCTGGTCCAGCAGGACCCCTCGGTGCGCGTCGACGTCCTCGACCGGCTGCCGTGCCCGTACGGGCTCGTGCGCTACGGCGTGGCGCCGGACCACGAGAAGATCAAGTCCCTGCAGAACAACCTGCGGACGGTCCTGGAGCACGAGCGGGTCCGGTTCCTGGGCGGCGTCCAGGTCGGTGGCCCCGGCGGACTGCCCGCCGCGCGGCTGCGCGAGCTGTACCACGCGGTGGTGTACTGCGTGGGCGCCGCCACCGACCGCCGTCTGCACATCCCGGGCGAGGACCTGCCGGGCAGCTGGTCGGCGACCGAGTTCGTCTCCTGGTACAGCGCCCACCCCGACTCCGTGGACAGCGGTTTCGTGCGGGGCGCGCGGTCGGCCGTCGTCGTCGGCGTGGGCAACGTCGCCGTGGACGTCACGCGCATCCTGGCGCGCGGCGCGGCCGAGCTGAGCCCCACCGACATGCCCGAGGCCGCGCTCGCCGCGCTCACCGCGAGCCGGGTGACCGAGATCCACATGGTGGGCCGGCGCGGCCCGTCGCAGGCCCGCTTCACGACCAAGGAGCTGCGCGAGCTGGGCGCCCTGCCGGACACCGACGTCGTCGTCGACCCGGAGGAGCTGGCGCTGGACCCGGCCTGCGCCGACCCCTCGGCGCTGCCGGCCGCCCAGCGCCGCAACATCGAGGTCCTGCGCGGCTGGGCCGCGACGCCGCCGAAGGGCGGCACCCGCCGGATCCGGCTGCGCTTCTTCCTGCGCCCCGTCGAACTGCTCGCCGACGACGGCCGCGTGGGTACGGTGCGGCTGGAGCGCACGGCGCCGGACGGGCACGGCGGCGTCGTCGGAACGGGGCGGTACGAGGACATCGCGGCCCAGCTGGTGCTGCGGTCGGTGGGCTACCGCGGAGTGCCGCCGGACGGGCTGCCGTTCGACGCGGGCACCGGCACCGTGCCGCACCGGGACGGGCGCGTGCTGCGCGACGGTGCCGTCGCGCCGGGCGAGTACGTGGCCGGCTGGATCAAGCGGGGTCCCACGGGCGTCATCGGCACCAACCGGCCGTGCGCGAAGGAGACGGTGACCTCACTGCTCCAGGACGCGCCCGGGCTCGTGGGCAGGCAGGTGCCCGACGACAGCCTCCCGGTGCTGCGTGCCGAGGGTGTCGAGCCCGTACGGTGGGCGGGCTGGCAGGCCATCGAGCGGGCCGAGGCGGAACTCGGCGTCTCCCTCGGGCGCAGCGTGGTCAAGCTGCCGGACTGGGAGTCCCTGCGGGCGGCGGCCCGCACCGCGGTCTCCCAGGCCTAAGTCCTGTCGTCTGGATCGTGCAAGGGCCCGCGAGCCCGGCGTGATCCGGACAAGAGGCACTGGGAGCCGGTCCGGGACTCCCCGCCGAAACGGCGTTCTCCTGTCCAGCGGCGGGAGATGGCACCCGGGCAGGGGGCGGGGTCGCCCTGGTGCGTATCCGCGGGAATCCATGAGCGGGTCCGGTTCCGCCAGGCTCTGGCGGAACCGGACCCGCGACCGTCAACCTCCGGCCGTAAGCTCGCGGACGAACGCGGGACCGCTTTCCGGCAGCAGCCGTACGACGGTCTCCTCCAGCCGGGGCAGGACCCGCTGACCGGCCAGGGCCAGGGTGATCGCCGCGGCGACGCCGGCCCAGGCCACCGGACCGAGCGGGGTGCAGCCCAGGAGCCGGCTGACGCCGGGGGTCTGGATCAGGGCGGCGAGGGCCAGGGCGGAGCCCAGGGACGTCACCCGGACCAGCGTGCTGCCCCGGCGGTCGAGGAGGGTCTGGGCGAGCTGGGTGCCGACCACGCCGCACAGGGCCATCGTGCTGGAGCGGCGGGCGGTGCCGGGTGTCCAGCGGCCGATCATCCAGGCCGTGACCGCGCCCAGACAGGTGGTCATGGCACGGTGGCGGATCTGCCGGATCAGCCCCTCGCCCAGGACGGAGCCCGCCGCGTCCTCCGGCGTCGCCGACCGCGCCTGTTCGGGGGCCTCCTTCGGGGTCACCGCCACGGCCATCGCCGGGAACAGGTCCGTGAACAGGTTCACCATGAGCATCTGCCGGGTGGACAGCGGCGCGGTGCCCGACAGCAGCGTGCCGAACAGACCGAAACCGATCTCGCCCGCGTTGCCGCCGATCAGGATGGCGATGGCGTCGGCGACGCTGTGCCACAGGGCGCGGCCCTCGCCGATCGCGTCGATCAGGACCGTCAGGTCGTCGTCGGTCAGGACGATGTCGGCGGCGTTGCGCGCGGCCGCGGAACCGCGGGCGTTGATGCCCACGCCGATGTCGGCGGCACGGATCGCCGCGGCGTCGTTGGCGCCGTCGCCGACCATGCCGACCACCCGGCCGGCGTCCCGCAGGGCCTCGACGACCTGGAGCTTCTGCTCGGGCGCCACTCGGGCGACCACGTCGGCGTCGCGCAGCATCCGGGCGCGGGCCGACCTGTCCGCGGCGGCGAGTTCGTCGCCGGTGACCACGGTGGTGTCCTTGGGCCAGCCCAGCTCGGTGGCGATCGCCCGGGCGGTCTGCGGATGGTCGCCGGTGAGCATGACCGGCCGTACGCCCTCTTCGTACAGCCCGCTCACGAGCGCCATGGACGTGTCGCGCGGCACGTCCGACAGCGCCAGCAGCCCGATGAACTCCAGGCCCTCAAGCCTCCGTTCGAGTGCGTCCTCCTCGCTCTCGTGCTCGTCGAGCCGCCGCTGCGCGACCGCCAGCACCCGCAGCCCGTCGCCGGCCAGGGCGTGCGAGGTCTCGATGGCGTGGGCCGGGAGGGCGGGGCAGGCGGGGAGCACCGTCTCGGGGGCGCCCTTGACGACCAGCAGGCGGGGTCCGCCCGCGATCCGGCCGACGGCGGCCGCGTATCCACGGGCGGCCTCGAAGCCGAGGTCCTCCAGTTCGACCCAGTCCGGGTCGGGACCGGCCGCGTCGAGGACGGCCTCGTCGGTGGCGTGCACCGGCCGGTCCGAGTCGCCGTTGAGACGAGGACAGGCCCGCGCCGCGGACCGCAGGGTGCGTGCGGAGGCCTCGTCGTCCACCACGTGGACCTCACCGTCGGCGTCGGACGCCCGCACCACGCGCAGCCGGTTCTCGGTGAGGGTGCCGGTCTTGTCGAAGCAGATGGTGTCCATCCGGCCCAGCGCCTCCAGCGCGCGCGGGGTGCGGACCAGGACGCCGTCGCGGCTGAGCCGCCGGGCCGCCGCCAGCTGCGCCACGGTGGCGACCAGGGGCAGGCCCTCCGGGACGGCGGCCACGGCGACGGCCACGCCGCCGCTGACCGCCTCGCGGACCGAGGTGCCGCGCAGCAGCGCGATACCGGTCAGCGCCGCTCCGCCCGCCAGTGTCAACGGCAGTGCCTTGCGGGTGAGTTCCTGGAGCCTGGCCTGCACGCCCGCGGACGGGGGCGTGCGGGCGGCGAGGTGCACGGCGCGGGCGGCCTCGGTGCTCTCGCCGGTGTCGACCACGACGGCCCGGGCCTGCCCGGCCACCACGGTCGTGCCCTCGAAGACCATGCAGCTGCGGTCCGCGACCGCGGCGTGCGGGGTCGGGTCGGTCTGCTTCTCCACCGGAAGGGACTCCCCGGTCAGCGCGGACTCGTCGACCTCCAGGCCGTCCTCCCACAGCAGCCGGGCGTCGGCGGGCACCACCTCGTCGCCCTTCAGCTCGATCACGTCGCCCGGCTTGAGCTTTCCGGCGTCGACCGTGACGGTGGCGCCGGCCGGGGCCTGCGAGTCCGGGGGCGCGATGCGCGCCTTGCGCTTCTGCTCGGCGATCAGGCCGGACAGGGCACGCTCGGCGCGCAGCCGCTGGAATCCGCCGACCAGGGCGTTCAGGTCGAGGGCCCCGATCACGAGGAGGGCGTCCACCACGGAGCCGAGGATCGCCGAGGCCGCCGAGCCGACGGCCAGGACCGGGGTGAGGGGGTCCCGCAGCTCGCCGCGCACGGCCTGCTCCAGGTCGTACGTCCAGCGGACCGGGGCGAGGACCGGGTTCCGGACGATGCCGGCCACCGCCTTGCGGACCTGGACGGCGGCCCACTCGAACGGGGTGAGCCGGCCCGCCGCTTCCTGGTCCAGCCGTTTTTGGGTCTCCTTCGCGTCGAGTTCATGCCAGTGCACGCGCGGTCGCGGGTGCGGGGCGTGCGTCGCCGCCACGGCCAAGGCGGCACGTGTCCCGGACAGCAGGGCGGCGGCCGCGGCGGCGTCGACCGGCGCGTGCCGCAACCCGGGCAGGATGGCACGGCGGCCGCGGCCGCGCTTGGACTCGCCGATGGCCACGAGCAGTCCGGACAGCGCGGCGCCGGACCGGGCCAGGGTCTGCGCCCGGTGGCCGGTCCTCCGGGCCGCCGGGACGGCCGTCAGCACCCGCCACACGTCGGGCAGCCCGTGCAGGGCGAGGATGTCCGCGCCCCAGACGACGGCGGCGTCGCCGTCCACGAGGGCGATGGCGAGGTCGCTGCCGCGCAGTCCGGCGAGGACGTCGTGGTCGTCGGCGGAGCGCATCCGGGCGACGGTGATTACTGTGCCCTCCTCGCCGCGCAGCCCGTACACCACGTCGTCCAGGGGGCGCCGGGCGTCCACGACCTGGTCGGCGAGACCAGTGAGGTCCTCCAGGGCCGGATCGTCCACCAGGACCACCCGTAGTCCGGCCCGGCGTGCCGCGTCCAGGACCGGTTCGACCCACGGGTCCGCCTCCCCCTCCTCGGTGCGCAGCGCGCTCGAGTGCAGGACGACGGTACCGGCCATCTCCAGTTGCCGCAGCCGCTCCGGGGCCCGGACCAGCACGCCGGTCCGGGCGAGCAGGGTGCCGAGCACGGCGTGGAAGACGGCGGGTCCGTAGCGCGCGGCCTTGGGCGAACCGGCGAGCACCGCCTCGGCCGCCTCGGCCCCGTTGTGCTTGACCAGCATGGTCAGCGCCGCGCCCACCAGACTGCCGGCGGAGGCGTGGTTGGCGTACTCCTGGGCCGGTGTGACGCGCAGCGGCGGGCGCGGGGTGTCGTCCGCGGCGACGCTGACGCGGCCCGGTGCGCACAACTGGTCGTGGAACGCGTCGAAGGCGGCCGTGCGGGCCACCGTGTCGGCCAGTTGACCGGCGCGCAGCGCACCGTCCAGGACCAGCGAGGTGGGGGTCTGGCCGATGCCGTGGGCGGCCGCGTTCGCGCAGGCGAGCAGGAGGTCCATACGGGACCTGCCCAGCCGGGCGCTCAGTGCGGCACGGAAGCGCGGGTTCTCCCGCAGCAGCGTCACCGCGGCGGTCACCATGCGCGGTGAGGGCGGCAGGCGCAACGCGTAGGAGGTCAGTGCGACACCGACGCCCACCACGTCGGCGGCGAGCGTGGCCGCGGCCGCCCGCACCCCGGCCGGATCCCCCGGATGTGTGATCTCCTCCGGATCGTCGCCGTCCAGGACGAGCCCGTGCCGGGCCGCGAGGCCGGCCGCGTGGTCCACGACCTCGTCGGCGGCCTCCTCCTCCGTCACGGCGACGACCAGCCGCCCCAGACCCTCGTCCCAGCATGCGAAGAGCACGTCGGGCCGCTCGGCGAGCGTCGCGGCGATGTGCCGCGCCAGATGTTGCTTCCCGCCCGCGCGCAGCACCTTCTCGGGGTCCAGGGAACGCAGCGACAGGTGCGCCCGGGTGCCGGACCGCCAGTGGCGGTCCGTGCCGGGCAGCGCGTTGCGGGCGACACGCACGACCCGCGCGGCGGCGTCCACGCCGCGTACGCCGGCCCGTGCCGTTCCGGCCACCGCTCCCGCGGCGGCCCCGACCGCAGGGGCGGCCCTCCGGGTGACCAGCCGGGCAGCGGCCGACGGGGCAGTCAGCAGTTCGAGCACCATGGCGCGTCCTCAGATGGAGGTGCGGTCGGGCCGCGCCGTCGGGCCGAGGGGTCCGGCGGCCGTCTGCCCCTTCGAGGACTTGCCTCGGCCGGCCCCGGACGCCCTGGTCTTCGCCGGTCCCTCGGGCCCGGTGTCCGTGTCCGGCGCGGACGCCTGCTTCTCGATGCCGGTACCGGCGCCCTGCTCGGTCTCCCGGGCAGCCGCGCCGCGCTTCTTCTTCGCGGGCTTGCGTGCCGCGGTGGTGGCCGGTGGCGGTTCCAGTGCCTGTGTCTGTTCCTCGCCGGCGGCGGGCCGTTCGGGGCGGGGCTGGGTGAGCCAGACCACGGCCGCGCCGGTGAGCGCCACCGGCCACTCCACCACTCCGGCGACACCGAGCACTCCGGCTCCCGTGTACACCGCGAGCCGCCGCCCGCGCGGCGAGACCGCGCCGACCTTGTCCAGCGTCCCCTGCGCGGCCCGGCCCACCGCCTCGGCGCCGGGCACCTTCCGCAGCACCGAGGCCGCACCGTGCAGCGGCGCCGCAAGGGCAGACGACGACTTCCGCTCAGCCATGACTCTCCTCGCCTGGGGTGAGATCGACTCCTCGTGGCCACCGGGTGCCCACAGCCGTGCTGGTCACCCCGTCTCTCCCAGAGAACGTCACCGGTCGCGTCCGCGCCACCGGGCTCCGCCGTCCGCCACGTTCCGCGTTGCGGACGGAACGCCGACCGGCACCCTGCCCGCGGCACCGGCGGGATGTCGGCCGGAGCCGGCCCGCCCCCGCGCCGGAACCAGCAAAACCGCTCGGGAAAAGTGCACCCGGCACGACTCCCGCACCCCTGCGGCTACGGGTGCACCAACCGCGCCGCACACCCCACCGAAATGCCGGCGGACACCCCGCCCGAAAGGCCGACGCCCGAGAGTCCAACGGCCGAGCCGCCCACGCCCACACCAGAGCCAGCGGGCCCCAGGAAGCGGCAAGGACCCCGCCCGCACAGGCGCACCCGCCGCGCCGAGCGCCCACCCGAAGGGCCGACGAGCACCCGCCCCGAAGCCGACGCCCGACAGCCCACCAGCCGAGCCACCCACGCGAGAAGCAGCGGACCCCCTGGGAAGCGGCAAACACCCCACCCGCACAGGCGCACCCGCCGCACCAAGCCCCAACCAGAGGACCGACAGGCGCCCGCCCCAAAGGCAGACGCCCGACAGCCCGACGGCGGAGCCGTCCGTCCCCCGCGTCAGGAGTGGCGGAACAGTCCCGCGGGGACCGTCCCCGCGAGGAGTCCGTAGCCCTGCGGGTTGAGGTGCAGCCAGTCCCCGGCGTGGAGGTCGGGCCGCAGCCGGCTCGGCTGCGCGGGGTCGCGCACCGCGCGGTCGAAGTCGATCAGCGCGTCGAAGTGCCCGCTCGCCCGGATCCAGGCGTTGACCGCCTGGCGGGACTTCTCCCGCAGGCCCGCCGGGTCGTCGTAGGAGTCGTTGCCGCCGAACGGCAGCAGGGTGGCGCCGTAGACGCGGATGCCCTGGGCGTGGGCGCGCACCACGATCTGCTGGTAGGCGGCGATCAGGTCGTCGGTGGCCCGGCGCTGGGCGGCCGGGGTGGCGTCGGCGGTGCCGATGTCGTTGACGCCCTCGAAGACGATCAGCCAGGCGACGCCGCTGCGCGAGAGGATGTCGCGGTCGAGGCGGGCGAGGACATTGGGGCCGAGGCCGTCGTTCAGGACGCGGTTGCCCCCGGCGGCCTGGTTCAGGACGGCGAGGTCCGCGGTGGCGGGGCGGGAGCGGAGCCCGTCGTAGAGCTGGTCGGGCCAGCGGTCGTTGGCGTTGGTGGTGGAGCCGCGCCCGTCGGTGAGCGAGTCGCCGAGTATCGCCACCGCCTCGGTCGAGGCCTTGGCCTCCACCTCGACGTCGCTGATCAGGTACCAGTGGTCGACCGGCGTCGCCCCGGTCAGGTCGGCGTCCCGGGTGTGGTCGCCGTGGACGAGGTACGACGTCGTACGCGAACCCGGGTGCGAGGTGAGGGCGAGGGAGGGCTGGCCCTCGGCCAGGTACGCCGTCACGGTGAGGTTGGACGCGGCGCGCAGGTCGAGGTCCAGCGGGTCGGAGACGACCTGGGCCCCGGTGGGCACGGTCGTCGACGCCCGCCCGGAGAACGTGACCTTCCGGGTCGTACGCTGCTCGACGGCGCTGACTCCGGCCGCGCCGTCGCGCGGCAGCGCCACCGTCACGGCGGTCAGGGGCAGCGGGGTGTCACCGAAGGCGTTGGAGAAGCGCAGCCGGATGCGGTGGCCGCCGGTGGAGACGCGCAGCGTCTGCCGCACGGTGGTGTCGACGAGGACGGCGTGGTCGCCGGTGTAGGGCGCCGGCGGCAGGTTGCCGGGTTCGGTGAGCTGCGGCATCGCCGTCCAGGTGTTCACCCAGTGCCGTGCGGCCGCGGCCGGCGGCCGGCCGGCGGCGGTCACGCGGTCCGGCTCACGCACCAGGGCGGTGACGGCCGAGACGGTGACGACGAGGGCCAGCACCAGGACGCACACGCCGATCAGGTCGGCACGGACGGTTCGGCCGGTTCTGGCGGGGCGGGTTCTTCCGGGCGGTGTCACTTGCGTCCTCCGTTGGATGTGCGGGGGTGCGATCGGACGGGTGCGGGCGGCGGCCCGAGGCGCGCGGGACTGCCCCCGGCGGGCTGCCGCTGGTGCATGGTGGCATGGACATGGCCGCCATGGAAGCGCTCCCACGCTCAGTGTCGGCACCCTTTCGCCATCCACCCGCGAGTGGCCGAATGCGACCTGCGCGAGGCGTTGACTAGAAAGCGCTTGCACTCTACGGTCCGTTCAACAGTGTGACCGGCAGGCGCTACTTCAGGCCCTTCGAGCCACACTGCTCCCGCGAGTCGTTCCACATGATGTTCGGCATTCACGTATACGACCCAACCGGGTCTCGTATACGACCCCCCACCCAGTCCTTCCGAAGGGACAGCATCCGCATGCGAACTCGCCTCTCACGTCCACACGCACCCAGGTCGGCGCTGGCGGCGGCCGTCGCCGCGGCCGCGACCCTCGCGGTGCTCGCCCTGCCGCAGCAGGCCGGGGCCGCCGAGAGCTCACCGGTCGGTTTCGGCGCCGGCACGACCGGTGGCGGCAGCGCCTCGGCGGTGACCGTCTCGACGCTCAGTGCCTTCAAGTCGGCCGTGACCGGCAACACCGCCAAGGTGATCAAGGTGAGCGGCCTGATCTCACTGAGCGGTCAGGTCGACATCGGCTCCAACACCACGGTGCTGGGCGTCGGTTCGTCGTCCGGGTTCACCGGCGGCGGGCTGCGGCTGAAGAACGTCAGCAACGTCGTCGTGCGCAACCTCCAGATCAGCAAGGCCGTCGGGACGGACGCGATCACCGTCCAGGGCTCGACCAAGGTCTGGATCGACCACAACTCCCTGTCCTCCGACCGCGACCACGGCAAGGACTACTACGACGGCCTGCTCGACGTCTCGCACGCCTCCGACTACGTCACGGTGTCCTGGAACACCTTCAAGGACCACTACAAGGGCTCGCTGGTCGGCCACAGCGACAGCAACGCGAGTGAGGACACCGGGCATCTGCGGGTGACGTACCACCACAACTGGTTCAACAACGTCAACTCCCGCATCCCGAGCCTGCGTTTCGGCACGGGGCACTTCTACGACAACTACGTCGTGGGCGCCGAGACCGCCGTGCACTCGCGCATGGGCGCCCAGATGCTGGTCGAGAACAACGTCTTCCGCAGCACGTCGGTCGCCGTCACCACCAACCGGGACAGCAAGCAGGACGGTTACGCCAACCTGCGCGGCAACGACCTCGGCGGCGCCGCGACCGAGGTGTCGCAGACCGGCACCTTCACCAGTCCTCCGTACAGCTACACGGCAGAGGCCGCCTCCGGTGTGGCCTCCTCGGTGACCGCGGGCGCGGGCACCGGGAAGATCTGACCGCCGCCCGGCCATCACCCGACCGCACGGAAGGAACAAGGACATGACGTCCGCAGCACGACCGCACCTGCGACGGCGCGCACTGACCGGGGGCCTGGCCGCACTCGGCCTCTCGGTTGCCATGCTCATGACCGAAGGGGCGCCTTCGGCGAGCGCCGCCACCTGGCCCACCGCCAACGGCAGTCAGGCGGTTTCCACCACCATCTCGGTGTCCGGCACCAAGGACTACGGGATGACGCGCCTGTACGGCAGTGGGGCCCTGGGCACCGGCGGCCAGGAGGAGAACCAGAAGCCGATCCTGGAACTGGCCGCCGGCGCCGTCCTGAAGAACGTCATCATCGGCTCCCCCGCCGCCGACGGCATCCACTGTCTGGGCAGCTGCACGCTCCAGAACGTCTGGTGGGAGGACGTCGGCGAGGACGCCGCGACGTTCCTCGGCTCCTCGTCCTCCAACGTCTACACCGTCTCCGGCGGCGGCGCGAAGGAGGCCAGCGACAAGGTCTTCCAGTTCAACGGCGCCGGCACGCTGAACGTGTCGAACTTCGCGGTGCAGAACTTCGGCACCTTCGTCCGCTCGTGCGGCAACTGCAAGACGCAGTACAAGCGGACCATCAACCTCAACACGATCGAGGCCACCTACAAGGGCGGCCGGATCGCCGGCATCAACACCAACTACGGGGACAGCGCCTCGCTGAAGAAGATCACCATCATCGGGGACTCCGGCAAGAAGATCATCCCCTGCCAGAAGTACACCGGGAACAACACGGGCGCCGAGCCGTCCAAGGGCGGCACGGACGCCGACGGCACGTACTGCAAGTACGCGGCGTCCGACATCACTTACAAGTGATGCCGACGCGGTGAGAGCGCGGTCGCGCGCGGCGTGCCCGAGGGCGCCGCGCGCGAACCGCCGTACGCTCACCGCCTCGCGCGTCCGAGCATCTCCTCGGTCAACTCCCGCCGGCAGTCGGTGTACGCGGTGCGCAGCGCGGGGCCCGGCCAGTGCGCGGGCAGCAGGGGCGCGGGCAGCACGGGGTCGGCCAGCAGGTGCCGTACGACGGCCGCGAGGGCGGTGAAGCGGTCGGCGGGCCGGTCCGTGCGCGCGACAAGATCGAGCAGCGTGCGGGCGGTCGCCGCCCAGTCGTCGACCGGCCACAGGCGCGCGGCCAGGCCGGCGGCGGGTTCCTCGGGCCGGGCGGTGAATCGCCGGACCACCGGGGACAGTCCGTCAGGCCAGGGTCGGCGCAGGTTGGCGGGGCGCAGCCAGACGCCCTCGCGGAGTTCGGAGAGCCGCAGGGCCGTCAACCGGGCGCGCAGTTCGGCGCGTTCGGCCGGCTCGCGGCCGGTCGCCGTCACGACCGCCATCTCCCACTCCCCGTCCCAGGGGCACGTCGCGGGGTGCACGGCCGCGTCCTGGCGCCGCTGGCGCTCCAGCAGCCGGTCGCTGAGGCCGTGGACGGTGTCGGAGCGTCGCAGGTCTCCGGCGGCCACCATCCGGCTCAGGGCCGCGCGCAGGGTGGATCCGCCGATCCCGAAGGGTTCGACCGCCCGTACGAGGTCCTTGACCGGCAGTTCGGGCGGGTGTGTGCCCAGCAGCAGGCTCAGGACGACCGACCGCGCGGACAGCGGGCGCAGCCCGGCCCCGGCGGGCTCCTGTGAGGCGTTCATGGTCACGTACTGTACGGACACCCGGCGTGTTGCACTATTGCTGCGACCGCAGCCACAGTGCAACATGGATGCCATGGCCTCGACACTCGCGCACGAGCAGCAGGAACGACAGGCACAGCGGGCACGGCAGGTGCGACAGGGACCGGCGGTGCGGCCGGACGGAGGGGCGCCGCTCGAACCGCCGCCCTGGCCGCACGGGCAGGACGCCACGCACGCCGTCACCAACCAGGCCCCTCCCCTGGCGCCCTACGACGCGTCCGACGACGCGGCGCTGCTGGAGGGCCTGCGCCGGGAGGGCGCGGGCTGGGCCGAGGAGGACGTACGGCGCCTCGGGGCGCTGGCCGGGAGTGCTCAGGCGCAGGAGTGGGCCGACCAGGCCAACCGGCACGAGCCCGAACTGCGCACCCACGACCGCTACGGCACCCGGATCGACGAGGTCGACTTCCACCCCGCCTGGCACCACCTGATGCGGACGGCGGTCACCGAAGGCCTGGCCGGCGCCCCCTGGGCGGACGAGCGGCCCGGCGCGCACGTGGCCCGCAGCGCCGGTGGCCTGGTCTGGGGGCACACGGACGCCGGACACGGCTGTCCGACGTCCATGACGTACGCCGCCGTACCCGCCCTGCGCGCCCAGCCGGAACTGGCCGCCGTGTACGAACCGCTGCTGGCCGCCCGGGTGTACGAGCCCGGGCTGCGGGTGCCGGCCGAGAAGCAGGGCCTGCTGGCGGGCATGGGGATGACCGAGAAGCAGGGCGGTTCGGACGTACGGACGAACACCACGACGGCCACGCCGACCGCGGAGCCCGGGGTGTACACCCTGCGCGGGCACAAGTGGTTCACCTCGGCGCCCATGTGCGACGTCTTCCTGGTGCTCGCCCAGGCTCCGGGCGGACTGTCCTGCTTCCTGGTGCCGCGCGTCCTGCCCGACGGCAGCCGCAACACCTTCCGCATCCAGCGGCTCAAGGACAAGCTGGGCAACCGGTCGAACGCCTCCTCCGAGCCGGAGTTCGACGGGACGGTGGCCTGGCTGGTCGGGCCCGAGGGGCGGGGCGTCAAGACGATCATCGAGATGGTCAACTGCACGCGCCTGGACTGCGTGATGATGTCGGCGGCGCTCATGCGCAAGACACTCGTCGAGGCAGGTCACCACGTGCGGCACCGCGGCGCCTTCGGCGCGCTGCTCATCGACCAGCCGCTGATGCGGAACGTGCTGGCCGACCTGGCCCTGGAGTCCGAGGCCGCGACGACGCTCACGCTGCGGCTGGCCGGTGCTGCCGACCGCACGGTGCGCGCGGGCGGCGGGGGCGACGAGGCCGCGTTCCGGAGGATCGCGACCGCGGTCGGCAAGTTCTGGGTCACCAAGCGGGGGCCCGCCTTCACGGCGGAGGCCCTGGAGTGCCTGGGCGGCAACGGCTACGTCGAGGAGTCCGGGATGCCCCGGCACTACCGGGAGGCGCCGCTGCTGTCGATCTGGGAGGGCTCGGGGAACGTCAACGCCCTGGACGTCCTGCGGGCGCTCGGCCGGGAGCCCGGCACGGCGGAGGCGCTGTTCGCCGAACTCGCCCTGGCCCGGGGCGCCGACGCCCGCCTGGACGCGGCCGTGGCCCGGCTCGAGGCGGGTCTGGGCGAGGCCTCCCCGGCCGGTGCCCGCCGCCTGGTCGAGCTCATGGCCCTGACCCTGCAGGCCTCCCTGCTCGTGCGGCACGCCCCGTCCGCCGTCGCCGACGCCTTCTGCGCGACCCGGCTGGGCGGCGACTGGGGCCACTCCTTCGGCACGCTGCCGGACAGCGCGGACGTCGACGCCATTCTGGAACGGTCGCTTCCGGGTTAGGTCCTGTCGTCACGTTCCCGTCGTCCGCCCGAAGGGCGGGCCGCGCGGCTTCCGATGCGTGCGATCGCAAGGCGCCGGAGCGCCCTCGTGGCGGAGCCACGTGGGCGGTTCGGCAACGCGGCTGGGGGTCCCCCCTGCTCGAAGAGCTCGGGGAATGCGTACCAGACGCCGCACGGCAGGCGGGAACGTGACGACAGGGCCCAGGGGCCGTGCCGGGAGTCTCCAGGCACCGGCACGCCACCCGCGGGGCCGGTCACCAGGTCTTGCGGCTCCACAGCGGGCCGAAGCGGGCCCACTCGGTGTCCCACTGGTCCAAGCGACGGCGTTCCAGACAGGCGCGCAGGGCACGGCCGGTGACGAAGGGGACGGCGGCGGCGCCCACTCCCACCAGGCCGCCGGACATCAAGGCCCGCGTGCGGGCCTGGGCGGGCGTGGCCGGTCCGGTCACCAGCCGGCCCCGGGAGTCGGTCCACACGGTGACCGGGGTGCCGACGGCGCTGCCGGGCCACACCCGGGCCCAGCCGGTGCGCGCGGTGCCGTCCGGGGCGGTCCAGCGCACCTTTCCCCACACCCGGAGGGTGGTGCCGGGAGTCCCGCCGGTCCCGGCGGACGAGCCGGGCACCTGCTCGGTCACCCGCGCGACCGTGGACGTCCGCGCGAGGGGTTCGAGGGCCATCGCCTGTTCCGCACCCCGGGCCGCCGTCCATCCGGCGAGCACCCCGGCGAGAACACCGAGCACCCAGGTGCCGAGCACGACCCAGGCCTCCACCATGTCGGCGCGGCGTCTGAGCGGATTACGGCGCCACCGCCACAGCCACACCTTCGGACCACGGAACGCCATCGACGGCATCCTCCTCACGAGCGCACGGACCTGCCGGACCGCCCTCCCATACGGCGGAGGACCCCCCGATGCTCACGCCGGGTTCCCCGCCTTGGCCCTCCGTGGGGGCCGCGGCCCGGCCGTCCCCGGCTCCCACGGAGGGCGCGATCGGGTGCCGTCTCCCAGCCATGCCGCTGTGACCTGCGACGACGCCGATACGGGGAGGACTGTCAGTGGTGGGGTGCACACTGGCCGGTGTCCAGGACAAAGAGATCCGGACGAAGACCTCGCGGAGGTGATCGGCATGACCGAGGTACTGCTCGCCGTGGGCACGCGCAAGGGCTTGTTCATCGGGCGGCGGCGGGACGGCGTCTGGGAGTTCGACGACAGTCCCCACTTCAACGCCCAGGCCGTGTACTCGGTCGCCATCGACGTCCGCGGCTCCGTGCCGCGGCTGCTGGCCGGCGGGGACAGCGCGCACTGGGGCCCCTCGGTGTTCCACTCCGACGACCTGGGCCGCACCTGGACCGAGCCGGCTCGCCCCGCCGTGAAGTTCCCCAAGGACACCGGCGCCTCGCTGGAGCGGGTGTGGCAACTGCACCCGGCCGCCGCCGAGCCCGACGTGGTCTACGCGGGCACGGAACCGGCCGCGCTGTACCGCTCGGAGGACCGCGGCGAGAGCTTCGACCTGGTCCGCCCGCTGTGGGAGCACCCCACCCGGTCGAAGTGGGTGCCGGGCGGCGGTGGTGAGGGCCTGCACACCGTGGTGACGGACCGGCGCGATCCGCAGGCGGTCACGGTCGCCGTGTCCACCGCCGGTGTGTTCCGCACGGCCGACGGCGGAGTGAGCTGGACGCCGGCCAACTCCGGGGTGTCCGCCGTGTTCCTGCCGGATCCGAACCCGGAGTTCGGCCAGTGCGTGCACAAGGTCGCGCAGGACGCGGAGAACCTCGACCGGCTGTACCTGCAGAACCACTGGGGCGTGTACCGCAGTGATGACGGGGGTGCGCACTGGACGGACATCGGTGAGGGCCTGCCGTCGACGTTCGGCTTCGCCGCGGCCGCCCACCCGCACCGCGGCGACACCGCGTACGTCTTCCCGATCAACGCGGACGCGGACCGGGTGCCCGCAGGCCACCGCTGCCGTGTGTTCCGCACCGAGGACGCGGGCCGGAGCTGGGAGCCGCTCGCGGCGGGCCTGCCCTCGGAGGACCATTACGGCACGGTGCTGCGGGACGCGTTGTGCACCGACGACGCGGACCCGGCCGGCGTCTACTTCGGCAATCGCAACGGGGAGGTGTACGCGTCGGCGGACGACGGCGACACCTGGCGGCAACTGGCATCGCACCTGCCCGACGTGCTCTGCGTGCGCGCGGCGGTCATCGGTTGAGAGGGGCTCCTACTCCTTCAGGCCCACCGCCGCGACGGCATGGCCCTGATCGCGGGTGATGTCCGCCGTATCGGGGTCCGGGCGCCAGTCGGCGGACCTGACCAGGCCCGGCTCGACCAGGCTCAGCCCCCGCAGCAGGCGCCCGATGTGCTCGGGCGAGCGCAGGTGGTACGAGTTGGCGGACTGCGCGTTGTAGGCCGTGATGGCCGAGTTGAGCTTGTCGCTGGTGTCGGTGCCGTCACTGAAGGCCACGTAGCTGCCGCGGGGCAGCGCGTCGATCAGCTCGGCCACGATCTGTTCGGGCTCCTCCTGGTCCGGGACCTGCCCGATGATGCCGAGCAGGATCAGGCCGATGGGCTGGTCGAAGTCCAGCGTCTGCGCCGCCTGGGCGAGGATCTTCCGCGGATCGCGCACATCGGCGTCGAGGTAGGCGCACTCGCCCTCAGGCGTGCCGCGCAGCAACGCGTCGGCGTGGACGAGGACGATGGGGTCGTTGTCGACGTAGACGATCTTGCTGTCGGGTGCGATGCTCTGGGCGACCTCGTGCGTGTTGTTCGCGGTGGGCAGCCCGGTGCCGATGTCGAGGAACTGGCGGATCCCGGCCTCGCCTGCCAGGTACCGCACCGCCCGCACCAGGAAGCTCCGTTGCTGACGTGCGATGGCCGCGATCTCGGGGAACATCCGCAGGATCACGTCGCCGGTCTCGCTGTCCACCGGGTAGTGGTCCTTGCCGCCGAGCAGGTAGTTCCACACGCGGGCAGAGTGGGGTCGATCGGTCTGCAGTCTGCTTTCCCAGTCGCTTCGATCAGTCATGGGGAGAGCATCGCACACGGGACCGCCGGCATGATCAACTTCCTTGCCGGCGGCCATCGTTGTCAGCCGGCCCGGCCTGCGGCCGCGAACTGGCCTTCCAGGCCGGACCGTTGACTACAGCCGGGCTCCTCACATGTCGCCGGCGGCCAAGACCCTAGGGCAGTCGCCAGTCCACCGGCTCGGCCCCCTGCCGTTGGAGGAGATCGTTGGCCCGGCTGAACGGGCGCGAGCCGAAGAAGCCCCGGTCCGCGGACATCGGCGAAGGGTGCGCCGACTCGATCGCCGGATACTCGCCGAGCAGGGGGCGCAGGTTGCGCGCGTCCCGCCCCCACAGGATCGACACCAGCGGCCGTTCCCGCGCGACGAGGGCACGGATGGCCTGCTCCGTGACCTCCTCCCAGCCCTTGCCCCGATGGGCACCCGGCTTGCGCGGGGCCGTGGTGAGCGCCCTGTTGAGCAGCAGTACGCCCTGCTGGGTCCACGGGGTCAGATCACCGTTGGAGGGCCTGGGCAGGCCCAGATCCGAGTTCATCTCCCGGTAGATGTTCTCCAGGCTGCCCGGCAGCGACCGCACCTGCGGCGAGACCGCGAAACTCAGGCCGATCGCCATTCCCGGCGTCGGATAGGGATCCTGACCGACGATCAGGACCCTTACGTCGTCGAAGGGTTGCTGGAACGCCCGCAGGACGTTCGCTCCCGCCGGGAGATAGGTCCGGCCGGCCGCGACCTCGGAGCGCAGGAAGTCACCCATGCCCGCGATACGCCCGGCCACCGGTTCCAGGGCCTTCGCCCAGCCGGCCTCTACTAGTTCATGCAACGGTCGTGGTGCCACGCCGCGTCACTCTAGCGGCCCACACCGACAACCCGTGCGCGCGGACCGGCCGCTGCGGGGTGGCGTCCGCGGCGCTAGTCTTCCTCCTCGCCAACGTCATCGAGCCGGTCGGGCGGATCGCGCAGCCGGCCGTCAGGGGAGGGGATCCCGGTGCGTCCAGTGACCGAGCCGCTCCCTCTCGGGCGCCGCGCCTCCTCGTCCCCCTCCCCCACGTCGGCGGACCCGGTCGGGGACGGGGTGCTGCCGTGACCGGGGACGCGCGGGCCGGTACGGCCGGATTCCTCGCCGTGGACTCGGGCGGCTCCGGGCTCCGGGCCGTCGTCGGTGTGCCCGGGCGCGGGCCGCTGGCGCGAGGGGAGTCCGGTGAGCCGGTGCGCACCGGCGCGCGGGGCATCGACCCCGGGCATCTCCTGGAGCAACTGGTGCCCATGGCCCGGGCGTTGGCCACCGAGGCCGGAGTGGGGCGGCTGGAGACCGCCGTACTGGGGGCGGCCGGGCTCGCCACCCTGGGTGACGCGCTGCGCGCCGAACTGCCCGGCGCGCTGGCACGGCACCTCGGCGTGCGCCGGGTCGCGCTGGCCGCCGACGCGGTCACCGCCTTCACCGGCGCCCTGGGCCCCCGTCCCGGCGCCGTCGTCGCCGCCGGGACCGGTCTGATCGCGATCGGCACCGACCTCACGGGCTGGCGGCGCGCGGACGGCTGGGGGCATCTGCTCGGCGACTGCGGCAGCGGGGCCTGGATCGGACGGGCCGGCCTGGAGGCCGCGCTGCGCGCCCACGACGGCCGGGACGGCGGCTCGGCGCGGCTGCTGGCCCGCGCCGAGAAGGCGTTCGGGCCGATGACGGAACTGCCCGGCAAGCTCTACCCGCGCTCCGACCGCGCCGCCGTCCTGGCCTCCTTCGCACCCGAGGTGGCCGCGTGCGCGGCCGACGACCCCGTCGCGGCCTGTGTGCTGCGCACGGCCGCCCGGCACATGGCCGAGTCCGCCGCGGCCGTCTGCCCGCTCGCGGGAGAGCCGCTGCTCGCCCTCACCGGCGGCCTGTTCAAGCTGGGCGACCCCCTCCTCGTACCGCTGGAGAGGGAACTCTCCGAGCGGCTCCCGCACGCACGGCGGGTGCGCGCCGAGGGCGATCCGCTGCACGGCTGCGTGCGCATCGCGACCGATCTGGCCAGAGACGTCCTCGCCCTGCCGGGTGATGAGAAGTTGCTGTACGTACCACCCCCACAAAGGGATTGATCCCCCACATCCGCATCTGTCGGACAAGTACGCCGATGGACCGGCCGAGTTGTCCCCATCCGGTCCGATGGGGCCACACCGGCGCTTGGCATCCGTACGTAACTCATCAGACAAAACCGGACGGATACCGCTCACCTGCACCCTCCCCGAACAGGGGCGCCCCGGAAGCCAGTAACATGCGGCGCCATGAGCTCCCCCACTGGGCCCGCGCCCGGCCTACCAGTACGAATGCCGCGCCCCCGCCAGCCCGGACGGCACCGCCGACCCGAACCGCTGGCGGCGCCCGAGGGCGCGCCCGCTCTCGTCCTCGCGGTTCCGGGCACCCCTGGCGACGCCACGCGGAGCCTCGCCGAGGAAGTCGTGAGCATCGCCCGCTCCGAGCTGCCCGGACTCGACGCCCGGATCGGCTACCTCGACGGGGACGACGCGGACCACCCGACCGTGCAGTCCGTCCTCACCCGTGCGGCCGAGGAGCGGACCGCCCGCTACGAGCAGGCTGTCGCCGCCGGCGCGGACGTCAAGGAGCCCGACGGTCCGGTCGCGGTCGTGGTGCCGCTGCTGGCCGGTCCGGACAACGCGCTGCTGCGCCGGATCCGCCAGGCCGTCATGGACAGCCGGGTCGCCGCCGAGCTGACCGATGTGCTCGGCCCGCACCCGCTGCTCGCCGAGGCACTGCACGTCCGGCTGTCGGAGGCGGGCCTGGCCCGTGCCGATCGCGCCCGCCTGTTCACCGTGGCCACCGCGGCCGACGGGATCATCCTGGCCTCGGTGGGCGGCGAGGAGGCCGTGCAGGCGGCCGGGATCACCGGCATGCTGCTCGCCGCCCGCCTCGCCGTGCCGGTGATGGCGGCCGCTCTCGACCAGGACGGCTCGATCGCCTCCGTCGCCGAGCAACTGCGGTCCGCCGGCTCCCAGCAGCTCGCCCTGGCGCCGTACCTGATCGGCCCGGAGATCGAAGCGGAGCTGATCGAGGCCGCCGCCGAGGAGGCGGGCTGCGCCGCCGCCGAGGCGCTCGGCCCGTACCCGGCGATCGGCAAGCTCGCCCTGGCCAACTACACGACGGCTCTGGGCATCGCCCCGCAGCAGCCGCAGAGCGCGCCGGCCCGCTGACGCTCGCAGCCTTACCCGTACGAGCAGGGCCCGCTCCTCACCAGCCGAGGAGCGGGCCCTTCGCCATGCCGATCACGTCTCCGGCCGGACCATCAGGGTCGTTCGTGTCGTTCGTGCCGTCAGGGACGCCCGGCGCCCGTGCGCGCGTTCAGCCGAAGACCACGCAGGACGCCGCCGCCACCTCGACCGCGCCGGCCCGCGCGGGCAGCCCCGTCGCCTCGTCCACGGCGAACCAGGTGACGTTCCCGGAGCGTTCGTTGGCGACGTACAGGAAGCCGTCGGACAGGGTCAGCGCCCGGGGCCAGTGGCCGCCGCACGGCACGCTCCCGACCAGCCGCAGCCGCTCCCCGTCCGCCTCGACCGCGAACACGGACAGGACGTCCTCGCCGCGCGTCGCGGTCCACAGGAACCGGCCGTCCGGCGCGACAGCGATCCCCGAGGGGTAGGCGTCGCCGGCCGGGACGTCGGGCAGGACCGGGTTCTCGGTCAGCGGCTTGAGCGAGCCCTCGGCGGCGTCCCAGCGGCAGACCGTGACGGTGGGCGTCAGTTCGTTGACGACGTAGGCGTACGCGCCGTCCGGGTGGAACGCCAGGTGGCGGGGACCGGAGCCGGGCCGCAGTGCGATCTCCCGGTGTACGGCGAGCCACCCGTCCGTCAGGGTGCACACCCGGACCGAGTCGGTGCCGAGGTCCACACTGACGGCCCAGCGGCCGCTCGGGTCCGGCTGGACCTGGTGGGCGTGCGGACCGCGCTGGCGGCGCTCGTGCGGACCCGAGCCGGTGTGCCGCAGCACGTCCGAGGCGGCCGGGGCGAGGCGCCCGTCGGCGTGGACGGGAACGGCGCTGACGCTGCCGGAACCGTAGTTGGCCGTCAGGACGTGCCCGTCGAACAGGCTCAGGTGGGTGGGGCCACTGCCGCCGACGCTCACCGGCGGTCCGGTCAGCTCGACCGTCTCGCCCTTCACGCGGTAGGCCGCCACGGCACCCTCGGCCGTCTCGCTCACCGCGTAGAGCGTGCCGCCGTCGCGGGACAGGGCCAGGTACGAGGGGTCGAGGACGCCGTCGACGCCGCTGAGCACGGTCAGCGCCCCGCCGTCCTCGGACACCGCCGCGGTGACGACCCCGGGACCTCCCGCCGCCGTGAACGACCCGATGAACGCCCGCCGCCTGCCGCCGTGTGCCACCACTGGTCCCCTCTCGGTCGTCCCGTCCGAGCGACGGTAGCAGTCACCACCTCTAGGTCTAGACCAAGTTGAGGCGTGGCTCGCGACGTGCCGTTGACCTCACGCACCGACCAGCGGCGAACCCGACGGCACCCGCAGGGGCGTGGCCAGTTCCGCCAGGGCGTGTTCCAGGGCGTGGAGGTGAGTGAGGGCGGCTTCCGCGGCCGTCGGCCGGGGGTGGGCGGGGGCGACCCGCGGAGCGGTGTCCGCGCCGTCGTCGACGAGGGCTTCCACCGCGAGCTCCACACGGTGGCAGGCGGCGGCCAGCCGCTCGTCGTGGGAGGCCTCCGGGTCGGCGTTGACGGCGACGAGGCCGCGGACCTCGCGGGCGCAGTCGTCGAGCAGGGCCAGCACCTGACGGGCGCGCCGCATACGACCGCGCATCGGGTTCAGCGGATGCACGAGCGGGGCGACGGAGAGCCGTACCCGGCCGAGCAGTTGTTCGAGTTCGGCCACGCGGGGCGCCGGGTCGGCGCCGGCGGTGCCGGCCAGCCGGGCCGCGGCCTCGGCCGTGCACGTGTGGACACAGCGCAGGGCCCGCTGGATCCAGGCGTCGGTGACGGCGTGAGTGGTGACGGGCAGCACGAACAGCACGGCCAGCCAGGCGCCGAGCGAGCCGACGGCCGTCTCCCCGAGCCGCAGGGCGAGCAGTCCGGGAACCCCGGGCCCTCCGGGTACGAGGACACCGAGAAGGCCGTAGAGCGCCGTGGCGAGCAGCGTGACCCAGAGCATCATCCAGGTGTAGGACACGGCGGCCGTGTAGAAGATGCCGAAGACGCAGACGGCGACCAGGACGGCGGTGGGGAGCGCGGCCCCGTGCAGCGGGACGACGAGCAGGGCGGCCAGACCGATGCCGAGCACCGTGCCGAGGACCCGGCGGAAGCCGCGGACCAGCGTCTCGCCCCGCGAGGCGGTGTTCACGAACACCCACCAGGTGGCGCCGACGGCCCAGTACCAGCGCTCCCCGGACACCATCTGGCCCACGACGAGGGCGAAGCCGGCGCCCGCGGTCGCCTGCACGGCCTGCCGGGTGGTCACCCGGGCCAGTCCGCCGCCGCCCAGGAGGGCGGGAGCGGCGGCGGCAGGCAGCCGGCGTTCGTAGCACCACACTCCGAAGCGCACCACCGCCGCGGTGAGCACGGACAGCAGGACGGCGGCGGACACCTCGGCCAGCCGCCCGGTCGTGGTGTGCAGGAACTGCGCCACGAAGAAGGTCATGAACGCGAACACGCCGAGACTGTGGCCGCGCGGCCCCCAGCGGCGCGCGTACACGCCCACGCCGACCACGGCGAGGAAGGCGAGGTCGCGTGCCACGGGGTGGTCGTGCAGCCCGGCCGCGACGGCGAGCACGGGCAGTCCGGCGACCGGCAGCAGCGCGGTGGTGAGGAGCTGTCCGCGCACCGTGGGGTCGGTGACGGTGAACAGGGCGAGCAGCGCGGCGAGCCCGCCGGCGACGGCGCCCGGAAGGGAGTGTCCCGCCGCCCCGCAGACGGCGACCGCCAGACCGATGCCGAGCACGGCCCTGGCGGCGAAACGCAGCCGTGTCCGCCCCGGGTCCGGAGCCACGAACACCCTCTTCAGCACTGCTTACCGCCCCCGTGGAAGACACCTGGAACGCCGGCGCGACACCGGCATGAGAAAGGCGCCGCGGAGATCCGCAGCGCCATCGACGTGTCCATGAGAGCATCACCGGCGCCCCTGGCTCAAGCGAACCCGGCAGCATTGGGCCATTGGCACATCCGAACATCTCGTCGACACGCAGGCAGAGAGCCAATGGACTACGACACCTGGCCCATCCGAGCAGCGTTCAGGTGAGCCATTGGTACAGTCAGTGTCGATCACTGACCTGGGAGGAGACCCGCGTCGCCATGGCCGTGGACGAACTCGACACCCGCATCCTGCGGCTGCTTCTGGAGCAGCCGCGCACCAGCGTGCGCGAGTGCGCCCGCGTTCTCGGTATCGCCCGGGGCACGCTCCAGGCCCGCCTCGACCGACTCGAACGGGACGGCGTGATCACCGGCACGGGTCCCGCCCTCTCCCCCGTCGCGCTCGGCCACCCGGTCCTGGCGTTCGTGCACATCGAGGTCACCCAGGGGCACCTGGACGACGTCGGGGACGCGCTGGCCGCCGTACCGGAGATCGTCGAGGCGTTCTCGATCACGGGCGGCGGCGACCTGCTCACCCGCGTCGTGGCGCGCGACAACGCCCATCTGGAGGACGTCATCCAGAAGCTCATCAGCCTGCCGGGCGTGGTCCGCACCCGCACGGAGGTGGCGTTGCGCGAGCGTGTCCCGTACCGGCTGCTGCCGCTGGTGGAGTCGATCGGCCGCAGCGCGCGGAAGTGACGCGGGGCGACTACGCCCCGCGGCCCGGCCTGCCCCGTCCACCGCTCCTGCCGCCGCCCGAGCCACCGGCGCCGCCGGAACCACCGCGCCGGTTGCGGGCCGCGGGCCCGCCCGCACGGCCGGTCGCCCGGCCGGAGCGGCCCGACGCCTGGCCCGTACGGCCGTCCGCCTTGCCGCCCGTCTTCCTGGCCACCTTTCCACCGGCCTTTCCGCCGGCCTTTCCGCCGGCAGCGGGCTTGTGGCGGGTTTCCGCCGCCTCTGCACGGCGGTCCTTGCGCCGGGACTGCTCCTCGGGCTGGGCCTGGGCGCGGCCCCGGGTGCTGTTCACGGTCCGGCCACGGACGATCCCGATGAAGTGCTCCACCAGGTCGGTGTGCGCCTCCTCCGGCCAGCACAGCGCGATGCTCGACTGCGGGGCGTCGGTCACCGGCCGGTAGGTGAGGTCCCTGCGGTGGTGGAGGCGGGCCAGCGACTGGGGGACGACGAGCAGCCCCACTCCGGCCGCCACCAGCTCCACGGCGTCACCCGTGGTGGCGGGGCGCTCGAAGGCCTCCTCGCCGGGTGGCCGTTCCCAGCCGAGGACGTCGTCGAGCGGGTGCAGGACGACCTCGTCGGCCAGGTCCGCCACTGACACCTCGTCCACGGCGGTCACCAGATGGTCCTTGGGGACGATCACCACCGTGGTCTCGGTGTAGAGGGGGATCGCGCTGAAGTACGTACGGTCCACCGGCAGGCGTACGATCCCCGCGTCCGCTGCGCCACCGCGCAGCACCTCGGCCACCTCGGCGGCCGGAACCTGGACGAGGTCGAGGGGGACGTCCGGCAGGCGCTCGTTCCAGATGCGCACCCACTTGGCGGGCGTCGCCCCGGGGACGTACGCGAGCCGGAACGAGGCAGATGCATCCGAGCCGGTCACGCCGCCAGGTTACCCGGCGTGGTCGGCCCCCTCGTCCGCGGTCGATAGTCTGGACACCATGAAGTCGCACCAGACCACCCAGACGATGAAGCCCGCCACCGCGGCGAAGAAGCTGGGTGTGTACCTCCCCGCCACGCCCGCCGAGTTCCAGGAGGGCGTCGTCTCGCGTGCCGAGCTCAACAAGCTCCAGGCCGATCCGCCCGAGTGGCTGCGGGACCTCCGACGCGACGGCCCCCACCCGCGCCCGGTGGTCGCGGCCAAGCTGGGCATCTCCATCTCGGGTCTCGCGCGCGGCGGGGTCACCGAGGCCCTGACCACCGAGCAGATCGAGGCGCTGAAGCAGGAGCAGCCCGAGTGGCTGGAGAAGGAGCGCGCCACGCAGGCCGAGGTGCGCAAGGAGACGGCACGTCTGAAGCAGCGCGCCGCCGAACGCGCCGAGCAGGACGCGGAGCAGGCGCCGGGCCACTGACCTGCCGACGGGGGCCGGTGGCGGGGAAATGCGTGGACAGCGTCCCTCCCTGCCCGGCAAAGTGGCCCCCCGTGACGAGCAGCGAACTGTGGAGCCGCGAAACCGCCGAACGCTACGACGCCGGGGAGGCCGAGAGGTCCTCGGCCGCCTTCCTCGGGCCGACGCTCGACTTTCTCTCCCAACTCGCCGGTGACGGGCGGGCGTTGGAATTCGCCATCGGGACCGGACGGGTCGGCGTCCCGCTCCGGGAACGCGGTGTGCCCGTGGTGGGCATCGAACTGTCCGAGCACATGGCGGCGGTACTGCGGCGCAAGATCGACGAGGACAGGCTCCCGGTCGCCCTCGGGGA
Source organism: Streptomyces sp. NPDC001231 (assembly GCF_042896885.1). Lineage (NCBI taxonomy): Bacteria > Bacillati > Actinomycetota > Actinomycetes > Kitasatosporales > Streptomycetaceae > Streptomyces > Streptomyces sp. NPDC001231. Next base: position 174,461 of record NZ_JBIAXS010000015.1, read on the forward strand.
CATGGCCACGACCACCGTCCCCGGCGAGTTCAGCCTGGTCTACCTCGTCTACAACACGATCACGAACCTGCTCACCCAGGACGAGCAGGTCGAGTGCTTCCGCAACGCCGCACGCCATCTGTCGCCCGGCGGCCGGTTCGTCATCGAGCTGGGCGTGCCACCGCTGCGGTTCCTGCCGCCCGGGCAGGTCGCGGTGCCGTTCGACGTCTCCGACCGGCACCTCGGCTTCGACACCTTCGACCTCGTCGAGCAGATCCTCGTCTCGCACCACTTCAGTCATGACGGCGAGGACGGCCGTTACCGCCGCACCGACTCCCGGCACCGGTACGCGTGGCCGGCGGAACTCGACCTCATGGCGCGGATCGCGGGGCTCGAACTGGAACGGCGCGTCGCCGACTGGGACGGGGCGCCGTTCGCCGAGGACTCCCCGAAGCACATCTCCGTGTGGCGCAAGCCGGCTTGAGACACTCCTGCCTCGTCTTCCTGGTCCTGCCTCCCGCGACTGTTCAGAGGCTGCCGGCGACGCGGAGCGCGTCGCCGGTGTCCAGGCCGACACGGGAGGCCAGGGCGAGGGCGTCGTCGAAGGTGACGTCGTCTCCGGCAATGCGGACGGCGGCCAGCGCGGGTGGGACCTTGCCGTGGTCGAGCAGCGTGGTCCACTGCCGGCGGCCAAGCGCGAGGTAGCGCAGGTTCGCGAGGTCGGCGAGGACGGTCAGGTCGCCCGTCTCGGCGCCGGAGAGGTCGAGGCCGTGCAGGTTGGGGGCGCTGCGCAGGGGCGTGAGGTCGGCCGGGGCGGTGGTGTTCAGGTCGAGCGACGCGAGGTGGGGGTGACCTGCCAGCGCGGTGAGGTCGCCGTCGGTGAGGGCGACGCGGACGGACTCGACCGGCAGGCCGCGCAGGGGCGTCAGGTCGGCGGTGGTGGAGCGGTTGAGGTGCAGGCGGCGCAGGCCTGGGGCGGCGGTGAGCGGGCTGAGGTCGACGGTGCCGGTGGCGTCGTTGACGTGGATGGCCTGGAGGGTGGGCGGAACCTCTTCCGGGATACCGCCGATGATCTGCCGGGTGCCGTTGTCGCAGCCGGGCAGGCGCAGGGAGATGTGGTCGTCGTGCGTCTCGTAGGAGCCACGCTCCAGCAGTTCCAGGTGCTGCCCGAGCAGTGAGGTGAGGGAGTCGGCGACGTACACGGGGCCGTCGTCGTAGTCGCGGCCTGTGGCGATGACCTGGCCGGGCCGGCCGTCACGGGCGGGGGCCATGTCCACGGCGAGGTAGTTGCCGTCCTCGCCGCTGGCGAAGCGGATCCAGCCGGGGTGGCCCCCGCAGCGGCGGACGGTCTCGGCGGGGGTGGTGTCGAACACCACGGCGTCCCACTCCAGGTCCCAGCCGAACCAGGGACGGTCCTGCCACTCGCGTGAGTCGGTGTACTCGGCGACCAGGCTCTCCAGTGGCAGCCAGGCGTAGTTCTCGATCAGGTAGCGGTGCCGGTACCCGATGCCGTCCCCGTCGGCGATCAGGTACAGCGCGCGCAGGTCGGCGGGCAGCGGGCGGCCGATACGGCGTTCGGCGTCGTCGAGCGCGGACTCGGTGACGGGCGGAGGCAGTTCCTCGGCGTGCCCGAGGACGGCGGCACGCCGCTCGAGGTAGGCGCGGAAGCTCGCCGCGGCCAGTTCCGGATCGCCTGCGGGGGCGGCCGTGCCCGCCTGCTGGCGCGTGCCCGGCTGTGGCAGGCGGTGGTCGGGGTCCAGGACTATCTCGTAACCGCCTCCCGGTCCGGACACGCGGCCGACGGAGTCCCTGAACACGACGAGCCGGAACTCGCCGGAGGGCCGGCAGTCCATCTCCCAGCTGACGGGATCCCAGCCGCGGTCGTCGCGTACCGCCTCCGCGAGTTCCGCCAGCCGGGAGTGCATCTCGGGCAGCCCCATGGGAGTACGCGGCCCGGGGAGGATGTAGCCGCCCGTGATCCCGGTCCCGCCGCGGCCCGCGTGACCGGAGAGCACGGCCCGTGTCCATCCCTCCGGCGCGTTCCCGACGATCTGTTCGGCCATGCGGCGGGCCATCTGCTCGACCATGCGCTACTGCTCCCGTTCTGTGGAATACACCGCCATCCTGGCAGGGACCACTGACAACGGGCGGCTGCCGGCGCCCTGCGACCCCGGTACCGACTGCGGCGGCGCACCGGGCAGGGACGGCGGCGATGCGGGGCGCCGGGCAGGGATGGCGGCGATGCGGGGCGCCGGAACTATCCGAGGCACGACAGACGCACCCGGCGGTTGTGGTTGTCCTGGTTGGTGTCCACCAAACTCCGTTAAGGCAACCCCAAACGTACCCAGGTCCACAGCCCACTTCCAACTGACGCCGGACCAGCGGGTCGACCCACCGGGTCCGGGCGAAGCCGATGCGCCCTGGGCAACACCTTGGGGATCGCCTCGGAAATGCCGTTGCACGTCCGTCCAGCATCCGTGCGGCTCCCCTGGTGACGTACGAGTTCTTGCCGTCTGCCCTCACCTCGCCCGAGGTCGACCCCTGCACCCACCCGTTGGACCCGACCACCGCCCGCACGGAGATACCGGTTCTCGCTCCCGCCGTACCGGCCCGCCCCAAGCACAGGGGCGACGATCCGGCATCGCAGCTCTCCGCCCGGACCCGGCCCAGCGGGACCGGCTGGAGGAGATACGCGACAACCTCCTCGCCCGGATCGCCGAGGCCGAGCGCGAAGGCTGGCTCGGCAAGATGGCGGGGCTCCGCGTCAGCCTCGCCGGGGCCAAGTCCAAGATCGGCCAGATCGTCCTACTGTGGCTGCCGACGACGCGGGCAGCCCGACAGGGGAAATCCAACCCCGGGTAAGACGGCTCACCGCAACGCACCTCGAGCCCGTTGATGCCTTCCCCTCACCGGATGGAACGGGCGCGGTCTGTGACGGTTGCTGTGCCTGTCAGTGGTGGGTATGCCCGGCTCCGGTGAGGGTGCGGGGCGTGGAGTTCTCGGTACCGGGCGGGACGATGACGAACTGACCCATCATGCCTTTGTCCTCGTGCTTGAGGATGTGGCAGTGGTACATGTACGGCGTCCGTGGGTCGGTGTGACGGCCGAATTCGACGGCCAGCCGGACCTTTGTCTTGCCGGGCACGTACACCGTGTCCTTGGGGCCGCGCAGGTGCTCCGGCGGTCGCTCGCCGTCGATGTCGAGGACGCGGAAGACGACTTCGTGGATGTGGAAGTTGTGGGAAAAGGTGATGTTGTCCACCTCCCACACCTCGCGGGCGCCGGCCGGCACCACCTCGTCGATGCGGGTCATGTCCATGTGGTGCTTGTTGATGTGGGTGCCGTAGAGACGGAAGGTGCGGGTCCGTTTGCCGGGGGGCGGTGGCACGAGGGACGTGAGGCGTGCGGGGAGGCCAGGCGAGGGCGTGAGACGGGGTGCCGCGGCCAGACGGAGCAGGTCGTACGCACCGTCCTCGATCTCGGCGTCGCCGTCGAAGGACTTGAGCAGCACCTCCTCGCCAGGGTCGAAGGCGACGACGATCTCGAACCGTTCACCGGGACTGATCCGCAGCCGCCGGACGGCGACCGGGCGGTCCAGGAGGCCGGCGTCGCTCGCCACCACGTGGAACTCACGCTCGTCCGCGAAGCCCAGTGTGAAGACGTGGGCGTTGGCGCCGTTGAGCACGCGGAAGCGGACCATGGTGGTGGTGACGCGAAAGTACGGGCCATACGTGCCGTTGATCAGGACGTCGTCGGCGAGCGGGCCGAACGTTCCGCCGAAGTGCTCGTCGAGTTCACCGTCGGACCGGAACTTGCGGTCCTGGACGATGAGGGGGATGTCGTCCACACCGTAGGTGTGCGGCAGGCCGGGGTCGTGCGTGTCGTCGAGAAGGAAGAGTCCGGCGAGGCCCCGGTAGACATGGAGGCCGATCTGGCCGTGCGGGTGCGGGTGGTACCAGGTGGTGGCCGCGGGCTGGTCGACGGTCCACTCGGGGGCCCAGGTGGCGCCCGGTTCGACCATCTGGTGCGGTCCGCCGTCCATGGCGGCGGGCAGGCGCATGCCGTGCCAGTGCAGGGTGCTCGCCTCGTCGAGTGTGTTCGTCACGGTCATGGCGACGCGGTCGCCGCGCCGGGCGCGCAGGGTGGGGCCGAGGTGGGTGCCGTTGATGCCCCATGTTCTGGCGGTCTTCCCCGGCAGCAGTTCCGTGCGGCCCTGGCGCAGGCGCAGGTCGAACCGCTTCACGCCGTCCTTGCCCGGCGCGGGGTCGAGGACCGGAGGTATGCGGAGCGGCGTGGTCAGGGAGAGGGTGCCCTCGTTCCCCTGAGCGCCGCCGCATCCGCCCAGGGCGAGGCCGGTGGCCCCAGTGATGGCGGTCATTCCGGCGAGGGCGAGGAAGCTGCGTCGTCTCATGGCACCAGCCTGCTGATCCGGGGTGCCCTGCTGCGTCGGCCTGGGACGGCAACTGCGGTGTACATCCCGGGCGGTAGCGTCATCCTCCGGTGGTAGACGCAGGTGTCGCCGGGCGGCCGACGCGGCGCCGGGCGCCCGGGCGGCACCGTTGTCGTCATGAAGCGAACCCCGCACTTTCTCGGTCTTGGTCCCTCCTGGCGCCGGTCCCCGGTCCGGCCCCTGGTATGCGCGGCCGTGGCCGCCACGCTCGCCGGCTACCTCCTCGCACTGCCCGTCACGGCACAGGCGGCCGTGCCCGTGCCGGCCCTGGACACCCCCTCGCAACAGGCGGAGATCGCCGTCACGCCGGGCGGGTTCACGGCGCCCGACGTCCTGCGGGCCGGCGCGGTCACGTTCCGGGTGCGCTCCGACGATCCACAGGGCGCCTGGATCGGGCTCGTCCGGCTCCGTCCTGGCGTGTCTCTGGAGCGGTACCTCCATGACCTGGAGCGCGCCATGGGCGACGATCCCGTCGCGAGCCTCGCGGGCGGCGAAGCGATCGCCCAGGACGTGGAGATGCTGGGCGGGGCGGCGGTCGCCCGGGTCCCGGCCCAAGTGACGCTGCGGGTCACCCCCGGCACGTACCACCTGGTCGACTTCCGCGACGTGGGCCTGCCGGACCTGGCTGCCCGGGTGCGCACCGTACGGGTCCTGCCCGGACCTGTCCCCGCCGGAACCCGTCCGCCCGGGCTCCGTTCCACCGCGCGCGTCATCCTGCGGGACGGTGTCTTCGAGGCCCCGGCCGTGCTCGACGGGACCGAGGCCGTACGCGTGGAGAACCGCTCGCGGCAGCACAACGAGGCCATGTTGGTTCCCGTGCGGGCCGGGGTGACGCTCGCGGATCTGGACGCGTTCTTCGCGGACGTGGACGCCGGCCGCCGTCCGGATGGGTCGCCGTTCACCGGCGGGCCCACCGGTGTGGTGCCGCTGTCGCCCGGCCGGTCCGCGCTGCTCGCCACCGAACTCCCTGCCGAGCATTATGCGTTGGTCACCTGGGTGCGTGACCTGGAGACCGGCAGAATGTTCGCGGCGCACGGGATGCGCGCGCTGGTCACGGTGGTTCGGGGGTAAGGGGGTGCGGGTGCCGAGAGCAGCCGACATGGCATGGGGCACGGTCTTGGTGCTGCTGGTGCTCGGGGGCGGTCTCCTGGAGTTGGGGCCACCCGGGCCCACCGGGCAGCTGGGCGGGGGCGCGCTCGTGCTCGCGGCCGTGGCCGCCGCGGCGGTCGCGTACCGGCGCCGTTCCCCCGTCCTCGCGCTGGTCGTCGCCAACGCGGCGACGACCGTGTGGTTCCTCCTCGACTACCACGGACGGCTCATCACCCTCGCCCCGCTGGTCTGCTGTTACGCGCTCGGGGCGGGCCGGGGCTGGCGGGCGGGCGCCGCCGGTGGTCTCCTCACGGCCGGATGCACCGTCCTCGCCGTACGGTTCGCGTTGGACGGGGGCTGGTTCGGCGATCAGGTGTTCAACGCCGTGCCCCTGGTTGCCGCCACCACCGCGCTCGGTGCGGCGGTGCACTCCCACCGGGCGTTCGCCGCCGGGGCGCGGGAGAGCGCAGAGCGCCTGGCGCGGGCGCGTACCGACCAGGCTCGCCGGGAGGCGGCCGAGGAACGGCTGGAGATCGCGCGTGAACTCCACGACGTGTTCGGCCACACCATGGCGGCGATCAGCGTGCAGGCGGGTGTCGCCGTCCATGTGATGGGGCAGCGGCCCGAGCAGGCCGCCGAGGCCCTGGACACGATCAAGCGGATCAGCGACGAAGGGCTCTCCGAGGTGCGGCTGCTGCTCCGGGCGATGCGCTCCGAGGGCCTGCCCACTGCGACGGGCGGGCTGGCCGGGATCGACAAGCTGCTGCCGACCGCAGGCGTTCCGATCCAGGTGACGGTACGGGGCGAGGACCGCAGCGTTCCGGTGGCGGTCGACCTCGCCGCGTACCGGATCGTCCAGGAGTCCCTGACCAACGTTCGTCGTCATGCCCAGGACGCCACGAAGGTGCGCCTGGAGATCGACTACGGTGAGCGTCTCGAGATCGTCGTCCGCGACGACGGGAAGCCGGGCGAAGGGTCCACGACGGTCGGTGGGCACGGTGTCGAGGGGATGCGGGCGCGGGCTGAGAAGCTCGGCGGAACGTTCACCGCGGGCCCGGTGGCCGGCGGTTTCGAAGTACGGTGTTCGCTGCCGATCGAGAAGGATCTCCCGTGATCAAGGTGCTGATCGTCGACGACCAGGCGCTCGTCCGCGGAGGCTTCCGCGTCCTGGTCGAGAGCGAGCCGGACATGACGGTCGTCGGCGAGGCGAGCGACGGCGCCGCCGCGGCCGAACTCGCCTCTCGGACCCGGCCGCACATTGTCCTCATGGACGTCCAGATGCCGGGGGTGGACGGCATCGAGGGCATCCGCAGGATCATGGCGGACCCGGACCTCTCCGCCGTGCGCGTGCTGGTCCTGACCACCTTCGACGAGGACAAGTACGCGATCGAGGGGATGATCGCGGGCGCAAGCGGGTTCCTGTTGAAGAACACCGACCCGGCCCAGCTCCTGCACGGCATCCGGGTCGTCGCGGGCGGGGAGGAACTCCTCTCCCCCGGCCTGACGAAGCGTCTGCTTGCCCGGGTGCCCGCGGCGGGCGCCCGGTCGAACGACGACGTCTTCGCCGAGCTGACGACACGCGAACGGGAGATCGTAGCACTGGTCGCGCAAGGCATGAGCAACGCGGACATCACGCGTGAGCTGGTCATCAGCCCGGCCACAACCAAGACCCACGTCAGCCGGGCCCTGACCAAGCTCGGCGCCCGCGACCGCGCCCATCTCGTCGCCTTGGCCTACCAGCACGGCCTCGTCGACCCCGGCTGATCCCTCACACAGCGCCGGTGTGGGTCACGCCGGGAAGACTGCGACCTCGTCGAACTCGCCGCCGCGCACACCTCGCAGAAAGCGCTCCACTCGGCGGCCGTGAATCTGGTCGTGCAACGGCCGTTTCCGCACGTCTCACACCGCTGTTGGCGATCGGGGGGCCGCCGCAGCGGCGGACGTGCGGCTTGCCGCAGCTGAGGGTGGATTCCAGGTCGGCCGGGATAAGGCCTGCTTCACGTCCGGCCTTGCACACCTCGCCTTTCGTCAGCCGCGCGCTGCCCTCGCCGATCTGGGCGCGCCTTCTCACTTGGTGCGGCCGGAAATTGCTCCTACAGTTGCGGCTGCCGCAGAGCTACCCGAGGAACGACAGCCGGACCTGACGGTTGTGGTTCGAGACGTTCGTGTCCACCAGGCACACCGACTGCCATGTGCCCAGTTCCAGTCGGCCGGCGAGGACCGGGATGGTCGCGTGCGGCGGCACGATGGCGGGCAGCACGTGGTCGCGGCCGTGGCCGGGGCTGCCGTGGCGGTGCTGCCAGCGGTCGTCGGCGGGCAGCAGGGTGTGCAGGGCGGCGAGGAGGTCGTCGTCGCTGCCGGCGCCGGTCTCGATGATCGCGATGCCGGCGGTGGCGTGCGGCACGAACAGGTTCAGCAGACCGTCCCGGCCGGCCGCGGTCTCCTGGAGGAAGGCCTCGCAGTCACGGGTCAGGTCGACGACCGTCTCCCGGGAACCGGAGGCCACGTTCAGCACTCGGGTGGTGAAGGCACGTGACATGGCCCCCATCCTCCTCGATCGCCGGGGAAGATCGGCGCCCGCGGCACGGTTGGGAAGAACGTGAACACCGAACGCGAGGTCGACGTGGTCGTCGTGGGCGCTGGTCAGGCGGGTCTGTCCAGTGCCTATCACCTGCGGCGCACCGGATTCGAGCCGGACCGCGACTTCGTCGTGCTCGACCGCCCCGCCGGTCCGGGCGGTGCCTGGCAGTTCCGGTGGCCGTCGCTGACGTACGGCAAGGTGCACGGGATGCACGCACTGCCGGGGATGGAGCTGACCGGCGCCGATCCCGCGCGGCCGTCGTCGGAGGTCGTCGCCGCGTACTTCGCCGACTACGAACGCGCCTTCGACCTGCGGGTGCGGCGGCCGGTGGAGGTCACCGCCGTCACGGAGGGCCCCGGCGGGCGACTGCTCGTGGAGACCTCCGACGGCACCTGGACGACACGCGCGCTGATCAACGCGACCGGCACCTGGGACCAGCCGTTCCTGCCGCGGTACCCGGGTCAGGAGACCTTCCGCGGGCGGCAGTTGCACACGGCGCGGTACGCAGGGCCCGAGGAGTTCACCGGGCAGCGCGTGATCGTGGTGGGCGGCGGCGCCTCGGGCACCCAGCACCTGCTGGAGATCGCCCCGTACGCGGCCGCCACCACCTGGGTGACACGGCGGCCGCCGGTCTTCCGGGACGGCCCGTTCGACGAGAACGCGGGGCGTGCGGCGGTGGCGCTGGTCGAGGAGCGGGTGCGGCAGGGGCTGCCGCCCAGGAGTGTCGTCTCGGTGACGGGACTTCCGCTGAACGACGCCATCCGGCAGGGGCTTAAGGACGGGGTCATGAACCGGCAGCCGATGTTCGACCGGATCACCCCGGACGGGGTGCTGTGGGCGGACGGACGGCATGTGGCGGCCGACGTCATCCTCTGGGCGACCGGGTTCCGGCCCTCGCTGCGCCATCTGACGCCGCTCGGGCTGCGCGAACCGGGCGGCGGCATCCGTGTGGACGGCACCCGGGCGGTCGCCGATCCCCGGATCCACCTGGTCGGCTACGGCCCTTCGGCCAGCACGATCGGCGCCAACCGGGCCGGACGTGCGGCCGTCCGGGACATCAGGCGTCTGCTGGAGGAGGAGCCGGCCGCCGCGGCGTGACGGTGTGGGCAGCCGCGGCGTGACCGGCGTGGACCGCCGTGGCCGGGCACGGCTCACTTCGTGGGCTGTGGACTGCTGCCTTTCAGGTGGGCGTTGAACTCCGCCACATTGCGCTGGTGCTCGCTGAAGTCGGCGGTGAAGCGCGTGTCGCCCGGCTTGACGGTGACGAAGTACAGCCAGTCGCCCTGCGCAGGGTTGGTCACGGCGCGCATGGCGTCCTCGCCCGGACTGTCGATGGGCGTCGGCGGCAGCCCCATGCGCTGGTAGGAGTTGTAGGGGCTCTCCAGCCGGGTGTCCTCCATGCTCATGCGGACCGTGCTGCGGTTGAGGGCGTAGTTGAGGGTCGAGTCCATCTGAAGCGGCATGCCGTGCTCCAGCCGGTTGAAGACGACCCGTGCCACCTTGCTCATGTCGGCCTTCGATGCGGCCTCGGCCTGGACGATGCTCGCGATGGTGATCGCCTGGTACAGGTTCATGGAGTTGCGCTCCGGGCCGGCGGCGACCGGGGCCGCGGCGAACCTCTTGTTCGCGGTGTCGACCATGTAGGTCAGCAGGGACTGCGGAGTGGTCTTGTCGTCGATGGGATACGTAGCCGGGAAGAGGTAGCCCTCGGGATTGCCCTCGGCGGCGTTCGGCAGGTTCAGCTGGGCGTCGGCGAGCGACTGTTTCGTGGTGCCGGGGGCCAGGGCGAGGGCCTTGTCGATGGCGGCGTAGATCTGGCCGGACCGCCAGCCCTCGGGGATCACCAGCGTGCGGGGGCTCGCCAGGGCGTGGTGGCGGAGCGTCAGCAGCGGCACCGCCACGGCGGTGCCGGCCAGGACGGCCCCGATCAGGACCAGGACCACACGGCCCCGGCGTGTCAGTCGGGTCGTTCTCCGTGACGGAATGTTCCTCTGCATGCGGGCACGGTAACCCCCAAAGGGCCGCGAACCCGGCATATCGTCATCTTGTCGGTTCCAGTTGCGCGTCCCGGCGGACCAGGGCCGCGTAGCGTCCGTCGAGCTCCAGCAACTCCTGGTGCGTACCGCGTTCGGCCGGCCGCCCGAAGTCGAGGACCACGATCTGGTCGGCCCCGCGCACGGTGGACAGGCGGTGCGCGATGGTCAGAGTCGTCCGGTTGGCGGACAGGGCGTCGATGGCCTCCTGCACGGCGGCCTCCGTACGGGTGTCCAGGGCACTGGTGGCCTCGTCGAGGATGAGGACCGGCGGATCGCGCAGGATGGTCCGGGCGATCGCCAGGCGCTGCTTCTCACCGCCGGAGAACCGGTGGCCGCGCTCGCCGACGACCGTGTCGTAGCCGTCGGGCAGGGCCGCGATGTGGTCGTGGATCTGCGCCGCCTTCGCCGCCGCCCGCAGTTCCTCGTCGGTGGCGTCCGGCTTGGCGAAGCGGAGGTTCTCGGCGACCGAGGCGTGGAAGAGGTACGTCTCCTGGGAGACGACGCCGACCGCGCGGGCGAGGGTGTCGAAGTCGAGGTCGCGCACGTCGACGCCGTCGATGGTGACGCGGCCGCCCGTGACGTCGTAGAGCCGGGGCACCAGATAGCCGAGGGTGGACTTGCCGGCGCCGGTCGGGCCGACGATCGCGAGGCTGCCGCCGGCGGGCACGGTGACGTCGATGCCCTCCAGGATCGGGCCGCTCTTGTCGTCGTAGCGGAAGTCGACGTCCTCGAAGCGGACCTCGCCCTTGACGCGGTCGAGGTGGATCGGGCGCTCGCGCTCGGTGATGTCGATCGGCAGGTCCAGGTACTCGAAGATGCGCTGGAACAACGCGAGCGAGGTCTGGATCTGCACACCGGTGGACAGCAGGCTGACGGTCGGCCGGAACAGTCCCTGCTGGAGCGAGACGAAGGCGACGATCGTGCCGATGGAGACCTGCGGCCCGCCGAACTGGAGGGCGACGCCCGCGGTCCAGTAGATGACGGCGGGCAGGGCGGCCATGACGATCGTGATGACGGCCATGCGCCAGCGCCCGGCCATGTTCGACCTCACCTCGAGGTCGACCAGGCCTTCCGACTCCGCGCTGAAGGAGTCGGTCAGCGAGGCAGAGCGGCCCATCGTGCGGCCGAGCAGGATGCCGCTGACGGAGAGGGATTCCGTGACCGTGGCGGCGATCGCGGCCATCTGCTTCTGCCGCTGGGTGGTGATCTTCTTGCGCTCGTTGCCGACGCGGCGACTGATCCACACGAACACCGGGAGCAGCAGCAGCGAGACGACGGTGAGCCGCCAGTCGAGGGCCACCATCGCGACGATCGTGGCGACCACGCTGGTGACGTTGGAGACGAGCGAGGTGGCGGTGGAAGTGACGGTGGCCTGCATGCCGCCGATGTCGTTGGCGATGCGGGACTGCACCTCGCCGGTACGGGTCCGGGTGAAGAAGGCCAGTGACTGGCGCTGCAGCCGCCCATAGACGGCGGTGCGCAGGTCGTGCATGACCCGCTGACCGACGGTCGTGGAGATCAACGTCTGCAGCACGCCGAAGACGCTCGTGAGGACGGCGCTGAGGATCATGCCGAGGGCGAGCAGGCTCAGCAGGCCGGTGCGGCCCTGCGGGATCGCGACGTCGAGGGTCTCCTTCAGCAGGAACGGCGTGGCGACGGAGACCAGCGAGGCGGCTCCCACCAGCAGGCCGACGATCGCGAGACGACCCCGGTAGGGGCGGAAGAGGCGCAGGATCCGACGGACCTGCCGCGGCTGCTCCCCGGCGTCGGCGGGTGGGGTCCAGATGGGTTGATGGTCGGGATGCATGGGCTCCTACGGGGGTGGGTGGGTGCCGGCCCACAGGTGCGGCCGACGTCGACCACCCGATCTTAGCTCACTGTTACCTACACTCACAATGAACGAGGTCCTGGTATTGTTCCCGCATGACCACCCCCGACGCCGACGGTCTTCTCGCCGAGCAACTGCTGCGGCTCACCCGCCGGGTGCACCGCATCCAGAAACGGCACCTCGAACAGCACGCCCTGGGCATCACGCCGGCCCAGTCCCGGCTGCTGCGCACCCTGGCACACTTCGGCGAGCCGCCCCGCATGGCGGATCTCGCCGAGTCCCTGGAGGTCGTGCCCCGCGCGGTGACCACACTCGTGGACGGCCTCGAGGCGAGCGGCAAGGTGCGCCGGGCCCCCGATCCGGCCAACCGCAGGGTCATCCGCATCGAACTCACCGACGACGGGCGCAAGGCCCTGGGGGAACTGCGCCGCGCCCGGCGAGCCGCCGCGGAGGAGATCCTGGCGCCCCTGACGGGTGAGCAGCGCGAGACGCTGGGCGGACTGCTGGATACGCTGGTGGGCACGGTGCCCACCCAGGGGCGCGGCTGCTGAACCGTACCTTCGACACGTCAACGCCGTTCCGAGCACGGCGCGTTGACGTCAGGAGCGAAGAATGCGCGGGGCGGCTTGCGCACACGGTGCCCTTTCACCGGCCACTCGGCTGATGCGGCCGCTACAGCCGCAGGTTGGCCTTGTCGCCCATGACGATGACGGGCTTGTCCTTCGGATCGAGCCTGCGGAGCAGGTACTCCATCGCGGTCTCCGGAACACTCACGCAGCCGAGCGTGCCGTCACCGTGGTCCAGGTGCAGCCAGATTCCGCCGCCCTTGCTCTGGCCCATCGGACGGGTCGGATCGTCCGGACGGGTGCCACGCAGGCGGTTGTAGTCGATGGCGATGACGTAGTCGAAGTCGTGCCAGTGCGCTTCGTCCCAGGAGAGGGGGGAGATGAAGGCGTTCTCGTCCTGGGTGTACGGGAGCCGGGTGCCGGGGTCGTCGAGGACGCCGCCGGCATCGGAGAGGGTGAACACTCCCACCGGGCTGCGCTCGTCGTTCTCCCAGTGGTCGACCGCCCAGCCGCGCTTGCCGTTGTGGGCCGGCCAACTTCCTTGCGGCTCCCACTTGGTGCCGTACTTCTCGTAGAGAACGAGCGTGGAGTCGGGGGAGGTCTTGTGGTCGCCGAAGACCGCCACGATCTGCCGGGTGCCGATGGGGATCTGCTGCCACATGCGGTCCCCGATCCCCGGAACCCGAGACTGCACCACGGGCGGGCTGCTGGGCCGGGCGGTCCCCGTCGGCCCGCCCGGCCTGGGTATGTCGCCGTAATGGCGGACCTCGTTGGACGTTCCGCCGCACGCGGCCAGCGCCGCCAGAAGGAAACCGCAGGTCGCCGCAACGACCATCGCACGCCTTGCACCGCGAGTCTGCATGTCCTCATCTTGACCAGGAGACACGACGTGATCTAGTCGAGGTTGGTCCAAATAGCCTCATCTCCTCCTCATCGAGGCATTTCACGGTTCGACTCCTGGTCAGAGGCCCCTGGCACGTGGGCCGGAACGCGGCGGGCCCCGGTATCCGACGGGTCGGAAGCGAAGCGGCCAATCCCGTTCCCCCCGTACGGAAAACCGCTTGCTTTCGACCACTTTGCGCCGCCAGGCTGTCACGGCTCGCCCGCCGCCCCGGCGGCAGCCTTCGCCCCTGACACGAGCCACTGGGACGTCATGCAGATTCAAGACCTTCCGTATCCCGATCCGGGTGTGCCTGACGCACGCTCGGGTCCCCGACTCCTGTGGTGGCTGGGGCGGAACCAGCTGGGCGGGCAGATGAAGGCACTGGCGTGGGGACTGCTGCACTTCGCCTCCGTCTCCGCCCTCCCGTTCTGCGTCGGCCTCGCCATCCAGGCGGTCGTCGATCGTTCGGGTGCGCGGCTGGCCTTCGCCGGCGGGCTGCTGACGGTGGCTTGTGCCGGCAACGCGCTCGGCGACACCTACCTGCACCGCGCCGCGGTCACCAACTGGATCACCGCCGCCGCCCGCGTCCAGCAACTGCTCGCCCGCAAGGCCGCCGCGCTGGGGTCGGCGCTGACCCGGCGGGTGGCCGCCGGCGAGGTGGTCGCCGTGTCCACCGGTGATGTCGAGAAAATCGGCTGGTTCGTGGAGGCCGTGTCCCGGTTCACCGCGGCGGCCCTCACCATCGTGCTGGTCTGTGTCGCCCTGTTCGTCTACCAGCCCGCGCTGGGTGTGGTCGTCGCCGTGGGGCTGCCGGCGCTGGCTCTCGCGGTGCTGCCGCTGCTGCCCCGCGCGACCCGGCGCGCCGACGTGCAGCGCGAGAAGGCGGGCCGCGCCACCGAACTTGCCTCGGACACCGTCGCCGGACTGCGGGTGCTGCGCGGCATCGGCGGGGAGGAGCTGTTCCTCGACCGCTACCGGAGTGCCTCCCAGGAGGTGCGCCACGCTGCCGTCCGCAGTGCCCGCATGTGGTCCCTGATCGCCGCGATCCAGGTCCTGCTGCCGGGCCTGCTGCTGATCGGGGTCGTCTGGTACGGCGTGCACCTGGCCCGCGCGGGCCGGATCAGCGTGGGCGAACTCGTCACCGTCTACAGCTCCGTCATGGTCCTCACCTATCCGCTGCGGCACTTCGTCGAGATCGCCATGGCGTACTCCTTTTCCCGTCCGTCGGCCTCCCGGGCCGCCCGGGTGCTGTCCCTGGAACGGGCCACCGACGGGGCCGGGACACGGGCACCCGTCGTGCCGTCAGGCGAACTGCACGACCCGGCGACCGGCCTTCGCGCACCGGCCGGACAACTCACCGCCGTGGTCTGCGGCGACCCGGACGCCGCGGGCCGGCTGGCGGAACGGCTCGGCGGCCACCCCACCGAGCCGGGCCCCTCGGCTCTGCTCGGGGGCGTACCGCTGGACGAGTTGCCGCTCGACTCCGCGCGCACGGCCGTCCTGGTCCAGGACAAGGACCCGGTGCTGCTGTCCGGACCGCTGCGCGCGCTGCTCGACGTACCCGCCTCGGGGAAGGTCGCCGCCCGGGAGGCGCTCACCGCCGCCCAGTGCGACGACGTCCTGGACGCGCTCGCGCAATCGTCGCCGTCCGCCGAGGACCCGATGGACGTCCGGATCACCGAGCGCGGCCGGTCCCTCTCGGGCGGCCAGCGCCAGCGTCTGGCTCTGGCCCGGTCGCTGATCACCGACCCCGAGGTGCTCGTCCTGGACGAACCGACCTCCGCCGTCGACTCGCACACCGAGGCACGGATCGCGCAGGGCCTGCGCGACCTGCGGGCCGGACGCACCACGGTGGTGTTCACCTCCTCACCGCTCCTCCTGGACCGAGCCGACCGGGTGGTGCTGGTCCACGAGGGAACGGTCGCCGCGGTCGGTGTGCACCGGGACCTGGTGCACACCGAACCCCGGTACCGCGCGGTGGTGACCCGGGAGACGGACGAGGAGCGCGCCGCGCACGATCTGCTCGACGGCGGCGGCAGGCTGCGGGCCGCACCGGACCGCCCGCGGCTCGACACGCCGCTCGGCGACAAGGCCGCTCCGCGGGACGCCACGGAAGAAGCCCTTGAAGGGGACCTGGAAGAGGACCTGGATGGGGCCCTCGAAGAGATGGAGGAGACGGCATGATCGGCGTGGCGCCCCCTGCCTACGACCCGGCGGCCCCGACCACGGCCGACACCCTGCCCGTCGGCTCCGCCGCGACCGTACGCTCCTATGTGAGCGAACTGCTGCGCCGGCACCGACGAGCCTTCGTCCTGCTCATCACCGTCAACACCGTCGCCGTGTTGGCCTCCATGGCCGGTCCCTGGCTGCTGGGCGACCTGGTCGAACGGGTGGCGGACGGCACCCGGGAGCTGCATCTGCCCCTCACCGCCGCGCTGTTCGTGCTCGCGTTGCTCGTCCAGGCGGTGTTCGTACGGGAAGTGCGGCTGCGCGGGGCGATGCTCGGCGAACGGATGCTGGCCGACCTGCGCGAGGACTTCCTCGTCCGGTCGGTGGGCCTGCCGCCGGGCGTGCTGGAGCGGGCGGGCACGGGCGACCTGCTCTCCCGTATCACCACCGACATCGACCGGCTCGCCAACGCGATGCGTGAGGCCGTGCCGCAGCTGGCGATCGGGATCGTGTGGGTGGCGCTGCTGCTCGGCGGTCTGGTCCTGACCGCGCCGCCGCTCGCCGCGGCCGTGCTGCTGGCCGTGCCTCTGCTGGTACTCGGCTGCCGCTGGTACTTCCGGCGGGCGCCGTCCGCCTACCGCTCCGAGGCCGCGGGCTACGCCGCCGTGGCCGCCGCGCTCACCGAGACCGTCGACGCCGGGCGCACCGTCGAGGCACACCGCCTCGGCGAACGCCGCGTCGCGCTGTCGGAACTCCGGATCACGCAATGGACCGCGTGGGAACGCTACACACTCTGGCTGCGGTCGGTGCTCTTCCCTGTCGTCAACGTCACCCACGTCACCGTGCTCGCCTCGGTGCTCATGGTCGGTGGCGTGTTCGTCCTGCGGGGCTGGATCGGGGTCGGCCAGCTGACGACGGGCGCTCTCATCGCGCAGATGCTGGTCGACCCGGTGGGGCTGATCCTGCGCTGGTACGACGAGTTGCAGGTGGCTCAGGTGTCGCTGGCCCGGCTCGTCGGGGTGCGCGACATCGAGCCGGACGCCGGGGACGACTCCCTGGCCCCCACCGGACGGGACGTGGACGCGGACCGGGTGCACTTCGGTTACCTGGAGGGCGTCGACGTCCTGCGCGAGGTCTCCCTGAAGGTCGCCCCGGGCACACGGCTGGCCCTGGTCGGCCCGTCCGGCGCCGGAAAGTCCACGCTGGGCCGACTGCTCGCCGGGATCTACGCGCCCCGGGACGGCCGGATCGCGCTCGGCGGCGCCGAACTGTCCCGGATGCCTGCCGAACGCGTCCGCTCCCATGTCGCCCTCGTCAACCAGGAGCACCACGTCTTCGTGGGCTCCCTGCGCGACAACCTGCGGCTCGCCCGCACGGACGCCGTCGACGCGGAGCTGTGGGCGGCGCTGGGTGCGGTCGACGCGGACGGCTGGGCTCGTGCCCTCGACGACGGTCTGGACACCGAGGTCGGCTCCGGCGGTCTGGCCCTCACCCCGGCCCAGGCCCAGCAGATCGCCCTGGCCCGGCTGGTCCTGGCCGATCCGCACACACTGGTCCTGGACGAGGCGACCTCGCTGCTCGACCCGCGTGCGGCCCGGCATCTGGAGCGGTCCCTGGCCCGCGTCCTGGACGGCCGCACGGTCGTAGCCATCGCCCACCGGCTCCACACGGCCCACGACGCCGATGTCATCGCGGTGGTCGAGAACGGCCGCATCAGCGAGCTGGGCAGCCACGACGAACTCGTCACGGCGAACGGCGCCTACGCGGCGCTGTGGCGGTCCTGGCACGGGTGACGGCACGATTCCTCCGCGCCCACGCGCCCGGCGGCCGGCCCGTACCGCGCAACGCGAGCCGCCTCGCCGTACGGCCTGCGGGCCGCGGGCTCCGTCGTCCGGGGTGACAGGTGCGGTGGTCGGCGCGGGGACGGGTGCGGTGTCGGGCGCGGTCGCTGGGACCGGTGGGACCGGCGGGGCAAGCGGGGCTGGCAGGGCCGGCAGGGCCGGCTCCAGCGCGGCGGCCTGAGCAGCGGCGGAAGCGGTGGCCGACGCGGCGGCGGGCGCGATTGCCGGGGGCGACAGGCCTCGGGGACCCGCAGTGCCTCGGGGACCCGCAGTGCCTCGGGGACCGGCAAGGTCGGCGGGTCCGGCAAGGTCGCCGGGACCGGCAAGGTCGCCGGGACCGGCAAGGTCGCCGGGACCGGCTTAGGCGCGATGACCGGTGCGGCGACAGACATCGTGACCGGTGCAGTCGCCGGGACCGGCCCTGGCACGGTGACCGGTGCGGTACCGGGCCCGGTGGCCGGGACGGGCCCGGGCCAGGACCGGTGGTGGACCGGGCATCGGCCGGGCGTCACGGCCGGTGCCGTTGCGCGGTGCCGAACAGCGGTGGAAGGCTGGAAAGCGGAAACGGCTCGGGGAGCGCCCGGGAACCGTACGGTTCGTGCCGGGTGCCGGCTGCGCCCCGCGCACCGACGGCCGCACACCGGCCGCGGAGAGAACGGGCCCGTCCCCACCACCTGGAGGTACCCGTGGACAGCGCCGACGGATGGGGAGACGACGTCTACCAGCCCGACGACTCCGAGATCAGGGAGGACACGGGCGTGCTCGACCCGGAGGACACTCTGGTGTACGACGGTGTCGACGACCCCCTGGACCGTGGCTGGTCGCCTCCGGAGCGGCCGTGGGCAGTGGAGCACACCGGCGTGACCGCCGCGGAGCGCCAGCAGGGCGAAACCCTGGACCAGCGCCTCGCCGAGGAGCTGCCCGAACCGCCCGCCTGGGGCGGCGACGACATGGGCGACTGCGAGGACACCGACGGCGAACTCCTGGACAACGAGGTCGGCGCCGCTCGCTCCGGCCGTCTCGTCGCCCCCGACGAGGGAGCGCACGAGGACGACGAGAGCGCCCTGGTCGCCACCGACGTGGGCATCGACGGCGCGGCCGCCTCAGCCGAGGAGGCCGCGATGCACGTCGTCGACGAGGAAACCCCGCAGGGCTGACCCGGCCGCCCGCGTGCCGTCCCCCTCTCCCCCGCCGCACGAGGAGCAGCCATGCAGCAGGACAAGCACCCCGACTACCACCCTGTCGTCTTTCGGGACCGCGCCGCCGGTTACGCCTTCCTCACCCGGTCCACCGCGACCAGTGAGCAGACCATCGAGTGGGACGACGGCGCGACCTACCCGGTCGTGGACGTGGAGATCTCCTCGGAGAGCCACCCGTTCTACACCGGCAAGGCCCGCACGGTGGACTCGGAGGGTCGCGTCGCCCGCTTCGAGCGGCGTTACGGCGGCGGGCAGGGCCCGGGAGGCGACGGGGCCGCCTGACCGGCGGCCGGCGGTGCACTGGGCTGCCCGGCCGGGGCCGGGCGGGACCCGCGTGACGGGCGGGACCGGAAGCCTGCCTGCACCCCCGGGTGCTGTGGACCGGGAGCGCTCCCGAGCCGGTCCCTCAGTTGAAGTTCAGCGCGACCGCGCAGCCCACTCCGCCAAGCACCATGAACGCCGGCATCAGCACCTTGAGCTCGACCCAGCTGCCCGCCCGGAACCGCATCGCCTTCGGCGGACCGATGGGGTACCAGCGCTTGCGGCCCACCGGTATCGGCCACAGGATGGGGCACCCGGAGACGGTCAGCGCGTCGCCGATGTCGTGCATCAGCGCGCCCAGCACGATCGGCAGGCCCAGCCACAGGTACTCCTGGCCCGGAGCGGTGAACAGCCAGTCCGATCCGTTGCCGGGCTGGTCGAGGATGTCCGCCAGGATCCAGGCGCTGGTCGCGGCCAGCAGCCAGACCAGGACCGCGCTGCTGGAGCCGCGGGCCGCCCGCCACAGCAGGCCCTCGATGGCCAGCACCATGTGCACGAAGAGAATGGCCAACACCGCCCAGCGGCCGCCGGTGATCGCCAGCACTGAGGTGCCCGCCCCTATCAGCACCGCCCACAGCCAGGTGTGCGTCAGCGTCCGGTGCCCACCGGAACGGCGCGGGTCGCCCTTCTTCCGCGTCGCCTTGTAGACGGTGTAGGACAGCTTGTCGACGATCTCGCACAGCGCGTGCGAGACCGGTCCGAAGGCTCTCGAGATGGTGGCGGCCTTGTGGTCCAGGTCCGGAGCGAGCGCGGCCCCGGCGCAGATCAGCGCACCGACCAGCAGCACCGGCCAGGGCATCGGGTGCCCGGCCGCGGCGACCGCGGCTCCGACGCCGAGCCAGGCCGCCGCGCCCGACAGTGAGTGTGCTGGTCCCATCATGGCCGTTGCCCGCCCCATTCCTCTTGCGCCGCTGTCCAGTTGACCCGGTGTGCCGATGTCCTGTCGGCGACACAGCGTAGCGGTCGTGATCTTCGGTCCGGCATCCGATTCCCGTCTCGGCCGGAGTGCCAGGCAAGATGGGGGCGTGACCCTCATCGATCAGCTCCCGCCGACCGCCGACCCCGACGCCCTGTACGAGGCCTTCGAATCCTGGGCGCAGGAGCGTGGTCTCACGCTCTATCCCCACCAGGAGGAGGCGCTGATCGAGGCGGTCTCCGGAGCCAACGTGATCGTGTCGACGCCCACCGGGTCCGGCAAGAGCATGATCGCCGCGGGCGCTCACTTCGCCGCGCTGGCCAGGGACGAGGTCACCTTCTACACGGCGCCGATCAAAGCGCTGGTGTCGGAGAAGTTCTTCGAGCTGTGCAAACTGTTCGGCACCGAGAACGTCGGTATGCTCACCGGCGACGCCTCCGTGAACGCCGACGCGCCCGTCATCTGCTGCACGGCGGAGGTCCTCGCGTCGATCGCGCTGCGGGACGGCAAGGACGCCGACGTCGGCCAGGTCGTCATGGACGAGTTCCACTTCTACGCGGAGCCCGACCGGGGCTGGGCCTGGCAGATCCCCCTGCTGGAACTTCCGCAGGCACAGTTCGTCCTGATGTCGGCCACGCTCGGCGACGTCTCCTTCTTCGAGAAGGACCTCACCCGTCGCACCGGGCGCCCCACCGCGGTGGTCCGTTCGGCGACCCGCCCGGTTCCCCTGTCCTACGAGTACCGGCGCACACCGCTCACCGAGACGCTCACCGACCTGCTGCAGACTCGCCAGGCGCCGGTCTACATCGTCCACTTCACCCAGGCCCAGGCCGTGGAACGGGCGCAGGCACTGATGAGCATCAACATGTGTTCGCGGGAGGAGAAGGATCAGATCGCCGAGCTGATCGGCAACTTCCGCTTCACCACCAGGTTCGGCCGCAACCTCTCCCGCTACGTCCGGCACGGCATCGGCGTCCACCACGCCGGCATGCTGCCCAAGTACCGGCGTCTGGTGGAGAAGCTGGCGCAGGCCGGTCTGCTGAAGGTGATCTGCGGTACGGACACGCTCGGCGTGGGCGTCAACGTACCGATCCGTACGGTGCTGTTCACCGCGTTGACCAAGTACGACGGCAGCCGCGTACGCACCCTGCGCGCCCGTGAGTTCCACCAGATCGCCGGCCGGGCCGGCCGCGCGGGCTTCGACACCGAGGGCTTCGTCGCCGCGCAGGCCCCCGAGCACGTCATCGAGAACGAGAAGGCCCTCGCCAAAGCGGGCGACGACCCGAAGAAGCGCCGCAAGGTCGTCCGCAAGAAAGCACCCGAGGGCTTCGTCGGCTGGACGGACAACACCTTCGACAAGCTCATCGACTCCGAGCCGGAGCCACTGACCTCCCGTTTCCGCGTGACGCACACGATGCTGCTGTCGGTGATCGCACGGCCCGGCAACGCCTTCGAGGCGATGCGGCGCCTGCTGGAGGACAACCACGAGCCGCGCAAGCAGCAGCTGAGGCACATCCGGCGGGCGATCGCCATCTACCGCTCGCTGCTGGACGGCGGCATCGTGGAGAAGCTCGACCGGCCGGACGCCGAGGGTCGTATCGTCCGGCTCACGGTCGATCTCCAGCAGGACTTCGCGCTCAACCAGCCGCTGTCCACCTTCGCGCTGGCCGCGTTCGAGCTGCTGGACCCCGAGTCGCCGTCCTACGCACTGGACATGGTGTCCGTCGTGGAGTCCACGCTGGACGACCCGCGGCAGATCCTCGCCGCCCAGCAGAACAAGGCGCGTGGCGAGGCCGTGGCCGCGATGAAGGCGGACGGTGTCGAGTACGAGGAGCGCATGGAGCGCCTCCAGGAGGTCACGTACCCCAAGCCGCTGGAAGAGCTGCTCTTCCACGCGTACAACACCTACCGCAAGAGCCACCCCTGGGTGGGCGATCACCCGCTGTCGCCGAAGTCCGTGATCCGCGACATGTACGAACGGGCCATGTCCTTCACGGAGTTGGTGTCCTTCTACGAGCTGGCCCGCACCGAGGGCATTGTGCTGCGCTACCTGGCCAGCGCGTACAAGGCCCTGGAGCACACCGTCCCGGACGACCTGAAGTCCGAGGACCTCCAGGACCTGATCGCCTGGCTCGGCGAGATGGTGCGCCAGGTCGACTCCAGTCTGCTGGACGAGTGGGAGCAGCTGGCCAATCCGGAGGAGATGACCGCCGAGGAGGCCCAGGAGAAGGCCGACCAGGTCAAGCCGGTCACCTCCAACGCGCGCGCGTTCCGCGTGCTGGTCCGCAACGCCATGTTCCGCCGCGTCGAACTCGCCGCCCTCGACCAGGTCGGGGAGCTGGGCGAGATGGACGCCGATTCCGGGTGGGACGCCGAGGCCTGGGGCGAGGCGATGGACAAGTACTGGGACGAGTACGACGACCTCGGTACCGGTCCCGACGCCCGTGGTCCCAAGCTGCTGGTGATCAAGGAAGAGCCGCAGAACGGGCTGTGGCGCGTGCGGCAGATCTTCGACGACCCCGCCGACGACCACGACTGGGGCATCAGCGCCGAAGTCGATCTCGCCGCGTCCGACGCCGAGGGCCGCGCGGTCGTCCGTGTGACCGACGTCGGTCAGCTGTGAGCCTCGCCCCGTTCTGAACCCAGGAGTCTCCCACCCATGACGAACCCGGCCGAAAGGCTCGTCGACCTGCTCGACCTGGAGCAGGTAGAAGTCAACATCTTCCGCGGCCGCAGTCCGCAGGAGTCCCTCCAGAGGGTCTTCGGCGGCCAGGTGGCCGGCCAGGCGCTGGTCGCCGCCGGACGCACCACGGACGGCGAGCGCCCGGTCCATTCACTGCACGCGTACTTCCTGCGCCCGGGCCGGCCGGGGGTGCCGATCGTGTACCAGGTGGAGCGGGTACGGGACGGGCGGTCCTTCACCACCCGCCGGGTCACCGCGGTGCAGCAGGGCCGGACGATCTTCAATCTGACCGCCTCCTTCCACAAGCCTGAACAAGGGAGCTTCGAGCACCAGCTGCCGCCGGCCCGCGAGATCCCGGAGCCGGAGTCACTGCCGACGGTCGCGGACGAGATCCGGGAGCATCTGGGGGCACTGCCGGAGCAGTTGGAGCGCATGGCACGGCGCCAGCCGTTCGACATCCGGTACGTGGACCGGCTGCGCTGGAGCGCCGAGGACGTCAAGGAGGCCGAACCGCGCAGCGCCGTGTGGATGCGCGCGGTGGGGCCGCTCGGTGACGACCCGCTCGTGCACACCTGCGCGCTGACCTACGCCAGTGACATGACCTTGCTCGACGCGGTGCGCATCCCGGTCGAGCCGCTGTGGGGGCCGCGGGGCTTCGACATGGCGTCGCTGGACCACGCCATGTGGTTCCACCGGCCGTTCCGTGCGGACGAGTGGTTCCTGTACGACCAGGAGTCTCCGATCGCGACGGGCGGCCGTGGTCTGGCCCGCGGGCGCATCTACAACATCGAGGGACAACTCATCGTGTCCGTCGTCCAGGAGGGGCTGTTCCGCAACCTGGGCTGACCTGCGGTTTCACCGATCGTCGGCGAGCCCGCGTCGCGTCGTGCGACGCTCCGCGGGCCGGTCGTTACGACGTTCTCGCCGAGAACGAAGCGGGGCCGTGGTCCGAGGCGCACCCCACCCCGCCTCATCGCGTTTCGTTGCACCCCACAGCGATTGTGCCAATGGTGTGCCAGCGAAGACGCATGGTCTAGTCCACTTCGCTTGACGCCCCGCCCTCCCGATCCTCACTGAGGGCATCGAAGATGCGCTGCACCATCTGCTCCCGCTGGCCGTGGATGCACTTGTAGTACGTGTCCATCAGGATCGCCACGCTGTGGCCTGCCATCTCGGCCACCTCAGCGGCGGGGACGCCAGAGTTCAGCCACGGGGAGACCGCGGCATGACGCAGGTCGTACGGCCTCCTCGCAAGGAGGGAGTCCACGAGATGTGGCGAGAAGGCAATGCGCCGCGCCTTGTGCCAGACATCGAGGTATCGCGTGGAGTCCAGCCGGCCTCCGCTCGGGCTGCGGAAGAGCCGACCGTCCTCCGCGGTCCCGAACTCGTCGACGTACGTCCGCAGTATCTGCACCAGTTCAGGGGACACCGGTACCAGACGTACGTCGCCACGAGCCCGGTGCTTGAGCCCTCGCTGCTCGTGCTTTCGCCCGTCATCCGTCCATGCGGATCCAGCGCGTGTGCTGGCCTGGTGCAGCGTCAGGAGGCCCGGCCCCTTCTTCGGCTTCGGATCCCGATCCCGGATCAGGTGGGTGAACTCGGCTGCGCGGTCACCGAGATGCCCCAGCAGCTGCCGGTCCTGCTGAGTGGCCCACTGCCGTCTGCTGCGGGTCGAGGAGTCCGCTGTGGCGATCGCTTGGGTTTGTGGCTGTAGGTGACCGCTGAGAGCGCGTCTGGCGATGGCGGATGGGCGCCGAGGAAACGGCCCCACGAGAAAGCGGCCCCGAGGGGTTACTCGACCCTCCGGTGTGGACACCAGCGTGGAGAGAACCAGCTCAGGAGACTCGGCGCCCACCTCGCCACCGGACCAATCTCCGCTGGCGCGGAAAGCGCGTACGGTTGGCTTCGTTCTCTTTCGGGGTGAATAAGGCCAGGCCACTACTGCAGTGCGTGGACCGCGGCTGAGAACACCGAAGGCATCCGGGACGCTGCCGGCACGATGAGGCGGGCGGTGCCGGGACGGCCGCTCGCGGCCAGCAGGGCCCCGGTGAGCAGCCGGTGGCGCCGAGTCAGCCGCACCCAGGCACGCTCATACTCGTCCGGTCGCCCGGCGGCCAGGCATCGGACGGCGGCCCCGGCCGTGGCCAGTGCGAGGGCGATGCCCTCGCCGGTGAGGGCATCCAGGTAGCCTGCGGCGTCGCCGACGAGCAGGACACGGCCGGCGGTTCTGCGCCGCACCCGCTGCCGCAGTGGTCCGGCTCCGCGTACCTCCGTCGCGACCGAGCCGCGCAGCGACGCGGTGAGGGTCGGGAAGCCGGCCAGGTGCTCGTCGTAGCCGCGACGGTTGCGGCTGAGGACCGCGACGCCCACCAGGTCGTCGTCGACCGGCGTCACATAGGCCTCGCCGTGCCGGGCCCAGTGGACCTCCACGAAGTCCGTCCACGGCTCCGCGCGGTAGTGCCGGCGAAGTCCGTAGCGGCCATGGGGGCGGCCCGGCAGTTCCAGCCCCAGGCTGCGGCGCACCGGGGAGTGCAGGCCGTCGGCGGCGATCAGCCAACGGGCCGTGGTTCCGGCGGCGGTGACCGTGTCCGCGCTCTGGTGTACCTCGCCGACCTTGCCCGGCAGCATGCGCACGCCGAGGCTGAGAGCGCGCTGGTGCAGTGCGGAGTGCAGCGTTGTACGGCGGATTCCCCGCCCACTCCGGCCGCGGAAGGACGCTTCGGCGCGGGTGGTGCCCTCCACGTAGCGGATGCCGCGCAGTTCGCGGCCGGTGGCCTCGACGCCCAGTGTTCGCAGCGCGGCGACACCGCCGGGCATGACTCCTTCTCCGCAGGCCTTGTCCACGGGCGCGGTCCGGGGTTCGACGACGACGGCCTCCAGGCCGGCGAGCGCTGCGTGGATGGCCGCGGCCAGTCCGGCGGGTCCGCCGCCGGCCACCAGTACGTCGATCATGCCGACGCCGGCGTGGTCGCGGCGGCGAGCGCCCGGTTCTCGCAGCGGATGCGCACGGTGAGCAGGGCGGCGTTGAGCACAGTGAACACGGCCGCGGTAACCCAGGCGGTGTGTACCAGGGGCAGGGCCACGCCCTCGGCGACGACGGCCACGTAGTTCGGATGCCGCAGCCACCGCCACCGGTAGGGGCCGCTCGTCACCAGCGGCAGGCCGGGTACGACGATCACCCGGGTGTTCCAACGGGGTCCCAGGGTGTGGATGCACCACCACCGCAGCGCCTGGGCGCCCGCCAGCACGGCCAGCATCGGCCAGGCCAGGGCGGGTACGAAGGGCCGCTCGGCCAGCCAGGCCTCGGCCGGACAGGCGACCAGAAGGCCGGTGTGAAGGGCGACCATCGCCGGGTAGTGGCCCTGCCCGGTCAGCGTCGCGCCGCGGGCGGTGCTCCACCGTTCGTTGCGGCGGGCGACGACGAGTTCGGCGACGCGCTCGGCGGCGACGGCGGCCACCAGCAGTCCGTACCAGATCATGTGTCCTGTGTCCTTCGTCGTTCCGAACTACCAGCGCAGCAGGACGAGTTCGCAAGCGAAGCCGGGCCCCATCGCCAGCAGCACACCCGGGGTGCCCGGCGGCGGGCGGCGCTCGGTCAGGGTGTCGCGCAGCACGTGGAGTACCGACGACGAGGACAGGTTGCCTACGTCGGCCAGGTGACGCCAGGTCACATCAAGTGCGTCGTCGGGCAGGTCGAGGGCCTCGGTGACGGCCTGAAGGACCTTGGGCCCGCCGGGGTGGCACACCCAGGCAGTTACGTCCTTCGGCTTCAGGCCGTGGTCGCTGAGGAATCCCTCGACGCCAGCGGCGAGGTAGCGGCGTACGACGTCGGGGACCTTCGGGTCGAGGACGACCTGGAAGCCGGAGCTCTTGATGTCCCAGCCCATGACGCGCCCCGTGTCCGGATACAGGTGGCTGCGGGTGTCCACGATCGTCGGGCCGACGGTCTCGTCCGGGCGGTCCGCGCCGTAGGCGACGACTGCGGCGGCGCCGTCGCCGAACAGCCCGGTGGCGACCAGGTTGGCCACGGAGGCGTCGTTGCGCTGGAAGGTGAGTGAGCACAGTTCGACCGACAGCAGGACTGCCACGTGGTCGGGCCGGCCCAGCAGGTAGTCGTGCAAACGAGCCAGGCCGGCAGCGCCACCGGCGCAGCCGAGGCCGAAGAGGGGCAGTCTTGTGACGTCCGGCCGCAGTCCGAGGCGGCCGGCCAGCCGTGCGTCGATCGAGGGAACGGCGATGCCGGTGACGGAGGTGAAGATCAGCAGGTCGACGTCGGCTGCGGACAGACCAGCCATCTGCAGTACGGCTCTCACTGCCTTGGCGCCCAGACCGGTGGCGGCGGCGATGAAGACGTCGTTGGCGGCGCCGAATCCGTCCAGTTCCTCGTACCGTTCCAGCGGCAGTGTCATGTGGCGCGAGCGGACCTTCGCGCTGCGGTGCAGCCGGTCCAGGACCCGGCGGTCGGCGCCCTCGGGCAGGCAGGTGCGGGCCACCATGTCGGTGATCTCGGACTGGGTGCGGCGGTGCGGTGCGAGGGCACCGTGAACGGCGGCGATCCGCGTCATAGGGTTCCCGTCCGGCTATCGACTGGGGTGAGTTGCTCTGCACGTGTTCCCCGAACCCTGGCCTCGACACCATGGATCGCCCGTCCGGCCGTTCGTCCCGGGGCGTGTGCGCCAGCCAGGTCGGGGCCGGGACGCCTACGATCGGCCGGGTGGGCACTCCTGAGCAGTCGACGGTCGGCGGTGCGGCCGCGATGTGGGCCGGCCGGGTGGGTGGCCTGGCCGGGTCGTGTCACCCCGGGCCTGTAGTGGCGGTCACCGCGTTGATGGCCGCGCTGGCCGTGACCGCCGGCCAGGGCGCCGTGCGTTGTGTCCTGACCACCGCCGCCGTTCTGAGCGGGCAGTTGTCCGTCGGCTGGTGCAACGACGCGTTCGACGCGCGCCGGGACATCGCCGCCGGCCGCCGTGGCAAACCCGTCGTCGACGGCGCGGTGGGTGTGACCGAGATGTGGGTGGCCGCGTATGCCGCGCTGGCGGTGTGCGTGCCGTTGTCGTTCGCATGTGGCGTGTGGGCGGGCGTCGTTCACCTGGCTGGAGTAGCTGCGGCGTGGGCGTACAACCTGCGGCTCAAGGCGACAGCATGGTCCTGGGCGCCGTATGCGGTGGGTTTCGCCGCGCTCCCGGCGTTCGTGGCGCTGGGGCTCCCAGGGCAGCACTGGCCGGCCTGGTGGGTTGTCACCGCCGGGGCGCTACTGGGGGTCGGTGCCCATCTGGGCGACGTGCTGCCGGATATCCGCGGGGATCTGGCGACGGGCGTACGGGGATTTCCGCACCGGCTGGGCCCGGACGGCGCGCGGCTGCTGCTGCCGGTACCGCTGGCGACCGCGTCCGCGGTTCTGGCGCTGGGGCCCGCCGGACCACCTGGCAGATGGGGAGTGGTGGCACTCGCGGTGGCCGGCCTGGTCGCGGTGGCGGGGACGGTGCTGGGACACCGCTGGGAGCGAGCGGCGTTCGCGGCAGCGGTCGCCGTGGCGGTGGTGGACGTGGCGTTGCTGCTGGTGCGCGGCATCGGGATCGCCTGATCGTTCGGCCCGCCGACCGGCTCACACCGCACGAAACCCGCGAGCGCGAGCGGGAGTTGTGGCCTGCAGCCAGGCAACTTCCCGGCTGCGGCCCGTAGGAGACCCACCTGTCGATAACGCCCGTCGTTTTAGATCTGGACGCAGCGGTCCGGCCTCGTCGCCGGCCGTCGCGTGCGGCGCTCAGACTGTGAGGTCCCGAGCGGCGATGCGGGTGACCGTGACCGTGACCGTCACGGTGACCGCTACCGGGGCGTCTTGCGCGGCGAGGTAGGAGAGGACAGCGGCCCGTACCTGGTCGTGGACATCCCGGGCGGTGTCCACCACTCGGTGGCCTTCGGTCAGGACGCAGCGCACCTCGATGTGCCATCCCGAGCCGTCGGGCACCCGGTCGATGCGGACACCTGCCTCGGGGGCATCTTGAGCTGTTGTCTCCGGCCATGTGGGCGAGGCCGCTGCCGCGAGGCGGTGGGCGAGGCGGGGTTGCAGGCCGGCCACGCCGGGAACCGCGAGGGCCGCTGCGGCCGCGACGCTGAGGGGAGGCGGCGTTCCGGTGGCAGCCATCAGACGCCACCGCCTGTGGTCTGGCCGGAGCCCGCAGGGCCGAGGAGCAAGGGCGGCTCCAGTACGTCGACCACGATGATGTCGACGGCCGTCACGTCCATCCCCAGGGCTTGTACGGCGGCATCGATGATCGACCCGCGTACTTGATCAACCCTGTCGGGCAGCGGACGGTCGAGGGCGGCGGCCAGGGTCATGGTCACCTGCACGCCGGTGCCACCTGCGGGCACGAGCCGGCAGGATACGGCCCTCGCCCCGGGGACCGTATCCGCAGCATGCCGCAGCACTTTCGCCGCGGCGCTCTCGGCGATCAGCAGATCCAGCATCGTGTCGGCCAGTGGCAGCAACCGTCCCAACCGGACCTCGGCCCTGACGATGCTCATGACGCGGTCAACCAGTGCCTGGAGGCCGGGAGGGTCCTTGGCACGCAGCGCCCGCGTGGCCGCGTTCAGCCTGGCCAGCCCATCGACGGCCTCGCGGCACTGGGGACATGACATGGTGTGCGGATCCGCAGTCGACGTCGCGTCCTGTGCCTGTTCCCAGACCTGGCTGAGCAGGCGGCCGCAGGTCAGTACCTCGTCACCTGCGAGCGGAGCCGCGTCATCGATGGCCGGGTGGTCGGGAGGCCCGTCGTCTCCGGGCGGTTCGGAAGGCTGCGCGTGCGGGTCGTCTAGCGCCATGGGGCCATCGCCTCCTTCAGGGACCGGCGTGCCCTGAACAGTCTGCCGCGCACCGTCTGCTCACTGGTCTGTGTCACGACAGCGATCTCCTTGTAGGGCAGGCCCTGCAGCTCCCGCAGGATCCAGCAGACACGCTGTCCGGCGTCCAGCTCGCCGAGCGCGCACGTCAGGGCGGCCGTCTCTGCGTCCTCCTCTGCGGCTCGGGCGGGCGAACTCCACTCGTCGCCCGTCGCGGGTTCGGCGACGGCGTCCAGTGGAAGGGGTGGCGGTCGGCGGCGTCGCGAGTTCAGGCAACGGTTGACGGTGATGCGGTACATCCAGGTGGGGAACTCCGCATCGTGGCGGTATTCCGGCAGTCGCCGCCAGGCGCTGACGAAGGCGTCCTGAACGGCCTCCTCGGCGTCCTGGGCGTTACCGAGCATGCAGCAGGCCAGGCCGAGCAGAGGACGGCTGTGCCGCCGGACGAGAACAGCGAAGGCGTCCTCGTCCCCCTCGGCAGCCCACACAGCCAGCAGCCCATCCGGCAGGTCGCCTCCCAGAGGTGAAGAACCGGTCCGTTCGATCATGCCGCTCCTGCTCATGGTTCAGGACGATCGAGTACCCACCCGCTTACATGTGATGCACATCACATCGAACGCCTGTGAGAAGTCCGCCGCCCCGCATGTCCAACCTTTCGACGGGCACCACGCCGGTGTCCGACCGACCGATCGAGGCGACCGCCATGACGGACAACATCACCAGCGTCGGGGCGGACCGCCGACCCGACGCGGGCGTGAGCGCTCTGAAGGGCCGTACCGGAGCCGGAGCTCCGGCCGAGACACGGGGGAAGACCACCATCGCGGACGGCGTGGTTGCCAAGATCGCGGGCATGGCCGCCCGCGAGGTACCGGGCATCCACAACCTCGGGGCGGGCATGGCCCGTGCCTTCGGCGCCATGCGGGAGCGCGTCCCCGGCGGAGGCGGCAGCGTCACACAAGGGGTGAAGGTCGAGGTCGGCGAGAGGCAGGCCGCCGTGGACCTGGACGTCGTCGTCGAGTACGGCGTCTCCATCGTCGACGTCGCCGGCGACGTGCGCACCAACGTGATCAGCGCGGTGGAGCGGATGACGGGCCTGGAGGTCGTCGAGGTGAACATCGCCGTCGACGACGTCCACCTTCCCGACGAGGAGGAAGAGTCCGAACCGGACGAGGGCCGCGTGAGGTGATCCGCCGTGACCACCGCCACCGCCGCGTCCCGGCGTAAGCGGCTGATCACGCGGATGACGCTCGCGAGACGGGTGAGTGCATCATGAACACAGCGACCACGGGCCTCGCGGCCGGGATGGCCCTGGGCTTCGCCGGTTACTTCGGTGGCTTCTGGGCATTTCTGCTGGTTCTGGTCCTGGGGGCGGCGGGGCTGATCGTCGGTCTCGTCGTGCAGGGCGACCTCGACCTCCGTGCACGGAGGCGGCAGTGAGGACCCGGCCCGGCTCCCCACCTCCCGGCGAAGGATCCGGCCCATCGGCGCGGGCCGCCGGCCTGCCGCCTCCGGCAGAGCGGGGTGCCACCGTCATCCCGGACAGGGTGGTCGCCCGTATCGCCACCCAGGCCGCGCGCACGGCCCAGTCCCGGCGCGCCGCTCTCCCGCCCAGCCCGAGCGGACCGGCGGCACCCAGCGCCTCCGCCGCAGTCCGGAGCGGATCGGCGCGCCTGCACCTGACCATGGAGCTGCCCTACCCCACCGACATCCCCCATGTCTGCGAGCGGATCCAGCAGGACGTCGCCGAACGGGTGGCTCAGCTGACCGGCTTGCGGGTGGGAGAGGTCACCCTCACCGTCCGACGGCTGGTGGCCATCTCCGGCGCGAACCGGGGGCGGGTCCTGTGAGCAGCCACCCGGCCCGCACCGCCGGGCCCACCACGCAGGAAGGAGGACCGGAATGACACCCGACCCGGACCCTCCCGCCCGCGACTCCGCGCCACCCCCGCGCCGTGCAGCGGTGCCGCTGACGAAGGAGCCCGAGGAGCCGAGGGAGCCCGCAGAGCCCGGTCCACCCGAACACCACACGCCCCCGCCGAACCCGGCGGCCGGCGAACGCGACAGAGGGCACCGGACCCATCGTCCGTGGTCCGCGCGCCGCATTCCGGCCGCGCTGGTCGCCTCGGTGATCCTCGTGGCGGCGGTCGCGGCGCTGGTCGACGTCGTCGCCGTACGGGCGGGACGCCCCGCGGCAGCCTGGCGACGGCACCTGACCGACGCACTGGCCACCCGCCCCGTGGACGACGTGTGGATGCTCACGGGAGCCGCCGTGGCCGCCGCCGTCGGCGTCTGGCTGATCGTCCTGGCCCTCACCCCCGGCCTACGCCACTGGCTGCCCCTACGCTCCCCCGCGCCCGGGCTGCGCGCCTTCCTGGACCGCGATGGCACCGCCGCTCTGCTGCGCGACGCCGCCATGCGAGTAGCCGGGGTCAGCAAGGCTCGCATCCGTGTACGCCGCCACCGCGTCAAAGCCCGCGCGGACGTCCGCTTCCGCGACCCTCAACAGGTGAAGGACGACCTCACCGCCGTCCTCGACGAGGAGCGCGACCGGCACGCCCTCGCCCGCCCTCCCCGCATCGTCGTACGGGTGCGGCAACGCACCAACTGACCGGAGAACCCAGACCCGGAGCCACACCATGTCGCCGCGACCCGTACTCAACCGCAGCCTCCTGGCCCTCGCCGGACTGGTCCTGCTCGGCGGCGGCCTGCTGATCCTCTTCGCCGGGTTCGACGTCTACCGGCGACACAATCTGATCCCGCCCGTCGGCTGGCCCCTGACCACCCCGGACGACGTCCTGCTCGGTTCCGCCGACCGGGCTCGCTGGAGCAGCCAGGGCTGGTGGTGGTGGCCCGCCGTCATCGCCGCCCTCGCCCTCGTCGCCCTGCTCGCCCTGTGGTGGCTGCTCGCCCAACTGCGCCGACGCCACCCCGGAGCGCTGTCCGTCGGCGGCACACCCCCTCAGGAAGGCGTCGAACTGCGCGACCGAGCGCTCAGCGACGCGATCGCCGCCGAAGCCGGTGCCCTGCCGGGGGTTGAGCATGCGGCCGTACGCATCACTGGCCGGCCTGCCGATCCCCGCACCCGCGTCAGGCTCACCCTCACCCCTCACAGGGCACCCGGCGCCGCCCTCCATGCCCTCTGCGAAGGCCCGCTCCGAACCGCCCACCGGTCCACTGGCTTCCCTGACATGCCCACCGAGGTCCGCCTACAGGTCACCCGCCACAAACCACACCGCGCGGAGTAAGGAGGAGACGGACCATTCCCGTGTCCACGCCCTTGTGGTCCTTTCGCAGTTCACAGGGGAACCGGCACTACTCTCCAAGGGAGAAATCGTGATCATCCTGGGCATCATTCTGCTCGTCGTCGGCTTCGTCACCGGGATATCCATCCTGTGGACCATCGGGATCATCCTGGCGGTCGTCGGAGCCATCCTGTGGGTCCTCGGCGCGATGGGGCACGCCGTCGCAGGACGACGCCACTACTGGTGAACCCCCGTCCACGGCGGTCCGGGCTGGAACCTGTCCTGGTCCAACGCCGGACACCCCACCACTGCTCCCCCGCACCTCCGACGCGCGCGCCACCCCCTCACGGAACGCGACATCCTCCAGCACCAGGGCTTCGGACGTTCCACCGCACCGAGCACCGGCGCGGAATCCCTCCGCTCGACCCTGCTGCTCTGTACCGGCGGGCAGATCGAGCGTCCCGACCACAGCATCGACGCCGCATCGCGAAACTAAGAGGTCATCTCATTTGGCTCGCTAGGCTGTTGGCTGTGACAGTGATCGTTGAGCGGCTGGTGCCGGACGAGTTGTGGGAGCTGTTCCAGCGCGT
>NZ_JBIAXS010000016.1:0-8695 GCF_042896885.1 Streptomyces sp. NPDC001231
TCTTCGTCAAGGGGCAGGTCATCAAGACCGTCCCGGAGTCGAAGATCGTGGAGACCCTGATCGAGGAGGCCATGAAGATCGCCGAGCAGATGGAGCACGACGACGCCGCGTCCGGCGGCCGCACCGGCACGGGGACACCGACAGTCACAGTGAGTTGAGTACGGCACGGACCGAGAGGGGGCCCAGCGTGACCATTCTGGAGAGCATCCGGGGACCACGCGACCTGAAGGCGCTGTCCGAGGCGGAACTGGGTGAACTGTCCGACGAGATACGCGAGTTCCTGGTGCAAGCGGTCGCCAGGACCGGCGGTCACCTCGGGCCCAACCTGGGCGTGGTGGAACTCACCGTCGCACTGCACCGGGTCTTCGAGTCGCCGGTCGACCGGATCCTGTGGGACACCGGTCACCAGAGTTATGTGCACAAGCTTCTGACAGGACGTCAGGACTTCTCCAAGCTGCGCGGCAAGGGAGGGCTGTCCGGTTACCCGGCACGGGAGGAGTCCGAGCACGACGTCATCGAGAACAGCCACGCCTCCACGGCGCTCGGCTGGGCCGACGGACTCGCCAAGGCCCGCCAGGTGCGGGGCGAGAAGGGACACGTCGTCGCCGTCATCGGGGACGGCGCGCTGACCGGCGGCATGGCCTGGGAGGCGCTGAACAACATCGCGGCCGCCAGGGACCGGCCGCTGATCATCGTCGTCAACGACAACGAGCGGTCCTACGCGCCGACCATCGGCGGCCTCGCCAACCACCTGGCCACCCTGCGCACCACCGACGGATACGAGAAGGTCCTGGCCTGGGGCAAGGACGTCCTTCAGCGCACCCCGGTCGTCGGCAACACCCTCTACGAGTCGCTGCACGGCGCGAAGAAGGGCTTCAAGGACGCGTTCGCACCGCAGGGCATGTTCGAGGACCTGGGGCTGAAGTACCTCGGCCCGATCGACGGACACGACATCAAGGCCGTCGAGTCGGCGCTGCGCCGGGCCAAACGCTTCCACGGCCCCGTCCTGGTCCACTGCCTCACCGAGAAGGGCCGCGGCTACGAACCCGCCCTCGCCCACGAGGAGGACCACTTCCACACCGTGGGCGTGATGGACCCGCTCACCTGTGAGCCCCTCACCCCCGCCGGCGGGCCGTCCTGGACCTCCGTGTTCGGCGACGAGATCGTGAAGATCGGCGAGGAGCGGGACGACGTCGTGGCGATCACCGCCGCCATGCTGCACCCGGTGGGTCTCGGCAGGTTCGCCGAGCGCTTCCCGGACCGGGTGTGGGACGTGGGCATCGCCGAGCAGCACGCGGTCGTCTCGGCCGCGGGGCTCGCCACCGGCGGTCTGCACCCGGTCGTCGCCGTCTACGCCACCTTCCTCAACCGAGCCTTCGACCAGCTCCTGATGGACGTGGCCCTGCACCGCTGCGGGGTCACCTTCGTCCTGGACCGGGCCGGAGTGACCGGCGTCGACGGGCCCTCCCACAACGGCATGTGGGACATGTCCGTCCTCCAGGTCGTACCCGGCCTCAGGATCGCCGCGCCGCGCGACGCCGACCAGCTGCGGGCCCAGCTGCGCGAGGCGGTCGCCGTCGACGACGCGCCGACCCTGGTCCGTTTCCCCAAGGAGTCGGCCGGCCCGCGGATCGAGGCCACGGGCCGCGTCGGCGGCATGGACGTGCTGCACCGGGCGGAGCGGTCCGACGTGCTGCTGGTCGCCGTCGGCGTGATGGCGCCGGTGTGCCTCCAGGCCGCCGAACTGCTCCAGGCGCGGGGCATCGGCTGCACCGTCGTCGACCCGCGCTGGGTCAAGCCCGTCGATCCGGCGCTGCCGGGCCTGGCCGCCGGGCACCGGCTGGTGGCCGTGGTCGAGGACAACAGCCGTGCGGCCGGTGTCGGCGCCGCGGTCGCCCTGGCCCTCGGTGACGCCGAAGTCGACGTACCGGTACGGAGGTTCGGCATCCCGGAGCAGTTCCTCGTGCACGCCAAGCGCGGGGAGGTACTGGCCGACATCGGGCTCACCCCGGTCGAGGTCGCCGGACGGATCGGCGCGAGCCTGGCCGTGCGGGAGCAGGCCGGGACGATCCCGGCGCAGGAGGGCGCCAGGGCCGTCATGGCAGTCAAGGAGACAACCGAATGACCACGGAGTTCGACCTCGGCGCCCTGCTGTCCGAGCGCGGCGCCGAGCGCTACGAGCTGCACGCCAGGCACCTCAACCACCAACTGCCGCGCATGCTGCACACCATCGGCTTCGACAAGGTCTACGAGCGGGCCGAGGGCGCGTACTTCTGGGACGCGGAGGGCAACGACTACCTGGACATGCTCTCCGGGTTCGGGGTGATGGGCCTGGGCCGCCATCACCCCGTCGTCCGCAAGGCGCTGCACGACGTGCTGGACGCCCAGCTCGCCGACCTCACCCGCTTCGACTGCCAGCCGCTGCCCGGCCTGCTGGCCGAGCGGCTGCTCGCGCACAGCCCGCACCTGGACCGGGTGTTCTTCGGCAACAGCGGCACGGAGGCGGTGGAGACCGCGCTGAAGTTCGCCCGCCGCGCCACCGGCAGGCCGCGGATCCTGTACTGCGAGCACTCCTTCCACGGCCTGACCGCCGGCTCGCTGTCCGTCAACGGCGAGGAGGGCTTCCGGGACGGGTTCGCCCCGCTGCTGCCGGACACCGCCGTCCCGCTCGGCGACCTCGACGCGCTCGAGCGGGAGCTGAAGAAGGGCGACGTGGCCGCCCTGATCGTCGAGCCGATCCAGGGCAAGGGCGTGCACGAGGTCCCGCCCGGCTGGCTGCGCGCCGCGCAGGAGCTGCTGCACCGGCACAGGTCGCTGCTCATCGCCGACGAGGTGCAGACCGGTCTGGGCCGCACCGGCGACTTCTACGCCTACCAGCACGAGGACGGAGTCGAGCCGGACCTCGTCTGCGTGGCCAAGGCCCTGTCCGGCGGTTATGTGCCGGTGAGCGCGACCCTCGGCAGGGACTGGATCTTCAGGAAGGTCTACTCCTCGATCGACCGGGTGCTGGTCCACTCGGCGAGCTTCGGGTCCAACGCCCAGGCCATGGCGGCGGGGCTGGCCGTGCTGTCCGTGATGGAGAACGAGCAGATCGTGGCCAACGCGCGGGCCACGGGCGAGCTGCTGAAGTCCCGGCTGGCGGCGCTCACCGACCGGTACGAGCTGCTCGCCGACGTGCGCGGCCGGGGCCTGATGATCGGCATCGAGTTCGGCCGGCCGAGGTCGCTGAAACTTCGCGGGCGCTGGACCATGCTCCAGGCGGCCCGCAAGGGACTGTTCGCGCAGATGGTGGTCGTCCCGCTGCTGCAACGGCACCGTATCCTGACCCAGGTCTCCGGCGACCACCTGGAGGTGATCAAGCTGATCCCGCCGCTGGTCATCGGGGAGGCGGAGGTCGACCGGTTCGTGGACGCCTTCACCGCCGTGATGGACGACGCGCACGGCGGCGGGCTGATGTGGGACTTCGGAAAGACGCTGGTCAAGCAGGCCGTCGCCAACCGGTGAGCGGAGCCGGACCAGGGCTTTGCCTCTGAGGCAAAGAATTTGCCTTAGGGGCAAAGTGGCGCTGGAATGGAGGTATGAACTCTCCAGAGTCCCAGCCCTCGGCGGGGCCGGTCGAGGACCTGCCCGCCGTCGCGCCGCAACTGCGTGCGCTGCGCCGCCGTGCCGCACTGACCCTGGAGGCCGCGGCCCGCGCCGCCGGACTGTCGCCCGCCCACCTCTCCCGCCTGGAGACCGGGCAGCGCCAGCCCTCGCTGCCGATGCTGCTCGCGCTCGCCCGTGTCTACGGTACGACCGTCTCCGAACTGCTCGGCGAGAACGTCGCCGACCGGGACGCGGTCGTGCGCGCCGAGGACATGGAGCCGACGCGGGCCGGCGGCTGGACGTACTGGCAGGCCGGCGCGTCCGGCCGGGGCATGCAGGCCCTGCGGGTCCGCGTCCCGCACGGCTCCCAGGGCGACATCGTGCGCGTGCACTCCGGCGAGGAGTGGCTGTACGTCCTCAAGGGGCATCTCAGGCTCCGCCTCGGGGACGCCACGCACCTGCTCGTGCCGGGCACCAGCGCGCACTTCGACTCGCTGACCCCGCACCGCATCGCGGCCGAGAGCCCGGACGGGGTCGAGCTCCTCTTCGTCCACACCCTGTTGCAGAGTCCCACGGCCGCGCTGTGCCTGGGCCCCCACATCGGAGACATGCCATGAGCAACCTGGAAGAGAAGTTCCCGCGCGCCCTGTGGGTCCGGCTCGTCATCTACACCGTCGTCGGGCACTTCTTCGCCGGGTTCGTCTGGTTCCTGTTCTCGGTCGGCGGCTCCAAGTGACGGCCCACACGACGGACCGTCAGTCCAGCAGCCGCTCGCGCAGCCGCTCCCGGGTGTCGGGAGCCAGCCGCAGCCCCCGCTCCAGATAGGGGTCGACGCCGCCCCAGGTCTCCTCGATGGTCTCCAGGGCCGCAGCCAGGTACTCGGCGCGCGCCTCGAACAGGGGACTGAGCAGTTCCATGACCTCGGGGGAGTAGGCCGCGGCCGAGGTACCGCTGCGGTGCACCTTGTAGCGGCGGTGCTTGGCGTTCGACTCCAGGTAGTCGGCGACGATCGCGTCCCGCTCCACGCCCAGCGCGAGAAGGGTCACGGCGACCGACAGGCCCGCGCGGTCCTTGCCCGCCGCACAGTGCATCAGGACCGGGACACAGTTCTCGGCGAGCGCGTGCAGCACCCGGGAGTGCTCGCCGGTGCGCTCCTTGATCATCATGCGGTAGGATGCGATCATCCGGTGCGCGCCCTTGCCGTCGTCCAGGACGGAGCGCAGTTCGTCGAGGTCTCCGTCGCGGACCATCTTCCAGAACTCGGCGCCGTCCGCCGGGTCGCTCAGCGGCAGGTTCACATGGCGCACGCCCGGCAGTTCGACGTCCGGACCCTCCAACTTGACGTCGGCCGCGTTGCGGAAGTCGAAGATCGTGTGCAGGCCCAGGGAGCCGAGGAAGGACGCGTCCTCGTCGGTCGCGTGCGCGAGGTGGCCGCTGCGGAACAGCATCCCGTGCCGCACCCGCCGGCCGTCCGCGGTCGGCAGCCCGCCCACGTCACGGAAGTTGCGCACTGCGGCCAGCTCGGGTTCGGTCGAGGGGACCTGCTGCGTCACGGGGACTCCTCCCTTTCGGTCCCGCCGTCACGGCACGTCGGCGGGCACGGCTTCGACCATACGACATGGCTTCCCGGGGCAACGGGGGTCGTCCACGGGCGTTGCCCCCGCGCCCGCGCACCTCGATGATGTCGGTGCGTGCGCGGACCTGTTCGGACCTGTGGGGGACGGAACATGCTGGAGACCGCCGACGACGGCCGTACATGGCTGCTGACCGGGCCCACGAGCGGCTACGCCGTCCATCTCACCGGGCGCGGTGAACTGCTCCACCTGCACTGGGGCCCGAGGATCACACTCGCCGACGCCGAGGCCCTGGCCGCCCGCCCGCTGCCGGACGCCCGGCCCTTCGAGTCCCCGCTCGACGGACACGAGGAGTACCCGGTCGAGGGCGGCCCCCGCTTCGTGCGGCCCGCGCTGTCCGTGCGCACCGCCGAACGGCGCGGCACCGAGTGGACCTTCGGGGCGTACCGGACCGAGGGCGACGAACTGCGGCTGCTGTTCCACGACTCGGGGCTGGACATCACACTCCACTACCGGATGCGCGGGGACGTCGTCGAGCGCCGGGTCACCCTCGCCAACCGGGGGCCCGAAGCCGTGGAGGTGCTGCGTGCCGACTCCGCCACCTGGACCCTGCCCGACCGCGAGGGCTGGCGGCTGTCCCAGCTGCACGGCCGCTGGGCCGCCGAGTCCCGCCTGATGCGCAGCGGCCTCACCTACGGCGAGAAGGTCATCGGCAGCCGCCGCGGCCACACCGGGCACCAGCACCTGCCGTGGGTCGCCCTGGACACCGGCGCCACCGAGGAGCACGGCGAGGTCTACGGCTGCGCCCTGGGCTGGTCCGGCTCCTGGCGGATCGCGGTCGCCCAGCTCCCGGACTCGCGCGTGCAGATCACCGGGGGCGCCGGGCACGACGACTCGGGGCTGCTGATGCTCCCGGCCGCAGGGACGTACACCAGCCCCGTCTTCGCCGGACTGTGGAGCGACGGCGGACACGGCGGCGCGAGTCGTGCCTGGCACGCCTACCAGCGGCGGTACGTCGTCCCCGACACTGACCGGGACCGGCCCGTGCTCTACAACTCCTGGGAGGCCACCGGGTTCGACATCTCCGAGGAGCAGCAGGGGGCGCTCGCGCGGCGGGCGGCGGCGATCGGCGTGGAACTGTTCGTCGTGGACGACGGCTGGTTCGGCGCCCGCACCAGT
Organism: Streptomyces sp. NPDC001231; assembly: GCF_042896885.1. Lineage (NCBI taxonomy): Bacteria > Bacillati > Actinomycetota > Actinomycetes > Kitasatosporales > Streptomycetaceae > Streptomyces > Streptomyces sp. NPDC001231. The sequence continues at coordinate 6,339 of NZ_JBIAXS010000016.1, forward strand.
GACCGTGCCGGGCTCGGCGACTGGTGGCCCAGCCCCGACCGGTTCCCCGGCGGCCTGAAGCCGCTCGCCGACCAGGTGCACGGCCTCGGCATGCGGTTCGGCATCTGGGTCGAGCCGGAGATGGTCAACCCCGACAGCGACCTGTACCGCGCGCACCCCGACTGGGTGCAGCACCAGCCGGGGCGCACGCGGACGGAGTTCCGCAACCAGCTCGCCCTCAACCTCGCGCGCGAGGACGTGCGCGAGCATCTGTGGGAGCGGCTGGACGGTCTGCTCTCCAGCGCCCCGATCGACTATGTGAAGTGGGACTTCAACCGCTGCTTCACCGACGCGGGCTGGCCCGGCGAGCCGTACCCGCAGCGGCTGTGGACCGACCATGTGCGGGCGCTGTACGCCCTGCTGGACCGGCTGCGGGCCGCGCACCCCGGCGTCGCCTTCGAGTCGTGCTCGGGCGGCGGCGGCCGGATCGACCTCGGCGTCCTGTCCCGTACGGACCAGGTGTGGACCTCCGACAACACCGATCCGCTGGACCGGCTCGCCATCCAGCACGGCTTCAGCCAGATCCATCCCGCGCGGGTCATGGCCGCCTGGGTCACCGACAGCCCGAACACCATGCTCAACGGGCGGTCCAGCACGCTGCGTTTCCGCTTTGTGAGCGCCATGGCGGGGGTGCTCGGGGTGGGCGGCGACCTCACCCGGTGGACGGAGGAGGAACTGGCCGAGGCCCGCGACTGGATCGCCCTCTACAAGGAGATCCGGCCGGTGGTCCAGCGCGGCGACCTGTACCGGCTGCGGGCCCCGCGGGGCGGGCTGAGCGCGGTGCAGTACGTCCTCGGCGACGACACCGTCGTCCTCGCCCTGCTCCAGGCGCAGCACCACGGGGAGCCCGTGCCCGCGCTGCGGCTGCGCGGACTGGACCCGGCGGCGTCGTACGCGTGCGGGGACACCGGGGAAGTGCACCGGGGCGCCGTGCTGCTGCACCACGGGCTGCGCACCGGGCTGCGGGGCGACTTCGACGCGGCGGTCGTCCGGCTGCGGCGGGTCTGAGGGGCCGTGCATTCCCGGTATTCCCGCCGGGGGCGATCGGCTGAAGTGGCTTTTCTCACCGGCCGTCAACCCCTTCCTACGGTCGCGTAGGTCACATTCGAAGGTGAATCATGGGCCGACGTGGCAGACGATTCGAAGAGTGACAGCAGATCAGTGATCGGGTCGTACGTGGCGGTGGGGGACAGCTTCACCGAGGGCGTAGGCGACCCCGGCCCCGACGGGGCGTTCGTCGGCTGGGCCGACCGCTTCGCCGTCCTGCTCGCCGACCGGCGGCCCGAGGGCGGCTTCCAGTACACCAACCTCGCCGTGCGCGGGAAGCTGCTCGACCAGATCGTGGCGGACCAGGTCTCCCGGGCCGTCGAACTCGCCCCCGACCTGGTCTCGTTCTGTGCCGGCGGCAACGACATCATCCGCCCCGGCACCGACCCGGACGACGTGGCCGAGCGCTTCGAGGACGCGGTCTCCCGGCTGGCCGCCGTCTCGGGCACGGTCATGGTGACCACCGGCTTCGACACACGGGGCGTGCCCCTGCTCAAGCATCTGCGCGGCAAGATCGCCACGTACAACGGGCATGTGCGGGCCATCGCCGACCGCTACGGCTGCCCGGTGCTCGACCTGTGGTCGCTGAAGGCCGTCCAGGACCGCCGCGCCTGGGACGGCGACCGCCTGCACCTCTCACCCGACGGGCACACGCGCGTGGCGCTGCGCGCCGGCCAGGTCCTCGGACTCGACGTCCCGGCCGACCCGGAGCAGCCCTGGCCGCCGCTGCCGCCCCGCGGCACGCTGGAGGTCCGCCGCGACGACGTGCACTGGGCGCGCGAGTACCTGGTGCCGTGGATCGGCCGCCGACTGCGCGGCGAGTCCTCCGGCGACCACGTGACGGCCAAGGGCGCCCTGTCCGCCGACGCCATCAGAACCCGAATCGCGTCGGTGGCCTGAACCCACAGGTCCGCACGCCTCCCACGCTCGGGCCCGGTGCCTGGACGGACCCGCATCCCACCGGTCACGGGAGCCCGGACCGCATCCGGCTCCGGTGCGGGGGTCCGCCTTGCGGCTCGTCGGCCGGGGGGCCGTTCCGTCCGGCGGGGTGGTGGGACGCGGGGTGGGTCGCCGGGGTCCGGGCGGCAGGCGTCACCCATTTTCCGCTGCCGGGCCGCTGACGGTCGCCCAGCCCCGCCGCATCCGGCTCCGGTGCGGGGGTCCGCCTTGCCGTTCGTCGGCCGGGGGGCCGTTCCGTCCGGCGGGGTGGTGGGACGCGGGGTGGGTCGCCGGGGTCCGGGCGGCAGGCGTCACCCATTTTCCGCTGCCGG
>NZ_JBIAXS010000016.1:8792-14114 GCF_042896885.1 Streptomyces sp. NPDC001231
CGGGCCGCTGGCGGTCGCCCAGCCCGGCCGCATCCGGCTCCGGTGCGGGGGTCCGCCTTGCCGTTCGTCGGCCGGGGGGCCGTTCCGTCCGGCGGGGCGGTGGGACGCGGGGTCGGATCGCCGGGGTCCGGGCGGCGGGCGCGCCACCATCACCCACTCTCCGCGCCCGAGCCGGTGACGGCCGTCGCTCGGCCGTGGGGCGGGAGCGCCCGGCCGCCGTCCCAAGCCCACGGCCGTCCCCTCCGGCGGGGCTGCCGGATGCGGGCGGCGCTTCCGGGATGCGGGCGGCGGACGCGCCTGCCAGCCGCCCTTCGCGCCGGACCGGTGATGGCTGCCTTCCGCCGGCCGCGGGAGGCCCTGGGTGTCCAGGCTCGATGCGTCCCTCAGCCCTCGGCCGTAGCGGCGCGGGTGCTGTGGGTCGTGTTCGAGCGTCGTGCGCTCACCCCGATCGGTCGTTGGCGCCCGGTCAGGGCGAGACCCGGCCCTCGGCGTCCTTGCCGGGGCCGGGGTGCCTTGTCGTCGCGTTGTCCGTGGGCCGTGCGGATTCCGGGACCTCGCACAAGTCCTTGAAGCCCTGACTCGTCAGGCCCAGTGCGGAGTTCATGCGCGAGCGCAGGTTCTCGACCGCGACCACCGCCGTCAGTTCGACCAGGGCCGGCTCGCCCAGCCGGTCGCGCAGGCGGGCGGCCAGGTCGTCGTCGACCGTGGGCGGCGTGGCCGTCACGGCCTCGGCGTACGCGAGGACGTCGCGCTCCAGTGGCGTGTAGGCGTCGCTGTCCCGCCACACGGGGACGTCGTGCAGCTTCTCGGGTGCCATGCCGTGCTCGCGGGCGACCCAGTGGCCGAAGTCCATGCACCACGAGCAACCGATCGCGGCGGCCGACGCCATCTCGGCGAGCGCCTTCAGATCGGGGTCGAGCCTGTTCCACTTGGCCAGCGACTGCTCGAACCGCAGATCGCTCCACAGGACCCGCGGATTGTGCGCGAGCGCTCGGGCGGGGTCCAGCACCTTGCCGTAGACGCGCCTGCTGTACCACTCGACGAGGCGGAACAAGCGGGTGCGGGGCGGGGTGAGCGAGACGCGGGCCATGGCGGCCACCTCCAGTTGCATCGGTTCCGTGAGCACCTCGCGGGTGCCTGCACCGGTACGACGGACGGGAGCGCGCAGGTGTGACATCCGGGCCGTCGGAGGGGCCCGACATAATGGAAAGCCTGACCGACTCCACCTGGAGGTAGCGTGGCAGGATTCCGTCCTTCGAACCCGGGGCTCCGTGCACTGCGGCCCGAGGCCTTCGGCGCCGACCCCAGCGGAGAGCGCATGGCACGCATCCGCAGATCACCCCACTTCAAGGACGGCGTCTTCCAGAACCCCGGGGGTCCCGCCCGGACCCGGCCCTCCGGCTCGACCCCGGCCTTCGCGAGGCTCTACCTCGACAAGGACGAGCGCCGCCGCCGCGCCCCGCGCGGCACCGTACCCGTGCACGCCACCACACTCGCCGACCTGGCGAAGCCCGCGGCCACCGGTCTGCGGCTGACCTGGATGGGACACTCCAGCGTCCTCGCGGAGATCGACGGGCAGCGGGTGCTGTTCGACCCCGTGTGGGGGGAGCGCTGCTCGCCGTTCCCCTTCGTCGGGCCCCGGCGGCTGCACCCGGTGCCGCTGCCGCTGGCCGCGCTCGGCCCGGTCGACGTCGTCGTCATCTCCCACGACCACTACGACCACCTGGACCTGCCCACTATCAAGGCGCTGGCCGGCACGGACACCGTGTTCGCCGTGCCGCTCGGCGTCGGTGCCCACCTGGAGCACTGGGGCGTGTCCGCCGACCGCCTGCGCGAACTGGACTGGCACGAGGCCACCAGGGTGGGTGGGCTCACTCTGACCGCGACCCCCGCCCGCCACTTCTGCGGCCGGGCCCTGCGCAACACCCAGCACACCCTGTGGGCCTCCTGGGCCGTCGAGGGCGAGGAGCACCGGATCTACCACAGCGGTGACACCGGCTACTTCGACGGCTTCCGGCAGATCGGCGCGGACCACGGCCCGTTCGACGCGACGATGATCCAGATCGGCGCGTACTCCGAGTTCTGGCCGGACATCCACATGACGCCCGAGGAGGGGGTCCGAGCCCACCTCGACCTGCAGGGGAACACGCCGTCCGGCGTGCTGCTGCCGATCCACTGGGGCACCTTCACCCTCGCCCCGCACGCCTGGGCCGAGCCCGGCGAGTGGACGAAGGACGCCGCCGAGAAGGCGGGACAGGCAGTGGCGCTCCCACGGCCGGGGGAGCCTTTCGAGCCCGCGGGCAAGGTGCCCGCGGAGCCGTGGTGGCGACCGGTGTCCGCGCCCCTCTCCCATCCGTGGCGCAGCGCCAAGGGGCCGCAGGCCGCCCCGACCGCCCTGGCCGCGCCGACCGCCCCGAGCGATCTCGACCTCGCCGGCGAGCGGTGACGCCGGACCCGGGTGACCTCTTCGCCGGAAATCTCTGAGAAATCCCGGACCGAGTTCGTCCCCTTCCTCCACCTCGATGCAGAAATTCGGCGACTTCGGCTGCGTGGCAATGCCGACTATGCGTGGGAAGCGCATGTCGCGTGCCGCGCAGTCGGCTGAAATACCTAAACCTCACTGACCAGGCAAAGCTCCACAGACCCAGTTTTACACCTGTCGTGGCAGCTTCCTGCAAGCGCCGTATCCTGCCAAGGAATCGCGTGTTAAAGTTTCGGCACTTGATAATCTGTTAACTGTGAGGCGATTATGCACGAACGCGAGTTGCGCGCTTTTGTCGCGATTGCCGAAATAGGTCGAATGGATCTCGCAGCCAAGAAGCTCGGATACTCGCAACCGGCAATAAGTTACCAGATCATATGCCTTGAGCGATCTCTGGGTATCAAGCTGTTCACCCGGAATTCAGGCGGCACCACTCTGACCCGAGAAGGGCAGATGATCCTGTCCTCGGCACGCGCGACTCTGATGCTGATCGAGAACATCAAGAGAGAATGCATGGAATTCGGCAGAGCGCCCGTGGCCGTCACGAGCCTGGTGCCCTGAACCGTGGCACAGCGGGACAAGGAAATCGTCGGCGTGGGCACGTTCCCGGCCCCCGGGGACCGGGGCACCGTGGTGGTGTCGGGCCTGGCGAGCGACGCGCACACGTGGAACCTGGTCTATCTCCAGCTGGTCATCGAGGAACTCGGCTACCGCGTGGTCAACCTCGGGCCCTGCGTGCCGGACGACGTACTGGTCGCCGAATGCCGCCGGATCGATCCGGCGCTGGTCGTCATCGGCAGTGTCAACGGGCACGGCCGCACCGACGGCCTGCGCGTGGTCGCCCGGCTGCGCGCCTGCCCGGAACTGGCCGCCACGCCCATGGTGATCGGCGGCAAGCTCACGGTGTCCGACGAGAACGTGGGCCGGCACGCGCGGGCCCTGGTGGCCGCGGGCTTCGACGCGGTCTTCCCCGACCAGGCCTCGGACGCGGCCGACTTCACGGCGTTCGTCGCCTCGCTCCCGCCCGCCCCGCGGCCGGCGCTGAGCGCGGGGAGACCCCGGTGACGGCCCTGGTACCGGGACGGTCCGCCCACACGCAGCCGGCATTCGGCGCCTTCGTCCGCGCGCGGGCGAAGGCCGGCGATCTCGTCGTACAGCCGCGCATGGGTTTCGGCGATCCGGAGCGGATGCGGGCGGGGCTGGCCGCCACCAAGGCGGCCAGAGGGCACACCGTCGGCACACTGACCCTGGACAGCTACACCAGGGTCGGTGATCTGGCCGCGGTCCGCCACGCCCAGCGCGAGGGCCTGCCGCTCAACGGCTACCCGATCGTCAGCCACCGCGACGCCACGACCCGGGCGATGCTGGCCGGTGTCCGGGACGCCGGCTTCCCCGTACAGGTGCGGCACGGATCCGCCCTGCCCCAGCACATCTTCCGCAAACTGATCGCGCTGGGCCTGGACGCGACCGAGGGCGGGCCCGTGTCCTACTGCCTGCCCTACGGGCGCACCCCCCTGGCCGAGTCGATCGCGGCCTGGCGGCAGTGCACGGAACTGTTCTCCCGGCTGCGCGACCAGGGCGCCGAACCGCACCTGGAGACCTTCGGCGGCTGCATGATGGGCCAACTGTGCCCGCCCAGCCAGCTGGTGGCGCTCAGCGTGCTGGAGGCGCTGTTCTTCCGCGCCTACGGATGCCGCAGCGTCTCGGTGAGCTATGCCCAGCAGACCCACGCCGGCCAGGACGCCGAGGCGGTGTTCGCGCTGCGCCGGCTGTGCGCCGAGCTGCTGCCCGATGTGGACTGGCACGTGGTCGTCTACGCCTACATGGGGGCGTACCCGGTCACCGAGCCCGGCGCTTACCGGCTGCTCGGCCAGGCCGCCGAACTGGCCGTGCGGACCGGCTCCGAGCGGCTCATCGTCAAGACCGTCGCCGAGTCGCGGCGGATCCCCACCATCGCGGAGAACGTGGCCGCCTTGGAGTACGCGGCGCGGGCGGCCGAGGCGGTCCGGCCGGTGCCCGCCCCGGACACGGACACGCAGACGTACGCGGAAGCGCTGGCGCTGGTCGAAGCGGTGCTGAACCTGCACGCCGATCCCGCTCGCGCACTGCTGCTGGCGTTCGAACGCGGCTATCTCGACATCCCGTACTGCGTGCATCCGGACAACCGGGGCCGCACCCGCAGCCGACTGGACGAGGAGGGCAGGCTGTGCTGGGCCGAGATCGGAGCGCTGCCGCTGACGCGTCTGGTGCGGACCGGGCAGGGCCGTGAGGTGACCGCGGCGGGTCTGCTGGGGGACCTCTCCTACCTGCGGCGCAAGTTGGACCGGGAGGCGGCGGTTCACGACCGCGCCGCCGCCGCGGTGACGGCCTCCGATCCGAGGTGACGGGAACGGGGCCGGCGGCGTCGGCCGGCCGTGGCGGCAGGCGGGAACCCGGCCCTGTCGGCCGTCCGCGGCGCCCGGTGGGAACGCCGGCCGTGCCGCCCGGGCCCCGTCGGTGACACGGCGCCGTCCGCCCGGGGGCGCATCCGCGCACCCCTGCCGGGTGTGCCCTGCAGAGGGTGTCGTGCCGGGCGTGACCCACAGGGTGTGTCCGTGCCGGGCGTGACCCACAGGGTGTGTCCGTGCCGGGCGTGACCCACAGGGTGTGCCCGTGCCGGGCGTGACCTGCGGGGCGCATCCGCGCGGGGTGTGCCTACCCCTGCCGGGTGTGACACGCAGGGTGTGCCCGTGCCGGGCGTGATTCCGCAGGGCGCATCCGCGCGGGGTGCGCCTACCCCTGCCGGGTGTGACACGCAGGGTGTGCCCGTGCCGGGCGTGATCCCGCAGGGCGCATCCGCG
>NZ_JBIAXS010000016.1:14213-95726 GCF_042896885.1 Streptomyces sp. NPDC001231
AGGGCGCATCCGCGCGGGGTGCGCCTACCCCTGCCGGGTGTGCCCTGCAGGGCGTGTCGTGCCGGGTGTGCCCTGCGGGGTGTGTCCGTGCCGGGTGTGCCCTGCGGGGTGTGTCCGTGCCGGGCGTGACCTGCGGGGTGTGTCCGTGCCGGGCGTGACCTGCGGGGTGTGTCCGTGCCGGGCGTGACCTGCGGGGTGTGCCCGTGCCGGGTGTGACCCGCGGGGTGTGCCCGGGCCTGACGTGACCGCAGGGTGTGACCGTGCCGGGCGTATCCGTGCCGGACGTGACCCGTCGGGTGTGCCCGTGTCGAGCGTGACGTGCCGGGTTGTGTCGTGTCAGGCGGGGTCCGGAGCCGTCTGGGGCCAGGCGGCGAACCGCCGGCGGCCGTAGAGCAGCGGTGTGCCGCCGCCGCAGTCGGTGCCGAACACCTCTCCGAATACGACGACATGGTCGCCGACGGCCTTGGCGTCGGCCACCCGGCAGGCGGCGAACGCGATGGTGTCACCGCCGAGCCGGGGGAGTCCGGCGCTGCCGACCGGTTGCCACGGCACGTGCTCGAAGTGACTGAGTGAGGAGTCGGCGAACAGGCGGGCGACGCCGCTCGCGCGGACCCCGAGCAGATTCACCCCGAAGAAGCCCTGGGCGCGCAGCGCGCCGAGCGTTCGACTGGTGACCGTCAGGCAGACGGACAGGACCGGCGGATCCAGGCTGACGCTCGAGAGGGAGGAGCAGGTCATTCCACGCGGCCGGCCGTCCGCGTCGACCGTGGTCACTACGGACACACCGGTCGGGAAGGAACTCATGAACGCGCGATACGTCCCGGCGCCGACCGGAGCCGGCTCCACATCCATCCCCTTCGCCGTTCCGCCCGGTGCCCCGGCGCGCGCGGTCACCGCGCCTGCTCGCGTTCCCGCCACGCCTGCCTGAGCCGGTCGAGATGGGCCAGTCCGGCCAGCACCTCGTCGGTCTCCACACCGAAGTCGATCAGGCAGGCGATCTCGTCCACGCCGATCTCGTACAGCCGCTCGCACATCCGCAGGCCGTCCTCGACCGTGCCGAACAGGCCGCTGGTCTCGAAGTAGCGGTCGAACGCCTGGCCGACCAGGAAGTCGATGTCCGTGGGGCTCATCTTGTTCAGATCCAGTGCGACCGCGTTCGCGCCCGCCGCCTTGGCGGCGTGGATGACCAGGTCGAAGGAGCTGGCCAGGTACTTGCTGAACGGTTCGCGGACCGTCTGCCTGACCTTCTCCCGGTCCGTGCCGAGGAAGGTGTGCAGCATCAGCGCGACATGTCCGTCGCCCTCGGTCTCGTCGTGGTGGTCGCGGAACGACTGCCGGTACTCGCCGACCCGCTTCTCCAGCACGTCGACGCCCTGGCCCAGCAGGTGGGTCAGCACTCCGGCGCCCATCTCGCCCGCCTCGCGGAACGTCTGCGGGTTGCCGGCGCTGGTCAGCCAGACCGGCAACTCCCGCTGGACCGGCGGCGGGAAGACCGTCACGTCGACGCTCTCGCCCGCGCCGTCAACGAGCGTCGCGGGCTCCTGGCGCCACAGGCTCCGGATCGCCCGCACCGAGTCGATCAGACCGGACCTGCGGGTCGGATATCCCTCCGGGCGGAGTACGAAGTCGGCGGCGTGCCAGCCGGAGGCGAATGCGATGCCTACCCTTCCCCTGGACAGGTTGTCGACGACGGACCATTCCTCGGCGATGCGCACCGGGTGGTGCAGCGGGGCCACCACACTGCCTGCCCGCACCGCGACCTTTTCCGTGACCGCAGCCACCGCGGCGCCCGTCACCGCCGGATTCGGATAGAGGCCGCCGAACGCGTGGAAGTGACGTTCAGGGGTCCACACCGACGCGAAATCGTGAGTGTCGGCGAACTTGGCTCCCTCGATCAGCAGCCGGTATCTGTCGCCGGCGTCCTCCTTGTCGTTCGCGAAATAGAAAAGGCCGAAATCCATGGCGCCTCCAGCCATCAGCGCGGGCGGTCGGTGGCCGAGCGATATACGGAATGGAGTCCGATTCGGCCGGCCTGATACGCGCAGCCTAGTCAGGGGAAAAACCCACTCCGGGTCAGTTCGAAAACTCTGTGTCCGGGTTTGAAACGTGTTGTTGGGGGCGGTCTCCGGCGGCCTCACCGCATCGGTCCGGCGCGGCCGTAGGCACGCGCCGCCGCCGGAGCCGTCACGGCGATCACCAGCAGACAGAAGGCGACGGCGAGCGGCGCCGCGTGGCGGTCCGGGAAACCGGCGCCGTTGGTCGTCCCCTCCGTGCCGAGCAGGTCGCGCACCGTGCTGTTCACCGCGGTCACCGGGTTCCAGCCGACCACCTGGCGCAGCCAGCCGGGCAGGCCGTCCGGGGGCACGAACGCGTTGGACAGGAACGTCGCCGGAAGGAGGCACACCGGTACGACCGAGGTGACCGCCTCCGCGTTGCGGAAGGTGAGCCCCAGATAGATCCCCAGACATGAACACCCCAGGCCCAGCAGCAGTTCCAGGCTCACCGCGGCCAGCGCCGCCGTCGGCCGGACACCGACGGCCCAGCCGGCGATCCACGCGGCGGGCACCACACTGACCATCGCCACCGCGACGGGCAGCGAGTCCACGAGGATCCGTCCGGAGAGGATGGCCGCGCGGTCGACCGGAAGGGAGCGGAGCCGGTCGAACATGCCGTTCTGGAGGTCGTCGACGACGCCCAGCGCGGACAGCGCGACCGTCGAGACGGCGAGCGAGGTGACCACACCCGCCGACACGTACGCGCCGTACTGCCCGCCGCCGGGAACCCGCATGCTGCCGCCGAACAGGACCCCGAGGCCCACCACCATCGCGACCGGCATCACGGTGAACCCGATCAGCTTCTCCGGCAGGCGCAGCAGATGCCGCAGGTGCCGGCCGGCGATCGCCCGCATGTCGCCGAGGAACTCCGCCATGTCGCCGCGGGCCGGTCAGGCGTGCCCGGCGAGCAGGATGCGGTGCATCGGGGTGTCCAGCACCGCGACCCGCCGCAGTCCGGCCGAGGCCAGCCACTGGTCGTAGTCGTTCAGCAGGAAGGCGTCACCGCCTCCGGTGGCCAGCATGGACGCGGCGAACAGCATCGCGAACCGGTCCTGGACCGACTTGGCGTCCTTCTCGTCGGTGACCAGGTGGTCGGCGATGCAGACCAGGCCGTCCCGCGACAGGGCCTCCTTGGACTTGCGCAGCAGCTCCTGCGCCGACTCGGGGGTCTGGAGATGGAAGATGTTGACGAAGACCAGCAGGTCGTGCTCGCGGCCCCAGCTCTCGGTCCAGAAGTCGCGCACCTGGACGTCGAACCGGTCGGCGACGCCGAGCCGTTCGGCCTGCGCCATGGCGATCGGGGCGATGCTCGGGGCCTCCAGGCCGGTGGCCCGCCACTGCTGGAACGCCCGCAGCAGCAACTGGCTGTACAGGCCGGTCCCGCAGCCGATGTCCAGCACGTGGGCCGGCCGGTCGGTGGGCCACTCCAGCGTCTCGAACCCGCCGCGCAGCGCCTCGACGATCGGCGGCGCCCAGAAGTTGATGCCGCGCACCAGGGATTCGTAGTTGTGCTCGGTGATCTGGTTGAGCTGGAGCCGGCCGGCCTCGTCGCGGTTGTCGCCGCGCACCGAGTCCGCCAGGTTGCGCCAGGAGTGCCAGGCCAGCTGGCGGTCGTACTCGATCTTGCCGACCAGGCTGAACAGCCCGTCCGGCAGCAGGCATTCGCGCATCTCATCCGGCATCCGGTAGACCGCGGGGCCGTCCTCGGCCGGGACGCGGTCGACGACGTCGTAGGCGTACAGGCCGTCCATCAGCACCCGCATCGCCCGCGGGTTCGCGGCGCAGGCCCGCGCGAGCTGGTCGCCGGTCTTCGGCCCGGTGCTCAACTCGGCGAACACGCCGAGGTCGTGCGCGGCCTCGATGACCCCGGGCGCCCACAGCGAGATCAGATGCTCGTACACCCGGTGGGCGGAGTGCACGACCTTGCCGGCACCCCGCCAGTCGGGAAGCAGCGTGGTGTCCACGAGCGGACGGACGTTGAGTTCCGGCGCGGGTGTGTCGCCCGCCTCGAAGTCAGCGGGCGTGGTGACACCAGGCGTCATCGCAGTGCTCCTTTGGGGGGTAGGCGGCGCCTTGTCGGGGGAGCGGCTCACCGGGCCGCCGCGGTCTGGTACCTGCGGGCGGCGAGCGGCATGGCCAGCGCGATCATCACCACGATCAGGACCACGGCGACGGGGACCGGGTGAACCGAGGGGAAGGAGGTGTCCCCGACGGAGGTGGGGTTGCCGAACAGCTGGCGCAGTGCCCCGACCACCGCCGACAGCGGGTTCCACACCGCGATGGCGCGCAGCCACTCGGGCAGCCCGCTGAGCGGGATGAACGCGCTGGACAGGAACGTGAGCGGCATCATGACCATGGACATCACCGCGCTGACCGCCTCGACGTTGCGCAGGGACAGCCCGAGCAGTGCGCCGAGCCAGGCGGCGCCCAGGCCGAGCAGCAGCAGGATGCCGAAGGCGGCCAGGACGCGCGGGGCGCCGGTGTGCACCCGCCAGCCGATCAGGGAGCCGACCGCGGCCATCACGACGATGGCGATCGTGGACAGCAGCAGGTCGGAGACGGTACGCCCGATCAGTACGGCGTAGCGGGACATGGGAAGCGAGCGGAACCGGTCGACGAGGCCGTTGCGCAGGTCGTCGACCACGCCGACCGCGGTGGTCTGCAGGTTGGCCAGCATGACCTGCGCGAAGATGCCGGCCATGATGTACTCGCGGTAGTTGCCGCCCTCGACCCGCATGGCGCTGCCGAACAGGAACCCGAAGACGATCACGTACATCACCGGCATCAGCGTCACGCTCAGCAGTCGCTCCGGCACCCGGGACAGATGCCTGAGGTGGCGGCCCGTCAGGGCGAGGCAGTCGCTCAGGAACTCGCTCACTTCGCCGCTCCTTCGGTCACCGGCCGCGTCGCGGGGCCGGTCAGGGACAGGAAGACCTCGTCCATCGAGGGACGGCTGAGCCGGAAGTCGGCCACCGGGATGCCGGCCCGGACCAGTTCGGTGGCCACCGTCGCGATGCCGCCGACGCCTTCGGTCATCGGTACGGACACCGTCCTCTTCTCCTCGTCCACGAGCGGTTCCTCGACGCCGAACCGGCTCAGCACCTTGGTGAGTGCGACGACGTCGTCCGAGGAGGCGGCCGTGACCCGCAGCCGGTCGTCGCCCACCCGGTCCTTCAACTCGTCCGGGGTGCCGTCGGCGACGACACTGCCGTCCTTCAACACCGCGATGTGGTCGGCGAGTTGGTCGGCCTCTTCGAGGTACTGGGTGGTGAGCAGGACGGTGACTCCGCGGCTCACCTGGGTGCGGACGACCTCCCACAGGGTCAGCCGGCTGGACAGGTCGAGTCCGGTGGTCGGCTCGTCCAGGAACAGCACCGGCGGCTCGGCGATCAGGCTGGCGGCGAGGTCGAGCCTGCGCCGCATGCCGCCGGAGTAGGTCTTCACCGGCCGGTCGGCCGCGTCGGTCAGGTCGAGCCGTTCGAGCAGCTCGTCCGCCCTGGCCCGGGTGGCGCTCCGGCCGAGGTGGTAGAGGGTGCCGATCAGCCGGAGGTTCTCCCGGCCGGTCAACCGTTCGTCGACCGCCGCGTACTGTCCGGTCAGCCCGATGCGCCGGCGGACCTCCTTCGCCTGGCGGCGCACGTCGAACCCGGCCACGGTCGCCTCGCCGCCGTCCGCGGAGAGCAGGGTGGCCAGGATGCGCACGGTCGTGGTCTTCCCGGCGCCGTTGGGGCCGAGCAGCCCGAACACCGTGCCGGCGGGGACCGACAGGTCGACACCGTTCAGCGCGTCCTTGACCTGCTTTCCACCGTAACGTTTGCTCAGCCCCTCGGCCCGAATTGCAATGTCCACGTATTCACCCCCATACGCTACGGGTTCACCGACCCGACGGCTGCCGCATCGGCGCCGCCGACGCTAGCAGCGGCGTGGCCGGAACCGGCCCCCTCATTGAAAACTCCGATATGCACGGGGTTCGTGCCTTCGCGCCCGGTGATAGCGTGCCCGCGGTGTGCTCGAGGCTTCGAGGTGAGGATTTGAATGGTGCACGAAACATTAATTCCAGGCGAAAATGACGAGAATTCACCTGGCCGGGATCGGGGCACCGAGCTGCCACCCCGGCCGGTCTGGGTTCACCTGGCTTTCGTCTTCACGCTGCTCTTCATGCTTCTCCACGTGTACTGGGCGGTGGGCGGTACCTGGGGACTGCCGCTCCTGGCGCGGCACAACAAGTCCGCGGTGCAGGCGGTCAACTGGGTGGTGAGCGCCCTCATGCTGTTCGGCGCGCTCTTCGTCCTCGCGCTGAATCGCCGGACGGGGAGCCGACTTCGTGCCTGGGTGCTGCTGGTGCCGATGTGGATCGCGGCGGTGGTGTGCGTCTCCCACGCCCTGTACGGATTCGTCACCAAGGCCCTGTACCTGAGCGGACGCCACGGCGCGGTCGACTTCCCGGTCGTGCCCGGTGTCGGCACGGCGGAGGCGGCCGAGGCGAACCATCTCTCGGCCGTGCAGGACCTCCTGGTGTTCGAGCCGTGCTTCATGGTCCAGGGCGTGGTGCTGGCCCTGGCCGCCTGGCAGTTCATCCGCACCCGGAGCGGCCGCCGTAAGTGGTGGACGTCGTTGGCCGTGGGCATCGTGGTGATCGACGTGTTCGGCGCCCTGCTCTCGCTCGCCGGCGCGCGCTTCGCGCTCTCCTGACTCCCCCCGCGTCGCCGGTTCAGCCGGCGACGCGGGCGGCGGCCAGGTGGCTGGTCAGACGGCCGGCCAGGTCGCGGACGAGGGCTTCGGGGTCGTCCATCAGGTAGAAGTGGCCGCCTGGGTAGACCCGGTGGTCGAAGCGGCCGGTGGCGCACACCGCCGCCCACTCCCGCAGGCCCTCGACCGGCACCTGCTCGTCCTCGCTCCCCACGTACGCGGTCACCGGGGTGGCCAGCGGGGTGACCGGGCGCGGGAGGTAGGTGCCGATCAACCGGAAGTCCGCCCGGATCGCGGGCAGTACCAGCTCCCGCAGGTCCGGATCGTCCAGCACCGTGTCGGCGTCGGGGTCGCCGAGCCGGCGTACCTCCGCCACGATCGCGTCGTCGCCGCGCAGGTGCACGCTCTTGGGCACCACGCGGTGCGGCGGCAACTGGCCGGAGACGAACAGCCGGCCCGGCGCCGAGCCGGTGCGCTGCTCGAGGCGCAGGGCCACCTCGTAGGCGACGGAGGCACCCATGCTGTGCCCGAACAGCACGAGCCTCTCTCCCGCGTAACACTGGAGCACGTCGGCGATCGGCGTGGTCAGCGCGCCCATCTCGTCGATGCACGGCTCCAGGACCCGGTCCTGACGGCCCGGGTAGCACACCCCGGTCACCTCGATGTCGTCGGGCAGCCACTGCGGCCAGTCACGGAACATGCTGGCCGCGCCGCCCGCATGGGGAAAGCACACCAGCCGCAGACGGGGGCGGGCCACCTTGCGGTAGCAGCGCAGCCACTTCGACGGGCTCACCCCGGCGGACGCGCTCACCGGTGCGCCCCGTTCCCGCTGTCGTAGGCGGCCAGCGCCGTCTCATCCGGCTGGAAACGCACCGGCAGGCTGCTCAGCCCGGTCAGGAAGTTGGAGTGGATCCGCTGCGGGTCGCCGGTGACCTCGAAGCCGGTGCTGTAGGTGCGCAGGGCGTCCAGCATCGCGTTCACCTCCACTCGGCCCAGGTACGCGCCGAGGCAGAAGTGCGGGCCGTAGCCGAAGGTGATGTGCTTGTTGGGCGACCGGTTCAGATCGAAGACGTACGGGTCGGCGAAGACCTCCTCGTCCCGGTTGGCCGAGCTGTTCCACAGCGTGACGATGTCGCCGGCGGCGATCATCTGGCCATGCAGCTCCACGTCGGTGACCGCGCGCCGGCCGAAGTGCATCGCCGGGGTCGCCCAGCGCAGCACCTCCTCGGTGGCCGACTCCAGTGTCACCTCGCGGTCGCGGAGCAACTGCCACTGGTCCGGGTGCCGGGTGAAGGTCCGCACCGCGTCGATCATGGACAGCCGGCTGGTCTCGTCGCCGCCGAGGATCAGGCTGTAGCAGTTGAGGACGATGACCTCCTCGCTCAACGGCTCGCCGTTCACGGTGCTGTTGGCGAGAACGCTGATCACGTCCTCGGTCGGCTTCGCCCGGCGTTCGGCGACCAGCTCGTTGAAGTACAGAAGGATCTCGTTGCGGGCGAGCCAGGCGTCGGTCGCCGACTGGCCCTCCTCGTTCGAACTGAGCGCGGACTTGTTGAGGTTCAGCAGGAACTCACGGTCCGCGGTGGGCACTCCGAGCAGGTCGGAGATGGTGTTCATCGGGATGTGCTCGGCGACGTCGGTGGCGAAGTCGCACTCGCCGTGCCGGACGGCCTCCACCACCAGGCGGGTCGTGTTGGCGCGGACCCGGTCGGTGATGGGCTTGAGGGCCTGCGGGGAGAAGGCCTTGAGCAGCACGTTGCGCAGATTCCGGTGCCGCGCGCCGTCGGTGACGGCGAGCATCCTGCCCGCGGCGGAGTCGCCCCCGGCGAGCAGCGTGACCAGCACGTTGCCCCGTTCGGAGGTGAGTCGCTTGTTGTCCTTGTACAGCGCCATGACGTCCGCGTACCGGCTGATCACCCAGAAACCCGGTGCGTCGCCGGTGGGCGGGTGCCAGTGGAGCGGTCGCGTGGTGCGCAATCGGCGCCAGTATTCCCGGAGTTCGTTCTCCTCGAACGTTCTGGGATCGGTCAGATCGACCGTGGAGACATCGTCCGGTGTCGACATCGTCTGCGCAGTCATGTTTCCACCATTCGTCGTGGCTGCGAAAGGGGATTGCGGCGGTGTGGGGGATGGCAGTGGGGTGTTCGACCGAGGAGGCATCCGGTTCAGGCCCGGGGAAAAGGAATCCCTTTTCCCCGGGCCTGAACCGGTCGGTCGATACGGGCTCCGGATCCGGCTACTTGCTTTCCCCGAGCTTTTCGGCGAGTACGCGGCCGATTTCAGCGGCCGGTTCCGCCTGCATCATATGTGCGTGGGTACAACGCACTACCCTGTATTCAATTTTTCCAGTGACGAACGGCCGCCAGCGTTCGGCCCGTTCCGCGAGTTCCGCGGCGGGCACCGTCTCGTCCGGCTCGGCGACGAGGACCAGCACGTCGCTGTCGAGCGGCTGCGGCTCGAAACCGCCGATCAGGGTGCGGCTGTTCGCGAACACATTGGCCAGCGCGGCGATCGCGGACTCGTCGAGGTTGGCGAACACACTCTGACGCTCCCTCAGCACCTCGGCCACCATCGCGTACTCGAGCGGTTCGTCGCCCAGGCTGTCCATGTCGTGGCCGACGAAGTCCAGCATGATCCGCAGTGCGTCCTGCTGGTCGGGCAGGCGCTCCGGCTCCGGCTCACCGCGGTCGATGGGGTACTGGTCGAGGTTGGCGAGCAGCCCGACCTCCTCGCCCGCGGCCCGCAGCTGGGTGGCCATGGCGTGGACCACCAGACTGCCCAGCGACCAGCCGAGCAGGTGGTAGGGGCCGTTCGGCTGGACGCCGCGCACCTGGGCGACGTAGTCCGCCGCCATCTCCTCGATGCTGCACGGCAGGGTCGCCGACGGATCGGCGAGCCCCCTGGCCTGGATGCCGTAGAGCGGGCGGTCCGCACCGATGTGCTTCATCAGGCCCGAGTAGACCCAGCTCAGGCCACCCGCCGGGTGCACGCAGAACAGGGGTGCCCTGTCGCCCGTGGTGCGCAGCGGCAGCAGCACGTCCAGGGTGTCCCCTTCGGTGTCACCCGCGAGCCGGCCGGCCAGCTCCGCGACACTGGGCGCCTCGAAGATGGTGCGGATGCTCAGCCGCACGCCGAACGTGGCGCGGACCTTGGTGACCAGCTGCATCGACATGATGCTGTCGCCGCCGACCTCGAAGAAGCTGTCGTGCACGCCGACCGTCTCCAGCCCGAGCACCTCGGCGAACAGGCCGCACAGGATCTCCTCCTGCGGCGTGCGCGGCCCCGTCCAGTGCGTGGGGCTGAAGTCGGGCGCGGGCAGGGCCTTGCGGTCGAGCTTGCCGTGTGGGGTGAGCGGAAGTGCGTCGAGCGCGACGAACGCGGCGGGCATCATGTGGTCCGGCAGCCGCGCGGCAAGCGCGTCACGCAGCTGGGGCACCTCGACGGTCGCACCGTCCGCCGGTACCACGTAGGCGACCAGGCTCTTCGCGCCCTCCTCGTTCTCTCGGACGACGACGACCGCCCGGCCCACGGTCTCGTGCCGGCCGAGTACGGTCTCGATCTCGCCGAGTTCGATGCGGAAGCCGCGGATCTTGACTTGTTCGTCGGCGCGTCCGATGAACTCCAGGGTGCCGTCGGGGGTCCAGCGGGCGATGTCGCCGGTGCGGTACATCCGAGATCCGGGTGGGCCGTAGGGGTTGGCGAGGAAGCGTTCGGTGGTGAGTGCGGGGCGGTTGAGGTAGCCGCGTGCGAGTCCGTCTCCGGTGACGTAGAGCTCGCCGGCGACGCCGACGGGGACGGGGCGGAGCCAGGCGTCGAGGACGTAGGCCCGGGTGTTGATGACGGGGGTGCCGATGGGCACCGGGTCGCCGGCGGTGAGGGGGGTGCTGATGGTGGCGGCGACGGTGGCTTCGGTGGGGCCGTAGGCGTTGACCATGCGGCGGCCGGGTGCCCAGCGGGTGACGAGTTCGGGTGGGCAGGCGTCGCCGCCGACGATCAGGTTGTGGAAGTGGGTGAGTTCGGTGGCTGCTTCGGTGGGGAGGCTGGCGAGTGCGGCCGGGGGGATGAGGGCGTGGGTGACGTGGTGGTCGCGCAGGACTTCGGCCAGGGTTTCGCCGACGAGGGGGCCGGGGGGCGGGACGACGAGGGCGGCGCCTGCAGTGATGGCCATGCAGAGTTCGAGTACGGAGGCGTCGAAGCTGGGTGAGGAGAACTGCAGTACGCGCGAGTCCGCCTCGACGGTGAAGCGTTCGACGCAGGAGGTGGCGAAGGCGGCGAGGCCTCGGTGGGAGACGACTACGCCCTTGGGGCGTCCGGTTGATCCTGAGGTGTAGATGACGTACGCGGGATGGTCCGGTCGCAGGGTGGCGGTTCGGTCCTTGTCGGTCACCGGGGAGCCGTCGGTCCGCTCAGGGTCGGTGTCGACGGTCAGCCAGTGTGACGTGCCGCCCACGCCCGCGAGTCGCTCGGCGGTTTCCTCGGCGGAGAGCACCAGCGCGGGTGCCGCGTCGCCGAGGATGTACTCGATGCGTTCGACCGGGTAGTCGGGGTCGACGGGCAGGTAGGCGCCGCCGGCCTTGAGCACCGCGAGCTGGGCCACGGTCATCTCGACCGAGCGGGGCAGTACCAGCGCCACCAGGCGCTCCGGTCCGACTCCCGCGCCGATCAGGACGCGGGCGAGCCGGTTGGCGCGTTCGTCGGTCTCCCCGTACGACAGGGACTCCTCGCCGCACACCACTGCCACCGCGTCCGGGTCCCGTTCCACGGACGCGCCGAACAACTGCGGGAAAGGCACCGGCGACACATCACCACGCGCCGTGTCGTTCCACTCCACCAGCACCCGATGCCGTTCCTCGGAGGACAGCAGCTCGGCGTCGCCGACGGCCCGGTCCGGGTCGGCCGCGAACTGACGGATCAACCCGACCAGCCAGTCCATCCAGCGCACCATCTCGGCGCGCTCGAACAGCTCGCTCCGGTACTCGAACTTCAGCAGCAGTTCCCTGGTCGGAACGGCGATCAGCGAGATCGGATAGTGGTTCGCGTCCCGCGCCTCCAGGCCGGTGATCCGCTGGCCCTCGGTGGGCTTGCCGAGCGTGCCGGTGTCCATCGGGTAGTTCTCGGTGACGGTGAGGGTGTCGAAGAGCTGGTCGACACCCTGGGCACGCAGGATGTCGGGCAGGCCGAGGTACTGGTGGCCCATCAGCTCGGTCTGCCGGCTCTGAAGATGGCCCAGCAGTTCCGCCCACGACTCGCCGCGCCGCACCCGGACGCGTACCGGCAGGGTGTTGATGAACAGGCCGACCATGTTCTCGACACCCGCGATCTCCGGCGGTCGGCCGGAGACCGTGCCGCCGAAGACGACGTCGTCGCGCCCGGTCAGCCGTCCCAGCAGGACACCCCAGGCCGCCTGGACCACGGTGTTGAGCGTGACGCCGCAGCGCCGGGCCGCCGCGTTCAGCGCGGTGGTCAGCTCCTCGGGCACGCGGAACAGCAGCTCGTCCGGCACGGTCGCCCGGCGGCCGGAGTCCTCCGGCGCGATCAGCGTCGGTTCGCTGACGCCTTCGAGTACCCGCTGCCACGCGGCGAGCGCGGTCGCGCGGTCCTGCCGGCCCAGCCAGGACAGGTACTCCCGGTAGGGGGTGGGCGCGGGCAGGTCACCGCCCGCGTACAGCACGAACAGATCGCGCATCACCAGCGGCGCGGACCAGCCGTCCAGCAGGATGTGGTGCGTGGTGAGGACGAACCGGCAGCGGTTCTCGCCCAGTTGGACGAGAGTGAACCGGAACAGCGGCGGCCGTTCCACCTCGAACCGGTCCACCCGGTCGGCGGCCATGAGCGCGGCCAGTTCGGCGTCCCGCTCCTCGGGCGCCAGCCCGCTGAGGTCCACCTCCCGCCACGGCAGTTCCACGCCGCGCCGTACCACCTGCACGGGACGGTCCAGGCCCTGCTGCCGGAACGCGGCCCGCAGGTTGGCGTGCCGGTGCAGCAACCCGACCGCGGCCTCCCGGAGCCGGGGGGCGTCCAGGCCGCCCTCGACGTCCACGGCGATCTGGATGTTGTAGACGTCGGGGGAGTTCTCGTCGAACTGGGCGTGGAAGAGCAGGCCCTCCTGCAACGGGGTGAGGGGCAGGACGTCTTCGAGCTGCTCCGGGTCGGCCGCCTCCACCATGTCGATCTGGGCCTGGGTCAGCGGAACCAACGGAAGGTCGGAGGGGCTGTGGCCCCCCGCCGACGGGCGCGCCACGTGGGCGACCAGAGCGCCGAGCGCCTCGAACCAGGTCTCGGCGAGCTCGCGCACCTCCTCCTCGGTGAACAGCGCGTCCGCCCAGGACCAGACGGCGATCAGCCGCGGGCCGTCCGCGCGGTCCTGGGTCTGCGCGTTCAGGTCGATGCTGTGGCTCAGCGGTACGTCGGCGTCACCGCCGCCGCCGAGCCCGCCGGACTCCGGGGCCGGGCTCCACTCCTCCGGCGCGGACTGCGTCTCCCCCTCGGCGATGGCGAACCGGCCCAGGTAGTTGAAGCCGATCTGCGGCTTGGGCAGGCCCGCGAGCATCGTGCTGGTCTGCGGGTTGAGGTAGCGCAGCAGGCCGTACCCGATGCCGTTCTCCGGCAGCCTGCGCAGCTGCTCCTTGACCTCCTTCAGGGCCCGGCCGGCCGAGGGGCCCCCGGCGCAGAACTCGCTCCAGTCCAGCGGGCCCGGGTCGACCCGGACCGGGAAGAGGCTGGTCAGCCAGCCGACGGTGCGGTGGAGGTCGACACCGTCGACGATCTCCTCGCGACCGTGGCCCTCGAGGTCGATCAGCACGCCCGTGTGGTCGCCCCTGCCGTGCGCCTGCCGCCACCGTGCCACCGCCGCGCCGAACGCCGTGAGCAGGACGTCGTTGACCCGGGCGTGGAACGCGGCCGGCACGGTGGTCAGCAGCGCCGCTGTCAGGTCGGTGGGCAGGACCAGCGACATCGTGCGCGCGGTCGCGGTGATGTCCCGTCGCGGGTCGAGCGGTTGGGGGGTCAGCAGCGGGTCGGACGCGCCGAGCACGTCCAGCCAGGTCTCCAGCTCCCCGACCCGCTCGGCGTCCTGCGCGGCCTCGGTCAGCCGCTGGGCCCAGGTGCGCAGCGAGGTGCCCACCGGCGCCAGTTCCGGTGTCCGGCCGGCCGCCACCTCGGCCCAGGCCTGGGCCAGATCGGGCAGCAGGATCCGCCAGGAGACACCGTCCACGACCAGGTGGTGCACGACCAGCAGCAGCCGGCCGGGGGCGGAGGGCCCCGCGTCGAACCACACCGCCTGCGCCATCGCGCCGGTCTCCGGGTCGAGCCGGTCCCAGGCCGCCTGGACGTGCTCACCGATACGGGTGTTGGTCTCCTCCCGGCCCAACCCGGCGACGTCGACCCGGCGGACGCAGTCGGCGGCGCGCAGCTCACCGCGGGGCGGTATGTCCAGGTTCCAGATCAAGCCGCCAGTGCGGCGCAGCCGCATCCGCAGGGCGTCGTGGTGGTCGAGCACCGTCTGGAGTGCGGCTTCCAGGCGGCTGAGGCCGAGGTCGGCCGGGACGACCACCATCATGGTCTGGTTGAAGCGCCGGATCGGGCCGCCGCGCTCCCGCATCCAGTGGATGATCGGGAGCAGCGGCACGGAGCCGACGCCGTCGGTGTCCCCGCGGCTGCCGGAGGACGTTCCGACACCGCCGGCGGCAGCCGCGAGACGGGCGACGGTCTTGTGCTCGAACACGTCCCGCGCGGTGAACTCGATGCCGGCCGCGCGCGCTCGGCTGACCAGCTTGATGGAGACGATGCTGTCGCCGCCGAGGTCGAAGAAGCTGTCGTGCACGCCGACCGTCTCCAGCCCGAGCACCTCGGCGAACAGGCCGCACAGGATCTCCTCCTGCGGCGTGCGCGGCCCCGTCCAGTCCGTGGGGCTGAAGTCGGGCGCGGGCAGGGCCTTGCGGTCCAGCTTGCCGTGAGGGGTGAGCGGAAGTGCGTCGAGCACGACGAACGCGGCGGGCATCATGTGGTCGGGCAGGGTGGCGCTCACGAGTTCCCGCAGCCGTGCGGTGTCGATCGCGGAGCCGACGGCGGGCACGAGGTAGGCGACGAGCTGCTTGCGGTGCTCTCCGTCCTCTCGCGCGTTCACCACCGCCTGGGCTACGGCGAGGTCCTCGGCGAGTACGGTCTCGATCTCGCCGAGTTCGATGCGGAAGCCGCGGATCTTGACTTGTTCGTCGGCGCGTCCGACGAACTCCAGGGTGCCGTCGGGGGTCCACCGTACGATGTCGCCGGTGCGGTACATCCGCGATCCGGGCGGGCCGAAGGGGTCGGCCGCGAACCGTTCGGCGCTCAGTGCGGGGCGGTTGAGGTAGCCGCGTGCCAGCCCGTCGCCGGTCACGTACAACTCACCGGCGACGCCGACCGGGACGGGGCGGAGCCAGGCGTCGAGGACGTAGGCCCGGGTGTTGATCACCGGGGAGCCGATCGGTACAGCCCCGCCGGGGGTCAGGGGCGTGCTCATCGAGACAGCCACGGTGGCTTCGGTGGGGCCGTAGGCGTTGACCATGCGGCGGCCGGGTGCCCAGCGGGCGACGAGTTCGGGTGGGCAGGCGTCGCCGCCGACGATCAGGTTGTGGAAGTGACTGAGTTCGGCGGCTGCTTCGGTGGGGAGGCTGGCGAGTGCGGCCGGGGGGATGAGGGCGTGGGTGACGTGGTGGTCGCGCAGGACTTCGGCCAGGGTTTCGCCGACGAGGGGGCCGGGGGGCGGGACGACGAGGGCGGCGCCTGCGGTGATGGCCATGCAGAGTTCGAGTACGGAGGCGTCGAAGCTGGGTGAGGAGAACTGCAGTACGCGCGAGTCCGCCTCGACGGTGAAGCGTTCGACGCAGGAGGTGGCGAAGGCGGCGAGGCCTCGGTGGGAGACGACTACGCCCTTGGGGCGTCCGGTTGATCCTGAGGTGTAGATGACGTACGCGGGATGGTCCGGTCGCAGGGTGGCGGTTCGGTCCTTGTCGGTCACCGGGGAGCCGTCGGTCCGCTCAGGGTCGGTGTCGACGGTCAGCCAGTGTGACGTGCCGCCCACGCCCGCGAGTCGCTCGGCGGTTTCCTCGGCGGAGAGCACCAGCGCGGGTGCCGCGTCGCCGAGGATGTACTCGATGCGTTCGACCGGGTAGTCGGGGTCGACGGGCAGGTAGGCGCCGCCTGCCTTGAGTACGGCGAGCTGGGCCACGACCATGTCCACCGAGCGGGGCAGGACGAGTGCCACCAGGCGCTCGGGTCCGGCCCCGGCGTCGATCAGGAGGCGGGCGAGCCGGTTGGCCCGTTCGTCCGTCTCCCGGTACGACAGTGACTCCTCGCCGTGCACCAGCGCCACGGCGTCCGGGTCCCGTTCCACGGACGCGGCGAGCAGCTGTGGGAACGTCACCGGCACCACGTCACCGCGCGCCGTGTCGTTCCACTCCACCAGCACCCGCCGCCGCTCGGGCGCCGAGAGCACGTCGACGGCCCGCACCGGGAGTTCCGGGTCGGCGGCCACGGCTTCCAGGAAGCGCACCAGTCGCTCGCCCATCTCCTCGACGGTCGAGCGGTCGAACAGGTCGAGGCGGAACTCCACGAGGCCGCTGATCCCCTGGAGTTCGCCCTCGCGGTCGATGCTCTCGTTGAAGCTGAGGGAGAGATCGAACTGGGTGGACCTGACCGGAACTTGACGTACGGTGCAGTCCAGGCCGGTGAGGCCCATGCTGCTCTCCGGAGTGTTCTGCAGCGCCAGCGAGACCTGGAAGAGCGGGTGGCGGGCCAGCGAACGCTCCGGGTTGAGCACCTCGACCAGCCGCTCGAACGGCACGTCCTGGTGGGCGTAGGCCGCGAGGTCGGCCTCACGCACCCGGCCCAGCAGCTCGGTGAAGGTCGGGTCGCCGGACAGGTCGGTGCGCAGCACCAGCGTGTTGATGAAGAAGCCGACGACCCGCTCCAGCGCGTCGTCCGTACGGCCCGCGATCGGGCTGCCCAGCACCACGTCGGACGTCGAGCCGAGCACCGACAGCAGCGAGGCGAGGCCCGCCTGGAGCACCATGAACAGTGTGGTGCCGGTCCGCCGGGCCAGCGCGGCCAGATCACGGTGCAGCTCGGCCGGCAGGTGCACCAGCACCGAGTCGGCCCGGTAGTCGGCCTCGGCCGGCCGCGGCCGGTCGGTGGGCAGGCGCAGTTCGTCCGGAAGGTCGGCCAACGTCTCCTTCCAGAAGGCGAGTTGCCGGTGGATCAGGCTGTCCTGGTCGTCCTCGGAGCCCAGGATCCCGTAGTTCCACATGGTGTAGTCGGCGTACTGCACCGGCAGCGGCTGCCAGTCGGGCGTCTCGCCGGCGGCCCGTGAGGTGTAGGCGCGTGCCAGGTCGGCGGAGAACGGGTCGAGCGACCAGCCGTCGCCGGCGATGTGGTGCAGCACGGTCAGCAGGACGTGCGACTCGGGGCCGGTCTCGAACAGCGTGACCCGCAGCGGGGTTTCGACGGCCAGGTCGAAGCTCTGCGCGGACGCCGCCGCGATGGCCGTGTCCAGGTCTTCCGCCGTGGTACGCACCAGAGCCGGCTCGCAGCCCCGGTCCGGGGAGAGGATCTCCTGGCGCGGCTCGCCGTCCCGGTCCGGGAAGACGGTGCGCAGGCTCTCGTGCCGGGCGACCACGTCCCGTACGGCGGCGCGCAGCGCGTCGACGTCCAGCGGCCCCCTGATCTGCACCGCGAGGACGATGTTGTGGGCGGTGCTGGTCCGCTCGAAGCGGTTCATGAACCACAGCCGGCGCTGCGCGTAGGACAGGGGGATCTCCGCCGGCCGTTCCCACGGCCGCAGGGTGGCCCGGGCGCCGGCCGCGCCGCCGATGCGGCCGACCAGTTCCGCGACGGTGGGCGCCTCCCACAGCTCCCGCAGCGGCAGTTCGACCTCGAAGACCGATCTGATCCGGCTGACCACACGGGTCGCGTGCAGCGAGTGGCCGCCCAGTTCGAAGAAGTTGTCGTGGACACCGACCGACGTCAGGTTGAGCATCTCCGCGAACAGCCCGCACAGGATCTCCTCCTGGGGGGTGCGTGGGCCCTGGCGGGTGACCAGTGCGGCGAAGTCGGGGGCAGGCAGCGCCTTGCGGTCCACCTTGCCGTTGGGGGTCAGCGGGAGTGCGTCCAGCGGGACGAAGGCGGCAGGCAGCATGTAGTCGGGAAGCCGGGCCGCTGCGTGGGCGCGCAGCGCGTCCACGGCCGGAACCGTCCGGCCGGAGACCGGCACCAGGTAGGCGACGAGGCGGTTCTCGCCCGACTCGTCGGCCCGGGCGACCACGGTGGCCCGGGAGACGTCCTCGTGCTCGGTCAGCGCCGCCTCGATCTCGCCGGGTTCGACCCGGAAGCCGCGGATCTTCACCTGGTCGTCCACCCGGCCGACGAACTCCAGCTGGCCGTCGTCCGCCCAGCGCGCCACGTCGCCGGTGCGGTACATGCGGGAGCCCGGCGCGCCGAACGGGTCGGCCGTGAACCGCTCCGCGGTCAGGCCGGCCCGGCCCGCGTAGCCGCGGGCCACGCCGTCGCCCGCCAGGTACAGGTCGCCCGCGACACCGACCGGGGTGGGGGAGAGCGCGGAATCCAGCACGTAGACCCGGGTGTTGGCGATGGGCCGGCCGATCGCCGGAAGGCCCGGCCGGTCGCCCAGCCGGGCCGAGGTGGACCAGACCGTGGTCTCGGTCGGGCCGTAGACGTTGGTGACCTCGGCGGCCAGCTCGCACAGCCGGGTGGCGAGGGCCGCCGGTACCGGTTCGCCGCCGACCAGGACCCGCAGTCCGGCCAGGGCCTTCGGCCGCTCCGAGACCAGGGCCTGCCACAGCGTGGGGGTCGCCTGCATGATCGTGGCGCCGGTGCCGGTGATCAGCCGGCCGAGTGCCGGTGGGTCCAGCACCTGGTCGCGGGAGGCGATGACCACGGTGGCGCCCGCGCTGAGCGGCACGAACAGCTCCAGCGCGGCGATGTCGAACGCGACGGTGGTCACCGCGACCAGCCGGTCGGCGGCCTTGATCCCCGTGCGGCCGCGCATGTCGGCGACCAGGTTGGCGATGTTGGCGCGGGAGACCACGACGCCCTTGGGACGGCCGGTGGAGCCGGAGGTGTAGATCGCGTAGGCCGGGTTGGCCGGATGGACCGGCGAGGCCAGGTCGGCATCGGTCAGAGGTGCGCCGGGCAGTTGGGCCAGGGCTTCGGCGGCGGTCCCGTCCAGCACGACGCGCCGCACCCCGGGGGCCTCGGGCAGGCCGGTCACCGAGGAGTCGGTCAGCAGCGCGCAGGGGCGTGCGTCGTCGAGGATGTAACCGATCCGGTCGGCCGGGTACTCCGGGTCCAATGGGACGTAGGCACCGCCCGCCTTGAGGACCGCGAGCAGCGCCGTCAGGAGCGCCGTCCCGCGCGGCAGGGCCACGGCGACCCACGACTCCGGTCCGACGCCCGCGCCCGCGAGATGGCGGGCGAGGCGGTTGGCGCGCTCGTCGAGCTCCCGGTAGGACACCTCGCCGTCCGCGTCGATCACGGCGACGGCGTCTGGGGTGAGTGCCGCGTTCCGCTGGAAGGCGTCGACCAGGGACTCGGCGTCCACGGGCAGCGCGGTGTCGTTCCACTCCGTCAGCAGCCGTTGGCGCTCGGCCGGGGGCAGGGCCTGGACCCGGCCGACGGGTGCCTCGGGGTCGGCGTGGATCAGGGTGAGGATGCCGACCAGCGCGTCCAGGATGCCCTGCGCGCGCTCCCGGTCGAACAGGTCCGGGCGGTAGCCGAGCCGGATCCGCATGCGCCGGCCGGGCGCCGGGAACAGGCTCAGCGGGTAGTGGGTCGCGTCCTGGCCGACCGCGCCGGTGACCCGCAGGCCCTCGGCGAGTTCGCCGAGGCCGTCGGCCTCCACCGGATAGTTCTCGAACACGACCAGGGTGTCGAACAGTTCGCCGGTCGCCCCGGACTGCGCCTGGGCGTCGGCGAGCGTGAGGTGGTGGTGGTCGAGCAGGTCGACCTGTCGGCGCTGCTGCCGTTCCAGCAGCCGCGCCCAGGACTCGGCCGGCCGTGCGGAGACCCGCACCGGCAGGGTGTTGATGAACGAGCCGACCATGTTCTCCACACCGGGGACCGCCGAGGGCCGGCCCGAGACGGTGCCGCCGAACACGACGTCGTCGCGTCCGGTCAGCCGGCCCAGCAGAACGCCCCAGGCCGCCTGCACCACGGTGTTCAGCGTGACGCCGCAGCGCCTGGCAGTCTCGGCCAGCCCGCTGCTCAGCTTCTCCGGCAGCGTGACCAGCAGGTCCTGCGGCACCACCGCGCCGCGGTCGGCGTCCGGCGCGACCAGGGTGGGTTCGCGGACGTCGCCCAGCGCGTCGCGCCAGGCGGCGAGGGCGGCCCGCCGGTCCTGCCGTCCCAGCCAGGACAGGTAGTCGCGGTAGGGCGTCACCGGCGGCAGCTCGCCGCCGGAGTAGAGCGCGAACAGCTCGCGCATCAGCAGCGGACCGGACCAGCCGTCGAGCAGGATGTGGTGGTTGGTCATCAGGAACCGGCAGCGGCCCTCGCCCAGCCGGATCAGGGTGAAGCGCAGCAGCGGCGCACGTCTCAGGTCGAATCTGCGCACCCGGTCGGCGGCCATCAGCTCGGCGAGCCGGTCCTCCCGCCGGTCGGCCGGACCGTCGGTGAGGTCGACCTCGGACCAGGGCAGCTCGACGCCGCGGTACACCACCTGCACCGGGTCACCGTTCTTGCGGCGGCGGAAGCCGACCCGGAGGTTGGCGTGCCGGCGCAGCAGCCAGGCCGCCGCGTCACGGAGCCGGTCGGTGTCCAGTGCCCCGTCCAGGTCCACCGCGATCTGCACCGTGTAGACGTCGAGAGCCGTCTCGTCGTCCTGCGCGTACTGGGAGTGGAACAGCAGCCCTTCCTGCAGGGGCGACAAGGGCAGGAGATCCTCGATGCGCGACTGGTTCACCATGACAACCCCTCGTCGTCCAGTTCGTTCTCGAACTCGTCCAGTTCCTGCTGGTCCACCGGGACCAAGGTGGGCGTGCCCGACCGGGCGGGTGCCGCCGTGAGGGCGCGGGCGCGGTCGGCCATGGACGTCAGTGCCCGGAACCAGGACTCGGCCAGGTCCCGCACGTCCGCCTCGTCGAACATCCCGTCGGGCCACGCCCACGCGGCGACCAGCCGCGGGCCGTCCGGACGGTCCTCGGTCTGCGCGTTGAGGTCCAGGCTGTGCGCCATGGGCATGGCGGCGTCGCCGCCGCCGGTCAGCCCGGCCATGCCGGGCGGCGGGCTCCAGTCCTGGGCGGGGGCGTCACCACCGCCGGCGGCGAACCGGCCGAGATAGTTGAACCCGAGCTGCGGCGTGCGCAGGGCGGCCAGTTGCGGCCCCGTGCGCTCGTTGAGGTAGCGCAGCAGGCCGTAGCCGATGCCGCCGTCCGGCAGTTCGGCGAGTTGGGCGCGCACCCTGGCGAGCACGGTGTCCACCGCCTCGCCGCCGCCCCAGAAGTCGTTCCAGTCCACCTGCCCGGGGTTGAGGCGCACCGGGAAGGAACTGGTGAACCAGCCGACGGTCCGGCCCAGATCGGCGCCTTCGACCACCGGCTCGCGGCCGTGGCCCTCCAACTCGACCAGCACCGCGTTGCCCCGGGTCGGTCGGCGCCGGGCCCGCCAGGAGGCGACGGCCACCGTGTAGGCGGCCAGGAGTACGTCCTTGATCCCGGCGTCGAAGGCGGCCGGCACGCTCGTCAGCAGCGGCTCGGTCACGTCCGCGGGCAGCGTGAGGCGCAGGCTCCCCGCCGTGCCGAACACGTCCCGCTCCCGGTCCAGCGGCCGGGCACCCAGTTGCGGGTCGGGGCCGCTCAGAGCGGCGCGCCACAGCGGCAGTTCCTCGATCCGGCGCCCGCTTCCGGCCTCCTCCGCCAGCCGTCCGGCCCAGGTGCGCAGCGAGATGGGCACCACCTCGAGGCGCGGTTCCTCACCGGCCGCCACCTGGGACCAGGCGGTGGCCAGGTCCGGCAGCAGGATCCGCCAGGACACGCCGTCCACCACCAGGTGGTGCACGGCCAGCAGCAGCAGGCCGGGCCGGCCGGTACCGGCGTCGAACCAGACCGCCCGCACCAGCGAGCCGGACTCCGGGGTCAGCCGCCGCGCGGCCGCCCGGCCGTGCTCCACGAGCACGGCGCGCTGCGCCTCGGCGTCCCCGAAGACGGCGACGTCCGCGAAGTCCACCCGGTGCACCAGCTGTTCGGCGCGCACCTCGCCACGGGGGCGTACCTCGATCCGCCAGTCCTTCTCGCCGGACCTGGTCAGCCGCAGCCGCAGCGCGTCGTGCCGGTCGAGCACGGCCTGTACGGCGGCGGTCAGTCCGGCGAGGTCGAGCGCGGCCGGCGTCCGGACCGTCATCGCCTGGTGGAAGCCGTCGACCGGGCCTCCGTGCTCCCGCCACCAGTGCATGATCGGGGTCAGCGGCAGCTCTCCGATCCCCGCGTCCGCGTCCTCGGCGAAGGACTCGGTCGCGGCCTCGGCGATCCCGGCGAGCGCCGCGGGGGTGCGGTGCTCGAACACGTCCGCCACCGTGAGTTCGATCCCCGCCGCCCGGGCCCGGCTGACCAGTTGGATGGAGACGATGCTGTCGCCGCCGAGGTCGAAGAAGCCGTCGTCGGCCCCGACCGTCTCCCGGCCGAGCAGTTCGGCGAAGATCCGGCACAGGGCGGCCTCCCGCTCGGTGGCCGGACCGCGGCCGGGCTCGTCGGTGCCGAACTCGGGAGCCGGCAGCGCGGTACGGTCCAGCTTGCCGTTCACGGTGAGCGGCAGCGCGTCCAGCACGACGAAGGCGGCGGGGACCATGTAGTCCGGCAGCGCGGCCGCGACGTCCTTGCGCAGCACGGCCTGCTCCGGCGGTTCGGCGCCCTTTTCCGGGACGACGTAGGCCACGAGCTGTCTGAGGCCGGGCCGGTCCTCGCGCACGAGCACCGCGGCCTGGGCGAGTCCGGGCCGGGCGAGCAGCGCGGTCTCGATCTCGCCGGGTTCGACCCGGAAGCCGCGGATCTTGACCTGCTGGTCGGAGCGTCCGACGAACTCCAGCTCACCGTCGCGGTTCCAGCGCACCAGGTCGCCGGTCCGGTACATCCGGGTGCCGGGCGGCCCGAACGGGTCGGCCACGAATCTCTCCGCGGTCAGCGCCGAACGGCCCAGATAGCCCAGCGCCACCCCGGGACCGGAGACGCAGAGCTCGCCCGCGACGCCCACCGGCACCGGCCGCAGCCGCTCGTCGAGCACCGCCACGCGGGTGCCCGCCACCGGGCGGCCGATCGGCGGCGCCGTGTCGCCGGACAGCGGGCCGCTGAGCGTGGCCGCGATGGTGGTCTCGGTCGGCCCGTAGGCGTTGAGGACGGTGCGTCCGGCCGACCACCGGGCCAGCAGGCCCGGTGAGAGCGCCTCGCCGCCGGAGACGACGCAGCGCAGGCTGGGCAGGTCCCGCTCCGGGAGGGTGCCGAGGACCGGGGCCGGCAGCATGACATGGGTGGCCCCGGCCGCTTCGACGGCGTCGGCCAGGCCCTCACCGACCAGTTCGCGGTCCGCGCCCGGCAGGGCGAGCGTGGCCCCGGACAGCAGGGTCATCGCCAGGTCGCCGACCGACACGTCGAAGTTGGTCGACACCACCTGGAGCACTCGGCTCCCGCCGTCCAGACCGAGCCGTTCGACGTGGCTGTGCACGAACGACGCGAGGCCGGCGTGCCCGACGAGCACGCCCTTGGGCCGGCCGGTCGACCCGGAGGTGTAGACGACGTAGGCGGGGCTGTTCACGGTTCCCGCCCCGGGCGGATCGGTCGCCGGATGCGCGGCCACCGAGGCGGCGAACCCCGGCTCGTCCAGGACCCAGGTCGGCACGGCCGGCGCGGAGGGCGGCAGGCCGCGTGACGCCTCGGTGGCCAGCAGGGCGGCCGGTGCGGCGTCCGCGAGCATGAAGGCCACGCGCTCGGCCGGGTACTCCGGATCGACCGGCAGGTGGACGGCGCCCGCCTTGGCCACCGCCAGGAACGCGGTGACCTGGAGTGGGGAGCGCGGGACGGCCACCGCGACGATCCGACCCGGGGCGACACCGCGGGCGATCAGTTCGTGCGCCAGCCGGTTGGCCCGGTGGTTCAGCTCGGCGTAGCTGGTCCGCTCGCCCTCGCACCACAGGGCCGTCGCCCGCGGCGTGCGCGCCACCTGCGCCTCGAACAGCTCGGCCAGGGTGCCGCCCGGCACCTCGGGCTCGGTGCCGCGCCACGCGCCGAGCAGCTGCTCCCGCTCGCCGGCGGTCAGCAGGTCGTGCTCCCCGATCGGCCGGTCCGGCTCGGCCAGCAGCCGCTCGAGCAGCGCGACCAACCGGTCCGCCAGCGACTGGACGGTGCCCTCGGTGAACAGGTCGGAGCTGTACTCGACCACACCGACGATGCCGTTCGGCCGCCCGTCCGCGTCCAGCGTCTCGGCCAGGTTGAACGCCAGGTCGAACTTGGCCACGCGCAGGCCGTGGGGCTGCTGGGCGATGGTCAGGTCGTCGCCGAGGCTCAGCTCGGCGGGCGGGGTGTTCAGCAGGTTGAGCATCACCTGGAGCAGCGGGTGCCGGGACATCGAACGGCTGGGGCCGAGCACCTCGACGAGCCGTTCGAACGGCACGTTCTGGTTCTCGAAGGCGGCGACGTCGGTGCGCCGCACCCGCTCCACCAGCGCCCGGAAGGTCGGGTCGCCGCTGGTGTCCGTGCGCAGCACCAGGGTGTTGACGAAGAAGCCGACCAGCTCGTCCAGAGCGTCGTCGGTGCGTCCGGCGACCGTGGTCCCCAGTGGGATGTCGCTGCCCGCGCCGATCCGGTCGAACAGCGCGGCGAGCGCGGCCTGCACCACCATGAAGGGGCTGGCCCCCGCGGTCTTCGCCAGCTCGACCAGCGCACGGTGCGCCGGAGGCTCGAACCGCAGCCGGACCAGTCCGCCTCGGTGGCTGGGCCGGGCCGGACGCGGCAGGTCGGTCGGCAGCGCCAGCTCCTCCGGCATGTCGGCCAGCTGCTCGCGCCAGTAGCCCAACTCCGCCGCCAGCCGCGAGTCCTGGTCGTCCTCGCTGCCGAGCACGTCGCGCTGCCAGAGGGCGTAGTCGGCGTACTGCACGGCGAGCGGCGTCCACTGCGGGGCCCGCCCGGCGGCCCGGGCCCGATAGGCGTCGGACAGGTCGCGCAGCAGCGGGCCCAGTGACCAGCCGTCGCAGCAGATGTGGTGGACCAGGAACACCAGCACGTGGTCGCGCGGCCCCACGCTGAACAGGTGCACCCGCACCGGCAGTTCGGCGGCCAGGTCGAAGCCGTGGCCGACGGCCCCGGCGACCGCGGCGTCCAGTTCGTCCGGTGCGACGTCGGCGATCCGCAACCGGGGTGTCGCCGCCTCCGGGTCCAGGATCTCCTGGCGCGGCGTGCCGCCGGTCTCGGGGAACGTGGTGCGCAGGCTCTCGTGCCGGGCCACCACGTCACCGATCGCGGCCTGCAACGCCTCCACGTCGAGGGAGCCGGTGAGCCGCATGGACAGCGGGATGTTGTACGTCGGGCTGGGTCCCTCCAGGCGGTTGAGGAACCACAGCCGGCGCTGTGCGAACGACAGCGGGACGTGCTCGGGCCGCGGCTGCTGCACCACGGTCCGACGGGCTTCCCCGGCCCCGCCGACCAGCACGGCCAGGCCGGCCACCGTGGGGTTCTCGAAGAAGTCCCGCAGCGGCAGTTCGGCGGCGAACTCGCTGCGGATACGGCTGACCAGCTTGGTCGCCTGCAAGGAGTGCCCGCCGAGTTCGAAGAAGTTCGCCTCGACGTCGACGTCCTCGTCGCCCAGCACCTCGGCGAAGATCCGCCGCAGCCCGGCCTCGGTCTCGTTGCGCGGGGCACGGCCACCGGACGAACCGGTGGACTCCGGCGCCGGCAGCGCCCTGCGGTCGACCTTCCCGTTGGGGGTCAACGGCAGTGCCGGGAGCACCACGAAGGCCGGCGGCACCATGTACTCGGGCAGCCGCGCGGCGACATGCTCCCGCAGCGCCGCCGCCGAGGGCGTCGTACGGCCCTCCCCGGTGACCACATAGGCGACCAGGCGCCGCTCGCCCGGCTCGTCCTCCCGGGCGAGCACGGCGGCCTGCGCCAAGTCGGCGTGGTCGACGAGCAGCGACTCGATCTCGCCCGGCTCGATGCGGAAACCGCGGATCTTCACCTGGTCGTCGGCGCGGCCGACGAACTCCAGGTTGCCGTCCGGCAGCCGGCGGACGAGGTCGCCGGTCCGGTACATCCGGGAGCCGGCGGGTCCGTACGGGTCGGCCGTGAACCGCTCGGCGGTCAGTCCGGGCCGGCCTGCGTAGCCGCGGGCCAGACCTGCCCCGGCCAGGTACGCCTCGCCGGGCGTGCCGACCGGGACCGGGCGCAGCGCTTCGTCCAGCACCAGTACCCGGACGTTCCACAGCGGGCGGCCGATCGGCGGGTTGACGCCCGCGGTGAGCGGTTCGCTGACGGTGGCGCACACGGTCGCCTCGGTCGGGCCGTAGGCGTTGAGCAGCCGACGGCCGTCCGCCCAGCGGGCGATCAGGTCGGGCGCGGACGCCTCACCCGCGACGATCACGTTCATGCCGTCCGGGAGCGCGCCCGGCGGCAGCACCGCGAGCGCGGCCGGCGGAATGTTGGCGTGCGTGACCCGTTCCCGGGCCAGCAGCGCGGCCAGCGGCTCGCCGACCGCCAGGTCCTCGGCGGGGGCCATCACCAGGACGCCGCCGACCAGCAGCGGCGCGAGCACCTCCCAGATGGCGGCGTCGAAGCTGGGGGAGGCGAACTGGAGCATCCGGCTGCTCGCGTCGAGGCCGAACTGCTCGCGGATCGCACCGAAGCCGCCGATGCCCTCGTGCGGGACCACCACCCCCTTGGGCCTGCCGGTGGAGCCGGAGGTGTAGATCATGTAGGCGGCGTTGGCGGGGGAGGCCGTGCGGACCGTGTCCGGCGCGGTGTCCGGCAGCGCGGCCAGTTCGGCGCGCACACCGGCGTCGTCGAGCAGCACCCGCGGGACGTCGGAGCCGGGCAGCCCGGCGGCTGCCGGTCCTTCGGTCAGCAGCGCGGCCGGCCCGGCGTCGGCGAGTATGAAGGCGATCCGCTCGGCCGGATAGGCCGGGTCCACCGGCAGGTGGACGGCACCGGCCTTGAGCACCGCCAGCAGTGCGACCACCGACCACGGCGTGCGGGGCAGGGCGACGGCCACCACGTCCTCGGGGCCGACGCCCCTGCGGACCAGCAGGTGCGCGAGGCGGTTGGCCTCGGCGTCCAGTCGCGCGTACGTCAGCTCCGTTCCGTCGAAGCTGATCGCCACCGAGTCCGGGGTGGCGGCGGCCTGACGGCCGAACAGCTCCGCGATGGTGCCCCGGGGCACGTCGTGCGCGGTCGCGTTGAAGTCGTACAGCACCTGCTGCCGCTCCGCCGGGGAGAGCACCTCCAGGCGGCTGATCGGCAGTTCCGGGTCGGCGCAGGCGGCGTCCAGCAGGCGCAGCAGCCGGTCGGCCACACGCGAGACGGTCTCCGGGTCGAACAGGTCGTCGCTGTACTCGACCAGGCCGGTCATGCCCAGCGGTACGCCCTGCTCGTCGTAGCGTTCGCGCAGGCTGAAGGCCAGGTCGAACTTGGCGGCGCCGATGCCGACGCCCTGCGCGCCGATCTCCAGACCGGGCAGGCCGATCTCGATGTCGGCGGTGTTCTGGAGGTTCAGCCACACCTGGAAGAGCGGATGGCGGCCGAGGGAGCGTTCGGGGTTGAGCACCTCCACCAGCCGCTCGAACGGCACCTCCTGATGGGCGTAGGCGGCGAGGTTGTTCTCGCGGACCCGGTCGAGCAGTTCGGTGAAGCTGGGGTCACCGCCGGTGTCGGTGCGCAGCACCAGGGTGTTGACGAAGAAGCCGACCAGTTCGTCCAGCGCCTCGTCGGCGCGGCCGGCGACCGGGGTGCCCAGCGGGATGTCGGTGCCCGCGCCCAGCCGGGTCAGCAGCGTGGTGAGCGCGGCCTGGCCGACCATGAACAGGCTGGTCCTGGTCCGCCGGGCCAACCGCGCCATCCGCTCGTGCAGTTCGGCCGGGACCGCGAAGGGAACCGTGGAGCCCTTGTGGCCGGCCACCGCGGGCCTCGGCCGGTCGGCGGGCAGCCGCAGCTCGTCCGGCAGCCCGGTCAAAGTGGCCCGCCAGAACTCCAGTTGCCGGGCGATCTCGCTGTCCGGCTCGGTCTCGCTGCCCAGGACCTCGCGCTGCCACAGCGTGTAGTCCGCGTACTGGACCGGCAGCGGCGCCCAGTCGGGCGCGCGGCCCGCCAGCCGGGCTTCGTACGCCTCGGCCAGGTCGCGCGCCATCGGCGCCATGGACAGACCGTCGCCCGCGATGTGGTGCATCACGATCAGCAGCACATGGCGGTCCGGGCCGAGCCGGAACAGGTGTGCCCGCAAGGGCAGTTCACCGGACAGGTCGAAACCGCGGAAGGCGGCCTCCTCCAGGACGGCTTCCAGACCGGCCTCGTCGGTCTCGGATACGACGAAGGCCGGAGCGGCCTGCCCGACCGGGGCGATGGACTGGCGGGGGGTGCCGTCGGCCTCGGGGAACGTGGTGCGCAGGCTCTCGTGCCGGGTCACCACGTCACCGAGCGCGGCCCGCAGCGCCTCGACGTCGAGCGGGCCGGTCAGCCGGGCGGCCAGCGGCAGGTTGTACGTGGAGCTCGGGCCCTCGAGACGGTTGAGGAACCACAGTCGGCGCTGCGCGAACGACAGCGGGATCAGGTTCGGGCGCGGCATCGCGCGGACCGCGGCCCGCGCGCCCGCCGCGCCGGACACCTTGCGGGCCAGGCCCGCCACGGTCGGGGACTCGAAGACGTCCCGTACGGCCAGTTCCACGCCCAGCGTGCCGCGGATCCGGCTGACCAGTCCGGTCGCCAGCAGCGAGTGGCCGCCGAGGGCGAAGAAGTCGTCGTCGACGCCGACCGAGGCCACGCCGAGCACCTCGGCGAACAGGCCGCGGAGGATCTCCTCCCGCGGTCCGCGCGGGGCACGCCCTTCGGGCGCCTCGGGCTCGGGCACCGGCAGCGCGGCCCGGTCCAGCTTGCCGCTGGGCGTCAGCGGGAACGCGTCCATGAGCACGAAGGCCCCGGGCACCATGTGGTCCGGCAGCGCGGCCGCGACGTGCGCTCGCAGAGCGTCCCGCCCGATCGGGCCGGCCACCGGCACCACGTGGCCGACCAGGCGGCGGCCGCCGTGCCCGTCGTCCTGTGCGACCACGGCGGCCTGCGCCACCTCGGGGTGGCTGCGCAGCACGGCCTCGATCTCGCCCGGCTCGATCCGGAAGCCGCGGATCTTCACCTGGTGGTCCGCGCGGCCCGCGTACTCCAGCTCACCGTCGCGGTTCCAGCGCACCAGGTCGCCGGTGCGGTACATCCGGGCGCCGGGCGGCCCGAACGGGTCGGCCGTGAACCGCTCCGCGGTCAGGCCCGCACGGTCGTGGTAGCCGCGGGCCAACTGAGCCCCCGCGATGTACAGTTCGCCGCCGACGCCGTCCGGTACCGGCCGCAGGGCCGCGTCCAGCACATACACCTGGGTGTTCCACACCGGACGCCCGATCGGCGCACCGGTCCGGGGCCAGGACGACCGGTCCGCGGGCAGGGTGTACGCGGTGACCACATGCGTCTCGGACGGGCCGTAGTGGTTGTGCAGCGCGCGTTCCGGGCCCGCGCCGCACAGGTCGCGCACCCGGTCGCCCAGCACCAGCGCCTCACCGGCCTGCGCGACGTGCCGCAGGTCCGGCAGGCCGGTGCCGTCCTCCGCGACGGCCTCGCCGAGGGCGTCCAGCATCATGGTGGGCGCGTACAGCTCGGTGATGCGCCGCTCCCGCAGCCAGGTCGCGAACCTCGCCGGGTCGCGCCGGGTCTCCTCGTCCGGCACCACCAGCGTCCTGCCGTCGAGCAGGGCCGAGAGGATCTCCTGGGCCGAGACGTCGAAGC
Source organism: Streptomyces sp. NPDC001231 (assembly GCF_042896885.1). Classification (NCBI taxonomy): domain Bacteria; kingdom Bacillati; phylum Actinomycetota; class Actinomycetes; order Kitasatosporales; family Streptomycetaceae; genus Streptomyces; species Streptomyces sp. NPDC001231. Next base: position 43,960 of record NZ_JBIAXS010000016.1, read on the forward strand.
TGATCGCGGTGAACTGGGCGGTCCGGGCTCCCGGTTCGACGGGGACGGCCGCGGCGTGCCAGGACATCAGGTTCACCAGCGCGCCGCCGGGCATCACGACGCCCTTGGGGCGGCCGGTCGAGCCGGAGGTGTAGATCAGGTAGGCGGGGTGCTGCGGCAGCAGCGGTCCGGTCCGCTCGTCGTCGCGGGGATCGGTGTCCGGCAGCGCGGCCAGTTCGGCCAGCACGCCCGGGGCGTCCAGCGGCAGCGTCGGCCCGGCGGGCAGCCGGCCGGCGACTTCGGTGGTGGACAGCAGCACCCGGGGAGCGGCGTCGGCCAGCATGAAGGCGATCCGCTCGGCCGGGTACTCCGGGTCGACCGGCAGATAGCCCGCGCCGGACTTGAGCACGGCGAGCACACCCACCACCAGCTCCACCGAGCGGGGCAGGGCAAGACCCACGATGTGCTCGGGACCGATGCCACGGCCGATCAGCAGCCGGGCGAGCCGGTTGGCCCGCGCGTTCAGCTCGGCGTAGGTCAGCTCCTCGTCGCCGCACACCAGCGCGGGGGCACCGGGGTGCCGTGCGACCCCGGCCTGGAACAGCGCGGGCAGCGAGGCCGCGGGCACCTCGTGCTCGGTGGCGTTGCGGGTGACCAGCAGTTCGTGGCGGGCGACCGGGTCCAGTACGTCGACCTTGCTCACCGGGCGGGCCGGTTCGGCGACGACGCCCTCCAGCACCCGTACGAAGGCCGCCGCGATCCGCTCCGCGGTCGCCTCGTCGAACAGGTCCCCGCTGTACTCCACGAAGCCCTCGACGCCGCCGGGACGCCCGTCGGCCGTGTAGCTCTCGCGCAGGCTGAACAGCAGGTCGAACTTGGACATCCCGGTGTCGACGCGCTGTGTGCCGACCCGGACACCCGGCAGCCGGAACGGTGCGGTCGGGTTGTTGTGCAGGGTGAGCATCACCTGGAACAGCGGATGCCGGGACATCGAACGGCCGGGGTTCAGCACCTCGACCAGCCGCTCGAACGGCACCTCCTGGTGCGCGTAGGCGGCCAGGTCGGCCTCCCGCACCCGGCCGAGCAGCTCACGGAAGTCGGGGTCCCCGGAGAGGTCGGTGCGCAGCACCAGGGTGTTGACGAAGAAGCCGACCAGGTCGTCCAGGGACTCGTCGCCGCGCCCGGCGATCGGGGTGCCGAGCGGGATGTCCGTTCCGGCGCCCAGCCGGTGCAGCAGCACCGAGAGGCCCGCCTGCAACGTCATGAACACGCTGGCCTGGCAGGTGCGGGAGAGAGCGACCAGGCGCTGGTGGACCTCCCGGTTGAGGCGGAAGCCCACCGTGCCGCCCCGGTAGGAGGGGGTCGCGGGACGCGGACGGTCGACCGGCAGGTTCAGCTCGTCCGGCAGACCGGCCAGCGTCTCGCGCCAGAAGGCCAGTTGCCGCGACACCGCGCTGTCCGGGTCGTCCTCACTGCCCAGCACCTCGCGCTGCCACAGGGCGAAGTCCGCGTACTGCACGGGCAGCGGTGCGAACGACGGCTCACCGCCCTCGCGTCGCGCGCCGTAGGCGGCGGACAGGTCGCGGCCGAACGGCACGGCCGACCACTCGTCCATCACGATGTGGTGCGTCACCACCAGCAGCACGTGCTCCTCGTCGCCCAGCCGCAGCAGCCGAGCCCGCACCGGCGGCTCGGTGGTCAGGTCGAACCCCTCGCCCGCGGCCCCGGCGAGCGCCGCGTCAAGCCCGGCCGGGCCGACGTCGGTCACCCGCAGTTCGGGGACGGTGTCCACCACGACCTGGCAGGGCGTGCCGTCACGGTCCGGGAAGAGCGTGCGCAGGCACTCGTGCCGCCGGGCCACGTCGGCCAGCGCCGCGCGCAGCGCCTCGACGTCCAGCGGGCCGGTCAGCCGGGCCGCCATCGGCACGTTGTACGCCGGGCTCGGGCCCTCGAACCGGTTGATGAACCACAGCCTGGTCTGCTGGAGCGACAACGGGACGTCGGCCGGGCGCGGCGCCGGCTCGATCCGCCGGGCCACCGGCCCGTCGGAGGTGAGCAGTTGGGCGAGCGCGGCCACCGTCGGCGACTCGAACAGGCTGCGCAACGAGAGCCGCACGCCGAAGACCGAGCGGATCCGGGTGACCAGCCGGGTCGCCAGCAGTGAGTGGCCGCCGAGCTCGAAGAAGCTGTCGTCGATGCCCACGACGGACGCGCCCAGGATCTCCGCGAACAGCCCGCACAGGATCTCCTCCTGGGGCGTGCGCGGTGTGCGGCCGGAGGCCACGCCGGAGAAGTCCGGGGCCGGAAGCGCCCGCCGGTCCAGCTTCCCGTTCGGCGTCACGGGGAGTTCGCCGAGCATCAGGAACGCCGCCGGCACCATGTGGGACGGCAGCGCGTCCGCCACGGCGGTGCGCACGGTGGCCACGCTCGGCGCGGCGCCGGTCTCGGGCACCAGGTAGGCGACCAGCCGGTGGTCGCCCGGCCGGTCCTCGCGGATGATCACGCTGGCCTGGGCGACGCCGTCCTGGGCCAGCAGCACCGACTCGATCTCGCCGGGCTCGATGCGGAAGCCGTGGAGTTTCACCTGGCTGTCGGCGCGTCCCCGGAAGACGAGCCGGCCGTCCTGGTCCCAGGCGGCGATGTCGCCGGTGCGGTACATACAGGTGCCGGGGCCTTCGAAGGGGTTGGCGACGAAGCGCTCGGCGGTGAGTGCGGGACGGTCGAGGTAGCCCCGGGCGAGGCCCGCTCCGGAGACGTAGAGCTCGCCGGGGACACCGGGCAGGACCGGGCGCAGCGCGGAGTCGAGGAGGTAGACGCGGGCGCCCGTGATGGGGCCGCCGATGGGTGGTACGACCTCTCCGGCGAGCGGGGTGCTCATGGTGGCGCACACGGTGGTCTCGGAGGGGCCGTAGGCGTTGATCATGCGGCGGCCGGGGGACCAGCGGCCGACGAGTTCGGGCGCGGTGGCCTCCCCGGCGACCACGAGGGTGATGCCCTCGGGCAGGGCGTCCCGTTCGAGGACGGCGAGGGCGGCCGGGGGAATGGTGGCGTGCGTGACGCGCTGCTCGGCGACGAGGCCGGCCAACGGCGGGCCGGGGCGGAGCCGCTCGGTGGGGGCAAGCACGAGCGTCGCACCGGTGAGCAGGCCCATGGCCAGCTCCCAGAACGCGGCGTCGAAGCTGATGGAGGCGAACTGAAGGACGCGGCTGCCGGGGCCGACCTCGAAGCGCTCGGTCTGGGCGGCGACGAGGGAGGCGATGCCGCGGTGGGTGACGACGACACCCTTGGGCCGGCCGGTGGATCCGGAGGTGTAGATGAGGTAGGCGGGATGATCGGCCGTCAGGTGCGCGGCGGGTGCGCGGTCACCGGGGGCGGCGGCGACGCGTGCGGCGGTGGCGGGGTCGTCCAGCGCGAGGACGGGCCGGTCGCCGGCCGGCAGGGCGGCGGCGAGGGCGGTGGTGGTGAGGACGGCGCCGGGCCGTGCGTCGGCGAGCATGTAGGCGATGCGCTCGGCCGGATAGTCGGGGTCCACCGGCAGGTACGCGGCGCCGGCCTTGTGGACGGCGAGCACGGCGACGGCGAGGTCCGCGGACCGCGGGAGGGCCAGGGCGACGTACTGCTCGGGCCCGACTCCGGCGGAGACGAGGTGGTGGGCCAGCCGGTTGGCGCGGCGGTCCAGCTCGGCGTAGGACAGCGTGGTGTCCTCGAAGACGACGGCCGGGTCCTCCGGTGCCCGGGCGACCCGCTCGGCGAACAGCTCCGGCAGGGTCCTCGGACGCGCGGCTCCCGTGTCGTTGCGCCGGAGCAGGACCTCCTCGCGTTCGTCCGGGGCGAGCACGTCCAGCCGCCCGACGGGGCGGGCCGGGTCGCGCACCACCGCTTCCAGCACCCGCACCAGCCGGGCGCCGATCGCCTCCACGTCCGCCGGCCGGAAGACGTCCGGCCGGTAGCCGAAACGGATCCGCAGCGTCTCGCCGGGCAGGGCGGCCACGCTGAGGGGGTAGTGGTTGGCGTCCGCGCCGTGCGCGCCGACGATCGTCAGGCCGGCCAGTTCACGGAACCCCTTCTCGTCGAAGGGGTAGTTCTCGGTGACGGTGATGGTGTCGAACAGTTCGCCGGACGCGCCGGCCAGGGCGTGCACGTCGGGCAGGTTCAGATGCTGGTGGGACATCAGTCCGGCCTGCTGCCGCTGGAAGCGGGCCAGCATCTCACCCACCGGCTCCGAGGGATCGAGCCGCACCCGCACCGGCAGGGTGTTGATGAACAGGCCGACGACGCTCTCCACACCGGGGATGTCGGCCGGACGTCCGGAGACGGTGCCGCCGAACACCACGTCGGTGCGGCCGGTCAGCCGGCTCAGGACGAGCGCCCAGGCGCCCTGGAAGACCGTGTTGACGGTCAGGTCGTGTCTGCGGGCCGTCGCGGTCAGCTCGCGGCTCAGCCCGGCCGGAACCTCCACCAGCAGGCGCTCGGGCGCGACCGGGGTGCGCAGCCGGTCGTCGGACACCAGTCGCGTCGGCTCCTCGACGCCGTGGAGCACCGTTCGCCACGCCTCCTCCGCGGCGCCGCGGTCCTGCTCGGCCAGCCAGGCGAGGTAGTCGCGGTACGGCGTCACCGGCGGCAGCGCCGACTCGTCGCCGCCCGCCGCGTAGAGCGTGAACAGGTCCGTCATCAACCGGCCCACCGACCAGCCGTCCAGCAGGATGTGGTGGTGCGCCATGACCAGCCGGTGGCCGTGCTGCCCGTGGTGGATCAGCGTGAAGTGCAGCAGCGGCGGCCGCGCCAGGTCGAAGGTGCGCTCCGAAGCGGCCGCGGTCAGCTTCCGCAGCCGCGCCGTCTGCTGCTCCTCGGGCAGGTCGCGCAGGTCGAACTCCTGCCAGGGCAGGGGAACTTCGCGGGGGATGAGCTGCACCGGGCGGCTGAGCCGCTCGTAACGGAAGGCGGCCCGCAGGTTGGGGTGCCGGCGCAGCAGGCCCGCCACCGACTCCCTCATCGCCCCGGCGTCCAGCTCGCCTTCGAGGTCGAGACACAGTCTCGCCGTGTAGATGTCCAGCGAGCGCTCGTGGTAGACGGTGTGGAAGAGCAGGCCTTCCTGGAGGGGCGAGAGCGGAAGGACGTCCTGGAACCCCGGCTTCGTCATGAGGAGAAGTACCTTCCGTCAGCTTCCAGTACGTCGATGTCGCCTTGGTCGAGACCGGTCAGGGAGAGGTCGGACGGGGTGTGCCCGCCGGCGCCGGCGGCCTCGGAACGGGTGGTGATGGCTTCCAGCGCGCGGATCCAGTCGTCGACCAGTTCGCGTACGGTCGCCTCGCCGAACAGCTCGCTCGGCCAGGCGCAGGTCACGGCCAGGCAGGGTCCTTCGGGACCGTCGACGACCGAGGTGGTCAGCTCCAGCGCGTGCCCGGCTTCCGGCGTCGGCGCCCGCTCGGTGGGTCCGGCGGAGACCGGCCACTCGGAGGGGGCGTCGTCGTCGAGCCTGCCGAGGTGGGTGAAGCGGATGTCCGGCCGGGGCAGTCCGGCCAGCACGGGGGCGGTGCGCGGGTTGAGGTACCGCAGCATGCCGTAGCCGACACCGCCGCCCGGCACCGCGCGCAGTTGCTCCTTGACCGCCTTGACGGCGTTGTCCGCGGCCGCGCCGCCCGCGGTCAGCTCGGACCGGTCGACGGCGCCGGCGTCCAGGCGTACCGGGTGCGCCGTGGTGAACCGGCCCAGGGCGCGGGAAAGGTCCTGGCCCTCGGCGAACGGTTCGCGTCCGTCCCGCTCCAGGTCCACCAGGACGCTCGTGCCGCCGAGGTGGTCCCGCAGGTGCCGGCGCCGCCACTGCGGGACGGTCAGCGCCAGCGCGGTGAGCAGCACGTCGTCCACATCGCAGTGGAACGCGGCGGGCACCCGGCCGAGCAGCGGTCCGGTCCGTCGCGCCGGCAGCGTGCGGTGAAGCGTGCCCGTGGCACCGGGCTCGTCCGGCCCGGGAGCCGACGGCCGGTCGGTGAGCCGGGGTTCGGCGGCGCTGAGCGTCGTCCTCCACCAGTCCAGTTCGCGCTCGCGTTCCGGGTCCTGCGCCGCGGCCACCAGTTGCTGCGCCCAGCGGCGGTAGGAGGTGCCGGCCGGTCGCGGGGCGTCCTGGCTCTCTCCGGTCAGGACCCGCCGGCAGGCGGTCAGATCGGCGCGCAGGACCCGCCAGGACACCGCGTCCACGACCAGCCGGTGCAGCACCACCAGCAGCCGGCCCCGTCGTCCGGGTCCGGCGTCGAACCAGACGAACCGGGCGACGTCTCCGGTCTCCGGGTCGAGACGGCCGGCCGCCCGCCCGGTGTGGTCGCGCACCACGGCGGCCAGCCCGTCCGCGTCCAGTCCGGCGACCGCCACGCGGGCCACCCGGCCGGCGGCGTCCACGGCGCCGGGGGGCCGCACCTGAAGGCTCCACCGGGCGCCGTCCTCGCCGCTTTCGTGGCGGTCCAGCAGCAGCCGGAGCGCGTCGTGCCGGTCGGTGAGCATGTTCACCAGCTCGCGCAGCTGATCGAGACCGAGATCGGCGGGGGCGTCCAGCAGCAGCGACTGGTGGTACGCCTGGACCGGGCCGCCCCGCTCCCGCAGCGCGTGCACGGCCGGTGGCAGCGGAACGCCGCCGATACCGGCCTCGGGTGACTCGACGACGAGGTCGGGGACGTCGGCCGCCACCGAAGCGAGTCCTTCGACGGTCCGGTGGACGAACACGTCCTCGGGTTTGATCCGCAGCCCTCTCGCCCGCGCGCGGCCGACCAGGCGGATCGAGACGATGCTGTCGCCGCCGAGGTCGAAGAAGCTGTCCCGCACGCCCACCGAGGGCAGGCCGAGGACCTCGGCGAACACCTCGCACAGCGCTTCCTCGTGCGGTGTGCGCGGTTGCTCGTCGCCGACCAGCACGGCGAGGTCCGGGGCGGGCAGCAGCTTGCGGTCCACCTTGCCGTTCGGGGTGAGCGGCAGGGCGTCCAGGGCGACGAACGCGGCCGGGACCATGTAGTCCGGCAGGACGCGTGCCGCGTGCTCCCGCATCCCGGCCGCGGCCGGCACCTCCCGGCCGGGAGCCGCGACCAGGTAGGCCACCAGGCGCTTGTCCCCCTCGCCGTCCTCCCGGGCCACCACGGTGGCCCGGGCCAGCGCCGGGTGGGTGGCGAGGACGCTCTCGATCTCGCCCGGTTCGATGCGGAAACCGCGCACCTTGACCTGTTCGTCGGCCCGTCCGACGAACTCCAGCTCGCCCGCGGTGTTCCACCGGGCGATGTCGCCGGTGCGGTACATCCGGGCACCGGCCGGCCCGAACGGGTCCGCCACGAAGCGTTCGCCGGTCAGCCCGGGACGGCCCAGGTAGCCGCGGACCACGCCGTCACCGGCGAGGTACAGATCGCCCGGGACCCCGGCCGGCACCGGCGCGAGCCGGTCGTCGAGCACGTACACCCGGGTGTTCGCGATCGGCCGGCCGATCACCGGCGCGCCGGGCCGGTCGTCCAGTGCGGCGGTGGTGGACCACACCGTGGTCTCGGTGGGGCCGTACATGTTCCGCACCCCGGCGGACAGTTCGCGCAGCCGGGCGGCCAGTCCGGTGGGCAGCGCCTCGCCGCCGACCAGGACCCGCAGTCCGGTGAGGGCGTCCGGGTGCCCGGACACCAGCGCCTCCCACAGCGTCGGCGTCGCCTGGACCACGGTGGCGCCCATGCCGGTGATCAGCTTGGCGAGTTCGTCGACGTCCCGCACCTGCTCGGTGGCGGCGAGCACGAGCCTGGCCCCGGCGACCAGGGGCACGTACAGCTCGAGACCGGCGATGTCGAAGGCGACGGTGGTGACGGCCACCAGGACGTCCGCCTCGGTGACCGGCAGCCGCTCGTGCATGTCCCGCACGAAGTTGGCGATGTTCGCGCGGGTGACCACCACGCCCTTGGGGCGGCCGGTGGAACCGGAGGTGTAGATCACGTAGGCCGGGTGGTCGCTGTGCGCCGTGCCCGGCAGGTCGGTGTCCGGCAGGGCGGCGATCCGTGCCCCGAGCGTCGGGTCGTCCACCGCGATCGTCTCCGCCCCCGCCGGTACGGGCAGTTCGCGGGCGAGCTCGGAGGTCGTCAGCACCAGCGCGGGCGAGCCGTCCGTGAGGATGTGCCGCACCCGCTCGGCCGGGTAGGCCGGGTCGAGCGGTATGTAGGCCGCGCCGGACTTGAGCACCGCCAGCAGCGCCACCACCAGATCCGGCCCGCGCGGCAGGCTCACCGCCACCCGGACCTCCGGCCCGGCGCCGCGTCCGGCCAGGTACCGCGCCAGCCGGTTCGCCCTGGCGTTCAGGCCGGCGTAGGTGATCTCGGCGCAGGTGCTCCCACCGTCGGCGGCGACGACCGCGACGCGGTCCGGGGTGCGGGCGGCCGCCGCCTCGATCGCCTCGACCAGTGAGTGCGGGCCGAAGTCGGCGCTGGTGGCGTTCCAGTCGCGCAGCAGCCGGGTGCGCTCGGCCGGGGTCAGGACGTCCACGTCGCCCACGGGCCGGTCGGGTTCGGCGCACAGCCGTTCCATCAGGTGCGTGAACCGTCCGGCCAGCCCCACCACCGTGTCGTGGTCGAACAGGTCCGTGCTGTACTCGGCGACCGCGTCGATCCCGGCGGGCGCCCGGTCGGCGTCGAACAGCTCGCGCAGGTTGACGTTGAGGTCGAACTTGGCCGTGTTCAGGTCGAGCATGCGGCGCCGCGCGGACACCCCGGGCAGGTCGTAGTCGGCCTCCGGGTTGTTGTGCAGGCTGACCATCACCTGGAAGAGCGGGTGACGGGCCATGACCCGCTCGGGGTTCAGCACGTCGACCAGCCGCTCGAAGGGCACGTCCTGGTGTGCGTACGCGGCCAGGTCGGTCTCCCGTACCCGGTCGAGGAGTTCGGTGAAGGTGGGCTCGCCGGACAGGTCGGTGCGCAGCACCAGCGTGTTGACGAAGAATCCCACCAGATCGTCCAGGGCCTCGTCCGTACGGCCCGCGATCGGTGTGCCCAGGGGGATGTCGGTGCCCGCGCCCAGGCGGTGCAGCAGCACCGACAGCCCCGCCTGGACGACCATGAACATGCTGACCCCGCGGCGGCGGGCGAGGGCCGCCAGGTCCCGGTGCAGCCGCGGCTCCAGCCGGAACGTGACCCAGCCGCCGCGGTACGAGGGGGTCGCCGGGCGCGGCCGGTCCACCGGCAGGCTCAGCTCGTCCGGCAGTCCGGCCAGCGCCTCGCGCCAGTACGCCGACTGCCGTGCGGCCACGCTGTCCGGGTCGTCCTCGTCGCCCAGCGTCGCGTGCTGCCAGAGCATGTAGTCCGGGTACTGCACCGGCAGCGGTGTCCACCGCGGTGCCGCGCCGGCGCACCGGGCGCCGTAGGCGGTGGCGAGGTCCCGGCCGAACGGCCCGGTCGACCAGCCGTCGACGACGATGTGGTGCATCACCACCACGAACACCGACTCCCGCTCGCCGACCCGCAACAGGATGGCTCGCAGCGGCAGTTCGACCGTCAGGTCGAAGCCCTGTCCGGCGACGCGCCGCAACTCCCCGTCCAGCTCGCGCGCGGCGACGTCGAGCACGGTGAACTCCGGTGCGGCGACCGACGGATCGAGCACCACCTGGTACGGACTGCCGTCGCGCTCGGGGAAGATCGTGCGCAGCGACTCGTGGCGGGCGACCACGTCGGTGAGCGCGGAGCGCAGCGCGCAGACGTCCACCGGACCGTCGAGGTCCAGCGCGATCGGCAGGTTGTAGGTGGCGCTGTGGCCCTCCAGGCGGTTCAGGAACCACAGCCGCCGCTGGCCGTGGGACAGCGGCAGGTGCGCCGGCCGCGGGGCGGCGCGCAGCGCCCGCCGGCCCTGCGGCGCCCCGCGCAGCGATCCGGCCAGGGCGGCGACGGTCGGGCTCTCGAACAGCGCGCGGATGGGCAGTTCCGTGCCGAAGGCCGAACGAATCCTGCTGACCAGCCGGGTGGCCAGCAGGGAGTGGCCGCCCAGGTCGAAGAAGTTGTCGTCGACTCCGACCGCGGGCACGTCGAGGATCTGCGCGAACAGAGCGCACAGCAGCTCTTCCTGCGGAGTGCGCGGCGCGCGGCCGATGGCGGCGGCGCGGGAGTGGTCCGGCGCCGGCAGGGCCCGCCGGTCGACCTTGCCGTTGGGGCTGAGCGGCAGCTCGTCCAGGACCACGAAGGCCGCGGGCACCATGTAGTCCGGCAGGTCCCCGGCCACCTCGCGGGCGACCTCGGCCCTGTCCAGCGGGCCGTCCGGCACCAGGTAGGCGACGAGGCGCTGGTCGCCCGGCAGGTCCTCCCGCAGCACGACGGCGGCCTGGGCGACGCCCGCCCGGCGCAGCAGCGCGTTCTCGATCTCGCCGATCTCCACCCGAAAGCCGCGGATCTTGACCTGGTCGTCGACGCGTCGCAGGAAGTACAGCTCGCCGTCCGGGGTCCACTTCACGATGTCGCCGGTGCGGTACATGCGGGAGCCGGGCGGTCCGAACGGGTTGGGAGCGAACCGCTCGGCGGTCAGCGTCGGCCGGTGCAGATAGCCGCGCGCGATCCCCTCGCCCGCCACGTACAGCTCACCGGCCACGCCCATGGGCACCGGCCGCAGGGACGCGTCCAGCACGTACAGCCAGGTGTTGGGCATGGGGCGGCCGATCGGCAGCGGGCCGCTGCCGACCGGTTCGCCGGCCCTGATGACGTGCTGGGTGCAGTTGACCGTGGTCTCGGTGGGTCCGTAGCCGTTGTAGATGTGCGCCTCGGGGTGGCGCGATCGCCACTCGGTCAGGGTCTCGCCGAGGAGCAGCTCGCCGCCCAGCATCAGTTCGCGGCTGGGGGAGAACGCTTCGGGCAGTGCCTCCAGCAGCGGAAGATGACTCGGGGTGGCCTTGAGGAACGTGCACGGCGTCCGCTCCAGGGCCGCCAGGGTCCACGGCTCGCCGTCGTCCAGGGTGGCCAGGATCACCGTGCCGCCGACGGACAGCGTGGTGTAGAGCGCGGTCACCGTCAGGTCGAAGGAGATCGGGCTGTGCAGCACGGCGGCTCCCGTGGTGCTCGGATAGCCCGACGTGCTCCAGCGCAGGTAGTCGCTCAGGCAGTGCTGTTCGGTGAGTACGCCCTTGGGGCGCCCGGTGGAACCGGAGGTGTAGATGACGTACGCGGAGTGGTGCGGGTGGACCGGGTGCAGCCGGTCGGCGTCGCCCGGATCCGTCACCGGGCGGCCGGCCACGGCCTCGACGGTGCCCGGCTCGTCCAGCAGCAGCCGCGGCAGGCCGTCGGAGTGCGGGATGCCCGCACCGATGGCGCCGTCCGTGAGCAGCAGCATGGCCGAGGCGTCCTCGATCATGAACTCGACGCGTTCCGGCGGATAGTCCGGGTCGAGCGGGAGGTAGGCGGCGCCCGCCTTCAGGACGGCCACCAGGGCGACCACCAACTGCGGTGCGCGCGGCAGGGCGACCGCGACCCAGTCCTCGGCCCCCACGCCCCGTGCGATCAGGTGGTGGGCCAACCGGTTGGCGCGCTCGTTGAGTTCGCGGTAGGTCACTTGCTCGTCCCGGCAGACCAGGGCGACGGCGTCCGGGGTCGCCGCGACCTGCCGCTGGAAGCGCTCGACGAACGTCGGCGCAACCTCCTCGCGGATCTCGCCGACACCGAGGGCGAGGATGCGGTGGCGGTCGGCCTCGCCCAGCAGGTCCAACTCGCTGACCCTGTAAGCCGGGTCGGCCGCGACCGACTCCAGCAGGCGGCTCAGCCGGGCGGAGATGTCCTCGGCGGTGCCCCGGTCGTACAGGTCGCTGCTGTAGTTGAGCAGACCGGTGATCCCGGCCGGCGTGCCGTCGTCGGCGTACCGGTCGCGCACGGAGAACGACAGGTCGAACTTGGCGACCTCGGTGTTCACCGGGTGCAGGCGGGTGCGCACCCCGGGGAAGCCCAGCTCCATCTCGGGGGTGTTCTCGAAGTTCAGCAGCACCTGGAACAGCGGGTGCCGGGAGAGCGAGCGCTCCGGCTTCAGCGTCTCGACCAGCAGCTCGAACGGCACCTCCTGGTGGGCGTACGCGGACAGGTCCGCCTCGCGCACCCGGCCGAGCAGCTGCCGGAAGGTCGGGTCGCCGCTCACGTCGTTGCGCAGGACCAGGGTGTTGACGAAGAAGCCGATCAGGTCGACCAGCGACTCGTCGTTGCGCCCGGCGACCGAGGTGCCGATGGGGATGTCCACGCCGCCGCCCAACCGGTTCAGCAGGGCGGCCAGCGCGGCCTGCATCACCATGAACAGGCTGGCGCCGCTGCCGCGGGCGATCTCCAGCAGCCGCGCGTGCACCTCGGGTCCGACGGTGATCGGCACGAATCCGCCGTCGTGGCTGGGCACCGCCGGGCGGGGCCGGTCGGCCGGCAGGTCCAGCTGGTCCGGCAGACCGGCCAGCGTGTCCTTCCAGTAGCCGATCTGCCGTGCCAGCACGCTGTCGGGGTCCGCGATGTCACCGAGGACGTCACGCTGCCACAGTGTGTAGTCGGCGTACTGCACGGGCAGCGGCGCCCACTGGGGGGTGTGCGCCGAGCGTCGCTCGGCGTAGGCCGAGGACAGGTCGCTCACCAGCGACGCGAACGACCAGCCGTCGGCCACGATGTGGTGCACCAGGACCAGGAACACCTGCTCGGTGGGGCTGAGCACGAACAGCTCCGCCCGGACCGGCAGTTCGTTCTCCAGGTCGAAACCACGGCGGGCGGCCGCGGTCAGCGCCGCGTCCAGTTCCGGCTCGGTCAGCTCGGTCACCGGGATCCGCAGGCGGGCCTCCCGCTCCGGCACGACACACTGGACCGGTACGCCGTCGTGGTCGCGGAAGACCGTGCGCAGGCTCTCGTGCCGGACCATGACGTCGTGCAGGGCCTCGTACAGGGCGTCGCGGTCGATCCGGCCGGTGAAGCGCAGCGAGACACCGAGGTTGTAGGTCGGGCTCGGACCCTCCAGACGGTTGAGGAACCACAGCCGCTGCTGGGTGAACGACACCGGCAGCCGGTCCGGGCGCCGCATCGGGACCGCCCGGGGCCTGGCCGTCCCGGCCCGCTCGACCAGTTCCGCCAGCTGGGCCACGGTGGGCGCCTCGAACAGGTCGCGCACCGCGAGATCGACGCCGAGCACCGACTGGATCCTGATGATCAGCCGGTTGGCGATGAGCGAATGCCCGCCGAGGTCGAAGAAGCTGTCGTCGACGCCGACCGAGGACAGCTCCAGGATCTCCGCGAACAGACCGCAGAGCACCTGCTCCCGCGGGGTACGGGGCCGGCGCCCGCCTGGGCCGCCGGCGAACCGAGGCGCGGGCAGGGCGCCGCGGTCGAGCTTGCCGTTGGCGTTGAGCGGCAGTCTGCGCAGGGTGACGAAGGCCGCCGGCACCATGTAGCCGGGCAGAGTGGTCGCCACCAGCTCGCGCAGGCGTGCGGTGTCGGCCTCGGATCCGGAGGCGGGCACGACGTAGGCGACCAGTTGCTTGTGGCGGTGCTGGTCCTCCCGCGCGACCACCACCACCTGCGCCACGGCGGGGTCCGACGCGATCACCGACTCGATCTCTCCGGTCTCGATGCGGAAACCGCGCACCTTCACCTGCTCGTCGCTGCGCCCCAGGTAGGCCAGCTCGCCGTCCGCGGTCCACCGCACCACGTCGCCGGTCCGGTACAGACGGGCGCCCGGCGGGCCGAACGGGCTGGCCACGAACCGCTGCGCGGTCAGGGCCGGCCGGTCCAGGTAGCCGCGGGCCAGGCCCGCGCCCGCCAGGTACAGCTCACCCGCGACCCCGGCGGGAACCGGACGGAGCCAGGGGTCCAGGACATACACCCGGGTGTTGGCGACCGGCCGGCCGATCAGCGGCTCTCCGGGCCCGCCGTCGGAGTACCACGCGGTCGCGTACACCGTGGCCTCGGTCGGTCCGTAGATGTTGGCGATACGGGCCTGCGGCATGACGGCTCGGATGTCCGCCACCGCCCGGCCGGTGAGCGCCTCGCCGGCGAGCACCACAAGCCCGGCCGAGGCGGAGACGTTGTCCTGGCCGATCAGCTCGGCCAGCGCGGACGGCACCGCGCTGATCATGCTGCCCGACCAGCCGTCCTCCCGCTCGGCCAGCGCCAGCAGGTCGCGCACCACGTCGATGCGCCCGCCGGCGGTCAGCGGACCGAAGATCTCGAAGACCGACACGTCGAAGCTGAGCGACGTCGACGCGAGCGGCCGGGACAGGGCGGCGGCGCCGATCTCCCGCGCCGCCCAGGCGACCAGGTTGACCACGTTGCGGTGCTCCACCACGACGCCCTTGGGCGTCCCGGTCGAGCCGGAGGTGTGGATGACGTAGGCGGCGTTGTCCGCCCGCAGCGGTGCCCCGCGCTCCTCGTCGACCGGGTTCGTTCCGGGGCGGGCCGTAACCGCCTCCACCGTCCCGGGGGCGTCCAGCGCCAGCGTCGGCACCTCGGCCAGGGCCTCCCGCGGCCAACCGGCCAGTACGCCCTCGGTGGTGAGCAGCAGCGCCGGAGCGGCGTCGGACAGCAGCAGCGCGACACGTTCGACGGGATGGCCTGGGTCGACCGGCAGATACGCCGCACCTGACTTGAGCACCGCGAGCAGCGCGACGATCAGCTCCGCCGAACGCGGCATGCCCAGCGCCACCACGCGTTCGGGACCCGCGCCCCGGGCGATCAGCTCCCGCGCCAGCCGGTTGGCGGCCTCGTGCAGCGCGCGGTACGTCATCGACCGAGTCCCGTCGCGCACCGCGACCGCGTCCGGATGCTCCGCCGCCGTGCGTTCCAGCAGGTCGACCAGTGTCCCCGCCGGGACGTCGCGTTCGGTGTCGTTCCATTCGTGCAGCAGTCGCCGGCGTTCGGGCAGCGACAACATGTCCAGCGCGCGCACCGGAGCGTCCGGTTCTGCCACGAGCGCCCGCAGGAAACGCACCAGACGGTCGCAGAGCATTTCCACACTGGAACGGTCGAAGAGATCCGTCCGGAATTCGACGACCCCGTCGATACCGTCCAAAGTTCCCGTGTCGCCGAGGCGTTCACCGAATTCGAAGGACAGGTCGAACTTGGCCATCGTGCGCACGCCCGGTTCGGCGACCACCGTCAGTCCGGGGAATTCCAAGGCGGTGTCGAGTTTCTTCTGGAGGGAGAACAGCACCTGGCACAGCGGGTGGCGGGACAGTGAACGCTCCGGGTTCAGCACCTCGACGAGACGCTCGAACGGCACGTCCTGATGGGCGTAGGCCGCCAGGTCCGACTCCCTGACCCGGCCCAGCAGTTCCCGGAACGTCGGGTCGCCGGAGACGTCGGTGCGCAGCACCAGCGTGTTCACGAAGAAGCCGACCAGGTCGTCCAGGGCGTCGTCGGTGCGGCCCGCCACCGGGCTGCCCAGCACCACGTCGGGACCTGCGCCCAGCACCGACAGCAGCGAGGCCAGCCCCGCCTGGAGCGTCATGAACAGAGTGCTGCCGGTCTGCCGGGCGAGGTCGGCGAGGCCCCGGTGCAGCTCGGCCGGCAACCGCAGTTCGACCACGTCGGACCGGTAGTCGGCCTCGGCCGGCCGCGGCCGGTCGGCGGGCAGCGTGATCTCGTCCGGCAGACCGGCCAACTCCGAGCGCCAGAAGGCGATCTGCCGTGCCATGGTGCTGTAGGGGTCCCGGTCGTCGCCGAGTACGTCGCGCTGCCACAGCGTGTAGTCGGCGTACTGCACGGGCAGCGGCCGCCAGTCCGGTGGCGTTCCGCCCAGTCGGGCGGCGTACGCCGTGGACAGGTCGCGGGCCAGCACCCCGAGCGACCATCCGTCCGCAGCGATGTGGTGCACCACGACGGACAGTACGTGCTCCTCCTCGCCGAGCGAGAACAGGTCGACGTGCAAGGGAAGTTCGGTTGCCAGGTCGAACGCCCCGGCCGCACAGCTGGCGAGCGCCGCGGGCAGGTCCTCGGCGCTGATCGCCGAGACGGGCAGCTCGATCACGGCCGTCTCCGGGTCGAGCACGACCTGGCTCGGAACGCCCTGCACATCGGGGAAGACGGTGCGCAGGCTCTCGTGCCGGGCCAGGAGGTCCCCGAACGCGGCGAGCAGCGCGCCCCGCTCCAGCGGTCCGGACAGGCGCAGCACCAGCGGGATGTTGTAGGCCGAGTTGGGGCCCTCGAGGCGGTCGACGAACCACAGCCGGTTCTGCGCGTAGGACAGCGGGATCTCCGCCGGGCGCGGCATCGGGGAGATGCCGGAGCGGGCGTTGTCGGCGCAGGTGACGCGGTCCGCCACGGCGACGACGGTCGGCGCCTCGAACAGCGTCCGGATCTGGAGCTCCACTCCGAACACCGAACGGATCCTGCTGACCAGCCGGGTGGCCAGCAGGGAGTGGCCGCCCACGTCGAAGAAGTTGTCGTCGATGGTGACGCCCGGCACGCCCAGGACCTCGGCGAACAGTCCGCACAGCACCTCCTCGACCGGGGTGCGCGGGGCACGCCCGGCCGAGCCGGCCACGGACTCCGGTTCCGGCAGCGCCTCGCGGTCCAGCTTGCCGTTGGCGGTGATCGGCAGCCGCGGCAGCACCACGAACGCCGACGGCACCATGTGGTCCGGCAGCGCGGTGGCCACCGTCTCGCGCAGCACGCCGGGGTCGAGGCCGCCGGGCTCGCCGGCCGGCGTGACGTAGGCGACCAGCCGCCTGTCGCCGGGCTGGTCCTCCCGGACGATCACCGCGGCCCGCGCGACCCCGGCCGCGCTCTCCACCACGGCTTCGATCTCGCCCGGCTCGATCCGGAAACCACGGATCTTCACCTGCTGGTCGGCCCGGCCGACGAACTCCAGTTCGCCGTCCGCAGTCCAGCGCGCCACGTCGCCGGTGCGGTACATCCGGGTGCCGGGCGGGCCGAACGGGTCGGCGACGAACCGGTGCGAGGTCAGACCGGGGCGCCCGTGGTAGCCGCGCGCGAGCCCGTCGCCGGAGACGTACATCTCCGCCGCGACGCCGGGCGGCACCGGCCGCAGGGCGTCGTCCAGCAGGTGGATCCCGAGGTCGGGGATGGGGGAGCCGATCACGCTGCCCCGCCGCGCGCCCACGGTACGGCGGTCCAGCGCCACGTGGCTGACGTGCACCGTGGTCTCGGTGATGCCGTACATGTTCACCAGGACCGGCGCGTCGTCCGGGTGCCGGGCGTACCAGCGCTCCAGCCGCCGCAGGTCCAGTGCCTCGCCGCCGAAGATCACGAACCGCAGCGCGGGACCGTCGCCGGCCTCGGGGTCCTCCCGGCCGGCCTGCATGAGCTGGTAGAAGGCGGACGGGGTCTGGTTGAGCACCGTGACGCGCTCGTCGGCCAGCAGCCGCAGGAACTCCACCGGCGAACGGCTCACCTCGTGCGGGACGACGACCAGCCTGCCGCCGTGCAGAAGCGGACCCCAGATCTCCCACACCGAGAAGTCGAAGGCGTAGGAGTGGAACAGCGTCCACACGTCCTCGGGCCCGAAGCCGAACCACTGCTCGGTGGCGGTGAACAGCCGCAGCACGTTGTGGTGGGGAACGACCACGCCCTTGGGCCGGCCGGTGGACCCGGAGGTGTAGATCATGTACGCCGGATGCCGCGGGTCGAGTGGTGCGGACCGCTCCGCGTCGGTGACGTCATCGGTGGCCCGGGCGGCCGGCTCCGTGGTGGCGCGGGCGTCGTCCAGAGTCAGCAGCGCGACGCCTTCGGTGTCCGGCAGGCGCCGCGCGTGCGCGGTGTCGGTCAGTACCAGGTCCGGTGCGGCGTCCGCGAGCATGAACGCGATCCGCTCGGCCGGATAGGCCGGGTCCAGCGGCAGGTAGGCGGCGCCGGCCTTGAGGACGGCCAGCAGCGCGACCACCATCTCCACCGAACGCGGCAGCGCGAGCGCGACGAACCGCTCAGGGCCGGCTCCCCGGTCGATCAGCGTCCTGGCCAGCTGGTTGGCCCGGGCGTTGATCTCCCGGTAGCTGTGGCCCACCCCGTCACTCACCACGGCTGTGCGCTCGGGGTGCTCGGCGGCGACCCGCTCGAACAGCTCCGGCAGCGTCGCGGCGGCGGGGGAGCCGACGGGGGCCGGTCGGGTGAGCGCCCGCGCGCGTTCCTCGGCGGTGGCGGTGTCCAGCCGCCCGACCGGAGTCTCCGGGTCGCAGGCGCACAGCCGGGAGAGCAGGTCGAGGAAGCGGCGCTGGTGCGTGGCGAGTGATTCCTCGTCGTACAGCGCGGAGTTGGCGTCGAAGTCGAAGCGCAGCGCGCCGTCGGTGGAGCGGGTGTCCAGCACGATCGCGAGGTCCGTGATCGGGCCGCCCGGCAGGTTGTGCACGCTCGCGCCGTGCCCGGCGAAGTCCAGGTCGTAGTCGAACAGGACCAGGTTGACGTGCGGCCCGATCAGGTGCTGCTCGGGGCCGAGCCGCAGGTCGCGCCGCATGTCCTCGTGCCGGTACCGCTGGTGGCGCACGGCCTGCCGCATCTCGGCGGAGACGGCGGTGAGCAGGTCGCCCACCGAGGTGTCCGGTGCGGCGCGCAGCCGCAGCGGGACCAGGTTGGACACGCTGCCGGGGACGCCGCGCAGGCCCCGGCCCTGACGCGCGGCGACCGGCAGGCCGACGACCACCTCGTCGGTGCCGGTGAGGCGCTGCACGTAGAGGGCGAGCGCGGCGACCACCACGGTCGGCCAGCCGGTGCCGGCCTCGCGCGCGAGTCCGCGGATCGCCTCCATCTGCGCGGCGCCGAGCGTCTCACTGCGGCGGATCACCCCGCTGGGCAGGTGCTGCCGGCCGCCGGAGAGGCTGACCGGGGGCTGCGCGCCGGTCAGCCGCTCGGTCCAGTGGACGGCGTCACGGGCGTGCTCCGCGGAATCGGTGTAGGCCAGGGCGGCGTCCACCAGGCCGCGCAGCGGCGGGAAGGGACTGGCCGGCACGGGGGCGTCGGCCATCAGCGCGGAGTAGACCTCGGCCACCCTCGGCGCGAACATGGCCACGCCGGCACCGTCCAGCACGATGTGGTGGACGCGGTGGTACCACCACCAGCGGTCCGCGGCGATCCTGAACAGGGCGAAGGTGAACAGCGAGTCGCCGAACAGGTCGATCGGCCGGGCACGGTCCTCGTCCATCCACGTCCGCGCGGCGGCCTCCGGGTCGGCCTCTGCGGACAGGTCCAGGACGGGGAACGGGAAATCGACCGCGGGAAGGATCAGTTGCTCGGGGATGTCACCGTGCTCGGCGAACCGCACGCGCAGCGCGTCGGTCTCGCCGACCACCCGGCGGAGCGCGGTCTCGAAGCAGCCCGGATCGACCGGCCCGTGAATGTCCAGATACTCGGCGATGTTGTAGACCGTGTTGCCGGAATCGATCCGTTGCGCGAGCCAAATACCCGATTGAGCGGGCGTCAGAGGGAGTCGGATCTCACCGGATTGTGGCACGACTACTCACTCCCCTTGAATCGGAAAACTGGTGGAGACAGCCCCCGCGGGCCACACCGATCGGGCGCATCCGGGCCGGGCGGGCGAGCAGATCTCGCCCCGCGCTTGGGACGTTACCGCGCGCCCGACGCACGGGAACGGCCTTATAAGAAGCCTCGATAAACCATCGCCGCAGGTCGCCCGAGCATTTACGGGAAAAGGCGCCGGGCCGGGAACGCCGGGGTCAGCCGGGGTGGGTGCCGCGGCGGGCCCGGCCGCCGCACAGGCGCAGCGGGTCCCAGTCCGCACCGCGCGCGGGAAGCCGCCGCGGGTCTCCCAGCACCCTGCCCGCGTGCACCTCCGGCAGCAGCGGGCGGCCGAGGATCTGCCCGGCGCAGGAGATACCGCTGACGGCGGCACCGGTGATCCCGCTGCCGTACCGGGTGCTCTGCCCGACCACGTACAGGCCGGTCACACTGGTCCGGGTGTCCGGCCTGGCGCCCGTGCCGCCCCAGCGGGCCAGCCCGAACGGCGATCCGCCGGTCGACCGGGTGTAGCGGCGCTGCGTGGCCGGCGTGGCCAGCTCCAGGTGGGTCACGTACCGGCGGAAGGGGCCGAGCGCGCGTTCCGCGGTGGCCAGCATCGCCTCGGTGACCCGCTCCTTCTCCGCCCGGTAGACCGGGTCGCGGCGGTACGGCCCGCCGCTCTCGGACGCCGCCGCCGCGCCCCACGCCTCCAGGGACCGCGGGCACAGGGCCATCACCTGGAAGTTGGCGTGGCCGGGCGGCCGGATGGCCGCGGTGTGCGGGTCCTTGCGGGAGGCGAACGAGATGAACACCGACGGCGGCGCGTCGAACCGCCCCTCGGCCAGCCCGCGGAACGCCTCCTCGACGTCGGCGTTCCCGTGCCACCACAGGTTCGCCCCGGTCCTGCCCGGCAGTTCCCGGTCGAGCCCCACGTAGAGCACCACCAGGGGGAAGCCCATCACCGCGGTCCGGGCCCGCTTCCCGATCGACACCGGGAAGTGCTCCTCGCCGACGAGCTCCCGGACGGTGCGCACATAGTCGGCGTTGGACACCACGACCGGCGCGCGCAGCTCCCGCCCGCAGTCGAGCACGACACCGCACGCCCGGCCCTGTTCGACCAGCACCCGGTCCACCCGGTGCCCGGTCCTGACCGTGCCGCCGTGACCGGTGATCGCCTCGGTCAGCGACGCCGCCGGCATCTGACCGCCGCCGACCGGATAGGCGGCGCCCCGCAGATAGTGGTCGGTCACGCTCGCGTGCATGCCGACCGTGGCCTCCTTTGGGCCGATCCCGTAGTTGAGCGCCTGGGCGGCCAGCACCGTGCGCGCGGCGGCGGACAGGCCGCAGTGCTCGAACAGTTCGTGCAGCGAGCGGCGGCCCCAGGCCACCGCGGTGGGGGTACGGCGCAGCACCTCGGCCGGGCCTGCGCCGACCGCGGACAGCAGGGTCCAGCGCATCTCCGCGCCGACCGCCGAGCACACCGTCACGAACTCCCGCAGGCCGTCCTTGTCGGCCGGCAGTACCTCGACGAGCCGGTCGAGGTAGCGGTCCCAGCCGACGGGTACGGACATCCGCAGCCCGGGCAGGACGATCTCGTCGAATCCGTCCGGGTCCATCTCCCGGAAGGCGACGCGGTCGCCGAGCCCCAGTCCCCGCAGGATCGACGGCAGTACGCCGTCGGGCCCGCAGTCGCCGATGTAGTGCACCCCGGCGTCGAACTCGTAGGCCGAACGGCGTCGGAAGACATGGCTGTTGCCGCCCAGCACCCCGGCCTGTTCGAGCACCAGCACCCGATGACCGGCCACCGCCAGGTAGGCGGCGCAGGTCAGACCGCCCATGCCGCTGCCGACCACGATCGCGTCCCAGTCGCCCGCGAGCCGGTACTCGTCGCTCATCGCGCCCCCTCGGGATCGTCTCGGTGGAGGCGGCTCAACCGCAGCCGCCGGCGTGACCGGCGTCCGCGCCCGCCGCCGCCATCCGCGGCAGCGCGGCCGCCTCCGCGTCCGGCACGGCGACGGAGGCGCGCGGGACACCGCGCAGCGCGGCGACGAACCCGGCCACCCGGTCGACGCCCCAGAACCTGTCGTGGCCGTGGACGAAGAACGGCACGCCGAACAGGCCGTCCTTCACCGAGGCGGCCAGGATCTCCACGCCCCGGGCGCGCAGGTCCGGGTCGTCGGCCGCGCCGGCGGCCCGGTCCGCGTCCAGTCCGAGTTCACCGGCGATCGAGCCGATCACGGCGGGGTCGGAGATGTTCTTCGCCTCCTGCCAGCGGGCGCGGTAGACCCGGTCGACGAACTCCCCGCCCTTCCCGGCGTCCTCGGCCACCAGATAGGCCAGGTGCGCCACCTCCCAGACCGGCTCCCGGTCGATCGGCCAGGTGACGTCGAGCCCGCGGTCCTCGGCCAGCCGCCGGGCGTCCTGGAGGATGTAGAAGTTCTTCTCCCGCGCCATCGGCACCAGCGGCAGCTCGACCCCGGCCTGCGCGAGAAGTTCCTCGCTGCGGACGTCCGGCTCCCAGAACGGGATCCACCGCACGCTGTCCAGGACGTCGGGGTGGTGCTTCTTCAGATCGTGGTGGGCGAACCATGAATAGGGGCTGCGCAGGGAGAAGTACCAGCGGGGCGGCTTCTTGGCCATGGCGGTGTCCTTCGGTGGGGGAGTCGGGGAGGGGCTCAGATGGTGATGCCGCCGTCGACCTGGAAGACGGAACCGGTGATGTAGCCGGCGCGCTCGGAGGCCAGGAAGGACACCAGGTCGGCGACCTCGTCGGCACCGCCGAAGCGGTTCAGGGGGATCGAGGCCAGCATCTGCTCGCGGACCTTGTCGCTCAGCACCGCGGTCATGTCGGTCTCGATGAATCCTGGGGCGACCACGTTGGACCGGATGCCGTAGCGGCCGACCTCCTTGGCCAGCGACTTGGCGAAGCCGATGATCCCGGCCTTGGTCGCCGCGTAGTTGGACTGGGTGGCGTGGCCGTGCACCCCGGCCACCGAGGAGATCAGCACCAGTGAGCCGGAGCGGCGCTTCATCATCTCGAACACCACCGAGCGGCAGACGTTGTACGTGCCGTCGAGGTTGACCGCGAGCACGTCCTTCCACTGCTGGTCCGTCATCATCAGCAGCGGGTTGTCACGGGTGATGCCCGCGGCGGTGACCGCGACGTCCACCGTGCCCAGGGTCTCCTGGGTCTCGGTCACCCACTCGCGTACCGACTCCGGCGAGGCCACGTCGACCTTCCGGGCCAGCACCCGGACGTCGAGTCCGCCGAGTTCCTTCTCCAGGGCGGTCGCGGCCTCGTCGTTGGACTGGTAGCAGAAGCTGACGTCGTGGCCGTCGGCGGCGAGCCGCTTCACCACGGCCCGGCCGATACCGCGCGAGCCTCCGCTGACCAGCGCGACCGGTTTGGTGTCCGGTGTCATCAGGTGTTCCTCCATGTCGGCTGGACGTCGGCTCAACCGGCGGACGGCAGCAGCCGGCCGGCGGGGCGGAAGGCCATCACCATCCGCTCGACCGACATCACCACCTCGCCGTCGCACGAGGTCTCGCCCTCGAAAATCGCGGTGTCGGACAGGGCGCGGGAGAGCCGGGCCCGATGCAGGAGCACGTCCCCCGGCAGCGCCGGCCGGTGGAACACGACCCCGGAGAGTCCGCCGAGCAGCATCACCCGGTCGGTCTCGTGCGTGTCGCTCCGCTCGCCGGGGGAGCCCCAGGTCGCCAGGATGCCGGCGGCCTGGCCCCACGACTCGATCAGGAGCGTCTGCGGGTACTCGAGGCAGGCACCGGCCGTGTGCGTGCCGACTCTCCGGTAGCACGGCTCGTTACGGGTGATCGCCTTGGTCGCGGTGACGCTCTCACCCGGAACCAGGTCGAGGACCCGGTCGACGAGGAGGATGGGGAACCGGTGCGGAAGCAGGCGTTCGACCTGGACGGTGTTCATACGCCGACCTCACCGGAAAGCCGCAGCCGCACCGACGCGGCATCGCCCCGCTCGGTGCTCGCCCTGGCCCGGCAGCGCACACCGCCCTCGTGGTCGCGCAGCTCCAGGCGCACGGTCAGCAGGTCGCCCGGGTAGACCGCACCGAGGAAACGGGTGGACTCCACCGCGATCAGCCGGGGTTCGGGCATCCCGGACCGCTCGGCCACCGCGAGCGCGCCGCGCTGCACGCATTCGACGATGCACACGCCGGGGAAGATCGGGAAGTCGGGGTAGTGGCCGGCGAAGACCGGCTCCGTCCTGTCGATCGCGACGGTGACCACCGCGCTGAGCACGCGGCCGTCCCCGCCGGCCGCCCCGGACCGGGCCACCGACGTCACCTCGATCCCGGCGTCCACCGGGGAGGGCCTCGGGGCGAAGGAGCCCCGGACGACCGGCCCGGCCGGCGCCTCGGGCGAGGAGGTGGTCACGCCGACACCGCCAGCTTGCGCTCCAGCAGCGCGCGCGCCTGACTGAAGGTGCGGGCCGTCCGCATCTCCTGCTCGGTGAACTTGACCTGGTACTTCTTCTCCAGCACCACGACCAGTTCCAGCAGGAGCAGCGAGTCGACCTGCAACTCCTCCACGAAGTCGGTGGCTTCCTCGATCTCGGTGGCGTCGACGTCTATCACATCGGCCAGGGTCCGCCGCAGTTCTTCCTTGTCCAGCTTCTCGAAGGGCTGTGCCGCCATGACTACCGCTCTCCTCCGTTCGATTGGTTTCCGGGTACGGCCCGGTCGTCTCCGGGTACGGCCGGGTGCTCAGCGCAGCCGCAGCAGGGCGCAGCCGGTCCCGCCGTCGCGTTCCACCGCGGTGACCACCGCCACCCGCCCGGCGACGTCGGGCGTCCGCTCGGCGACCGCGAGCACGGAGGCGATCTGCAGGCTCACCGACGCCGCCGAGGCGTCCCCGAACAGCTCGGTGTTCCGCACCCGTTCGAGCGCTGCAGTGCCGAACACCCCGGCCAGCACACCGCGTTCCCGCTCGCCGAGCGCGTCGCCGGCGCCGCACGGGACGGCCGCCCACACCTGCGACGGGCCGACCCCGGCGCGGTCCATGGCGCGGCGCAGACAGGAGCCGAGCACCATCGGCAGCCGGCCCTCGGCGAACACGCCGCTCTCCACGGCCAGCACCTCGGCCAGCACGTGTTCGGCGGCGACGGACTCCTCGGGTTCCAGCAGCAGCATGCCGGCGCCCTCGCCGAGCAGCGCCGGCTTCTCCTCGTCGCCCCTGGTGTGCCACTCCAGCCAGGCCCGCTCGTTGGAGTACTCCTCCGCGGAGCCGCACAGCACCGCCTCGGCCCGGCCCGCGCCGAGCAGTCTGCGCGCGTAGTTCAGCGCGAGCAGCCCGGCCAGCCGGCCTCCGGCGATGGTGGCGTTCGGGCCCTTGATCCGGTGCCGGATCGCACACTGGCCGGCCGCGCAGTTCATCACCGTGTTGGGCATCTGCGCCGGGTCGACGAAGTACGGCTGTTCACCGGTCAGCGAGTCCCGGGTGAAGTCCATCATGCTCTGCGCGCTGCCGGTGGTGGTGCCGAGCACGACGGCCCCGCGGTCGCCGGTGGCGACCTCGCGGTTGCGCTCGGCGTCGTCGAGCAGTGCGCCGACGGCGCTGACCGCGAGTCCCGTCACCCGGTCCATCGACCGGGTGCCCTTGCGGCCCAGTGCCGCGCGCGGACTGAACCCGGGCACCAGCCTGGCCCGCTCGTCGGGCACCTGCCACTGCTCGCGGTCGATCCGGACGGCGGTCTCAGCGCCCTCGTGCATCCCCTCGACGAACGCCGCACGCCCCATCCCGAACGGGGACACGGCCGACCAGGCGGTGATCACCGGTCTGCGGACGGCGCCCATGGTGTCGCTGCTCATGGCAACAGCTCCTTTTGACAGGTCCGGTCAGCCGGCGGCGGCGGTCTTGCCGCCCAGCGCGGCCAGCACCTCGTCGTCGAAGGTGACCAGGGACCAGTCACGCTCCGGCGACTCCTTGGTGACGTAGCCGTGCGTGATGTGTCCGGTGGCGACCCGCACCAGCGCGCCGTCACGCACCACGTAGCAGTCCATCCGGGCGGTGAACAGGACGGCCTTGAAGACGTCCTCGACGGTGAAGACGGTGTACAGCTCGTCCTCGATCCGCACCTCGTCGGTGAGTTCGATGTCGCACTTGGTCACCACCGGGATCCAGCTGCGCTCGTCCAGCAGGCGCTGGATGGCGATGCCCCGGTCGGCGACGAACAGGTGCAGCACCTCCTCCATCTGCCGCAGGAAGCCGGACATCTGCATGTGGCTGGTGAAGTGGCAGTAGAAGTAGGGCACTCGCCACTTCCAGCCGAAGGCGTTGTCGTCGCCGATGATCTCGGCCAGCACCGGGTCGCCGGAGCGCGTGGTGACGCCGCGCTGCGCGGACAGGTCGATGTTGTCCACCGGGACGGCGGTGAGCTCCCTCGGTGTCGCCCGGCCCAGCCGCGGCACCACGAAGCGGGTCAGGCGCTCAGGCAGCGGCCTGGGGTCCGGCACATGCTCGATGGCCCGAAGGGCGATCTCGAACTTGCTGGTCACCGCCTTGCGCGGCGCCCCGTCCCGCTCCACGGTCCCGGTGACCGCGAAACGCAGCCGGGTGTCGGAGTCCTTGGTGACCGGCTTGACCTCGACGTCGACCGTGTCGTCCAGGGTGAGCACCGTGTGCAGCCGGGTGTCCACGGAGACGACGTCGAAGCCGACTCCGTACTCGACGTAGAGGGTCGTGGCGCCCAGACCGGCGGTGCGGAAGTGCTCGAGCACGGCGGCCTCGAGCAGGTAGTGCACGTGTTTGAAGCCGATGGTCGTGCTGATGTTGCCGCCCTCGTAGGACGGCCGCAGCGAGAAGTGGCCGGCGGCGTCGAAGAAGTCGTTCAACGCCTGCTCGGTCGGCTCGGGAACGCTGCTGATGGGGGACGTCATGCTGCTCAGGCTCCTTTTCTGTCAAGCGGGTTGGTCGACGACTGCGGGCACGGGGCGGCCGATCGAGTCGACGAACTCAGCGAGGGCGGCGGAGAAGGCGTCCGCCTGATCCACCATCGGGAAGTGGCCGGCCCCGGGGATGAACCGGCAGCGTGCGTCGGGGAGATCGGCGGCCAGCGCCGTGCTCTCGGCGGGGACGGCGGTGAAGTCGTCCTCGCCGCCGATCACCAGCGAGGGCACCGTGACCAGGTCGGTGCGCAGCCAGGGCGTGCGCAGATAGCTGCGGAAGAAGCTCAGGTAGCCGTACGGGCCGACCCGTTCGCAGACCCGCTGTGCCATGTCGCGGCGCAGCGCGGGGTCGAGCCGGGGCCCGGCCATCACCCGGATGCCCTCTTCCATGGTGCGGCGGAAGTTCTCCAGCATGTCGCCGACGACGCCGTACTCGAAGCTCTCCGGATCGCGGCGGTAGAACGGCGACACGAGCACCAGGCCCTCGATGCCGTGGCGTGCGAACGGGTCGCCACCCCGGGCGAGTTCCTCGCCGAGCAGGTCCAGCAGCAGCACGGTGGAGAAGGAGTGGGCCACCACGATGCCGGCGCCGCCGGGGACCTGCCCGAGCGCGTCCGCGACCGCCCGGGAGGCGTCCTGGCCGTAGGCCCAGGCCGGTGACTGCCCGCCGCCCCAGGGCAGTTCTGCGGCCCACAGGTCCAGGCCGCCGGCCTCGCTCCCGGCCAACTCGTCCCACACGGAGGAGCTGTTGGCCAGGCCGTGCAGCAGGAGGGCACGGGTACCGCCCGTGGGCCGCTTGCGGTGCACCGTGCACGCCGCGCCACCGGACCGGCCCGGCGCCTGCGGCCGGTCACGGCTCACCGGGCGTCTCCGGGGGCGAGCAGGAGGACTCCGGCCACACCGTCGTTCCCGCGGCCGGCCAGCGCGTAGAGGGGGCCGGGCTCGCCCGCGTCGAACCGGCCGGTGGCGGCGGCGCACTGCACCAGGCCCAGCGCACCGGAGAGCGCGCCCCAGCCGTCGGGCATCCGGTACCGGGGGACCCCGGCGAGCAGCGCCGCGGGCGGTTCGTCGTCGGCGATCTCCGGCGGGTACCAGCCGGCCGGGGTGCCGGAGCCGAGCGCGTCGAGCCGTCCGACGCACTCCTCGACCCCGCCGGTGCGCACGAAGCCGCCCAGACGGGCCCTCGGGCGTACGCCGCGCGCCCGCGCGGTCTCGGCACGCTCCAGGACCACCGCGACGGCCCCGTCCACGATGCGGTCCGCGCCGACCAGCTCGCGCACCACCTCGTTGTCCGGTTCGACCCCGACGACCAGCACGTGCTCGGCCCGTCCGGAGCGCAGCAGGCCCGCGGCCCAGCGCAGGGCGTCGAGCCCAGAGGCGTCGCCGTTGCAGACGGTCAGGTTCGGGCCGCCCAGCTTGAACCGGATCGCGATCTCGGAGGCGACGATGTTGCTCGAGGCGTTGGGGCTGTCCATCGGGCTCGTGCCCCGGGTCGTCTCGGCCGCGATGGTCGTGACCACGCGGCAGACGGTGTCCGCGTTCCCGTAGTTGGACGCCACCACGACACCGACGCCGCCGCCCTCGACCAGCGGGCCGTCCGCGTCCCTCAGTCCGGCGTCGCACAGTCCGGCGAAGGCCGCGCACAGACCGAGCCGGGTGGCGCGGTCCTTGTACTTCAGGCCCTTCCTGCCGAGCCGGGCGGCCGGGTCCACCGGCTCCGCGGGAAAGCCCGGTCCGGTCACCAGGTCCTCGGTACCGGCCACTCCGGGCAGGGCAGTACCCACACCGCTGACCACGATCCGCGGGAACTCGTTCATCGGGCCGCCTCCACGATGGCCACCGCGTTCAGTCCGCCGAAGCCGAAGCCGTTGACCTGCGCCACATCGACGCGACCGGTGGCCTCGGTGGTGTGCACCAGCCGCAACGCGCTCACGTCCTCGGTGGGTTCGTCGAGTTCGGTCACCGGCGGGATCCGCCCGGTCGACATCGCCCGCAGGGCCGTGATGAGGCTGAGCGCCCCGGCCGAGCCGGCGGTGTGCCCGGTCATCGACTTGACGGCGGTCACCAGCGGTACGCGCTCGTGCTCGCCGAAGACCTCGCGCAGGGCCCGTACCTCCACCTCGTCGTTGAGCGGGGTACCGGTGCCGTGCAGCATGACCAGGTCCACGTTCTCCGGTTTCACCCCGGCCCGTTGGTGCGCCTGCCTGATCGCGGCGGCGACCCCGGCCTGGAGGGGCGCGGTGGTGTGGTGGGCGTCGCAGTTCACACCGACCGACCGCACCCTGCCGTGGATCCGGCGGTGGTCCGGCTCGCGCGCCAGCACGATCGCGCCGGCGCCCTCGCCGAGGATGGTGCCCTTGCGGTCGACGTCGAAGGGTCTGAGCCGGCCGGGCGGCTCCAGCTGGAAGGCGTCGGTCAGCCCGAACATGCTCTCCGTGATCGAGTCGGTGCCGGCCACGATCACGTGCTCCACCGCGCCGGTCTCCAGCTGGTCGACGGCGAGTGCCAGCGCGTACAGCGAGGCGGAGCAGGCGTTGGAGAAGGTGTGCGTGTCGACCGCGCCGAAGCGTTCCCGAAGGGCGGTGCCGAAATGCATCCGCTCCGCCGCGAACTCGGCGCCGTCGCGCCACCACAGCTCCAGCGACCGCAGTTCCCGCAGTCCGGTGCCGATCAGGATCGGCACGTCGCGGAGGTCCTCACCGAGGCCGGCGTCACGGGCCGCCTGGCCCACCGCGTCGAGCAGGAACCCGGTCGCCCGGCCCGGCACGTCCACGCCCGGCGCGGGCCGGTCGTCGATCTCGAAGAGATGGCCCGCCTTGAACTTCGACCGGTCGAAGCCGCGCAGCGGAGCCAGCCCGCTCCGTCCGGCGCACAGGCTCTCGAACAGCTCGGACGGGTCGCGGCCGATGCTCGCGACCGCGCCGATTCCGACGACGGGCCGGCTCATGAGGCCTGCTCCTCGTACTTGGCGAGGATCACCACGGCGTTGTTGCCGCCGAAGGCCATCCCGTTGTTCTGCACGATCCTCAGCTCGGCGTCGACGGCGTGGTTGGGCACGCAGTCGACCTCGCATTCGGGGTCGGTCTCCCGGTGGTTGATGGTCGGCGGGATGAACCCGCCCTCGACGGCCAGGGCGCAGGCGATCGCGGCGAGCGCGCTGGCGGCGCCCATGGTGTGGCCGAGCATCGACTTCAGCGAGACGGTGCGCGGCGGCGCCTCGCCGTAGACGTCGCGGACCGCGCGGGTCTCGGTGACGTCGTTCGCCTTGGTGCCGGTTCCGTGCGCGGAGATCAGATCGACCTCGGACGGCTTCACCCCGGCGTTGTTCAGGGCCAGTTCCATGCAGCGGGCGATGCTGCCCTGGTTGGGCGCGACCGGGTGGTCGGCATCGCAGTTCAGCCCGTAGCCCAGGACCTCGGCGTGGATGGTGGCACCGCGGCGCAGTGCCGACTCCAGGGACTCCAGGACCAGTACGCCGGCGCCTTCACCGGTCAGGATGCCCTTGCGGTCCTTGTCGAACGGCCGGCAGCAGTCCGGGGCGATCGTGCCCAGCCGGTAGAAGCCGGCGAAGGTCTTGCGGCACATCGCGTCCGCGCCGCCGCACAGCGCGAACTCGACCTCGCCGGTGCGCACCGCGTCGAAGCCGTAGCCGATGGCGTAGTTGCCCGCGGCGCAGGCGGTCGGAATGGTGACCGCCTCGACGTCCTCCAGGCCCAGTTCGTGCGCGACGGCCGTGGCAAGCCGGCTCGCCGGAACCCGCCGGACCACCTTCGGATCCATCTTCTCGGGTCCGTGCTCGATCTCGGTCTCGACCAGGCGGTCGAGGTCGTGCGACTCCCCGTCGGTGGACCCGATGGAGATCAGGCCGCGCTGACCGCGCAGGACGTCCTCGCTCAGTCCGGCGTGGGCCACGGCCATCCGGGCCGCGGCCACCGAGAAGCGGGTGGCGGGGCCGAGTTCGTCGACCTCCAGGGTGCGGATCCACTGGCGTGGCTCGAAGCCGACGAGTTCGCAGCCGTTGGCGTGGGCGAACCCCTCGGTCGCGAACCTGGTGATCGGCTTGGCGCCGCTGAGCCCGGACCGCAGCCCCTCGGCGAACTCGACCGCGCCCACACCGATGCTCGAGAAGACTCCGAAGCCGGTCAGGACCACGCGATGCGCTGGTGGTGCCGACCCGTTGCTGGTTGCAGTTGCACGCATGGTCTCTCCGTCCGGTTTCGATCGGCGGTGCCGCGGCGGTACCGCTCGCTCGGGGCTACTTGCCGGCGGCTTCCGCGACGACCTCTTCCACACCCTTGAGGTTGACCATGCGGCCCAGTTCGGCCTGGTCGATGACGACGTGGAAGTGCTTCTCCAGGGCGGCGAGGATCTCGATCGCACGCAGCGAGTCGGCGCCGTGGTCCTCCTTGAACAGGCTGCTCTCGGTGACCTCGTCCTCCTCGAGCTCGAGAATGTCGCAGACGATTTCCTTGATTTTCTCGGACGTGCTCTCCGCAGAGGTCGTCATATCGCTCCTGCTCCCTCGTGATGGTGACGCAGGCCCGAACGAGCCGCGCACGGATTGGAAGAGTTCGATCACCAAGTCCGGCACGGATGTTCCTCGCTCATGCCGGCAATTCCTCTTGGAATTCGGCGCATCATTCACACGCCTCGGCGAACGTAGCCGGGGTGAACCGGCGTTCACCAGGTCGGTACGAAGAATTCGAATCAGCACGGACCGCCGTGTGCGGCCGGGGCAGCCTTCGCCGGCCGTGGGACCGGATCACCCGGCCCTCGGAGGTGAGGTGCCCTTTCCGGCACTCGCGGCCCGGCCCGGAGCGGTACATCGAAGATTCCACATCAGCGCTGACGGCGGCATCCGGCCGGGCCAGGCTGGTGGGCCGGACGTGCCCCGCGAACAGTGCGGAGGCACCGGACGACCGCAGGGAGAGCATCGATGGCAGCCGGCGGAGCGCTTTCGAAGCACTGGATGTTCAGTGACGACTACACCCAGAACCCGTATCCGACCTTCGCCGTGCTGCGCGCCGAACAGCCGGTGACCATGGTGCGGACGCCCGACGGAGCGCGGGCCTGGGTGGTCACCCGGCACGAGGACGTCCGCAACGCACTGGCCGACCCCCGGATGAGCCGGGACATCGGGAGCCTGTACCGGGCGCTCGGCCGGCAGATCGGCAAGGAGCTGACACCGGCCGACGAGATCACGCATCACCTGGCCAACTCCGACCCGCCGCGGCACACCCGGCTGCGCAAGGCGCTGGTGTTCGCCTTCACCCCCAAACGGGTCGCGAACATGCGCCCCAGCCTGGAGAAGGTCGTCGACGGACTGCTCGACGAGCTGGCCGGGCAGCCGCGGCCGGACCTGCTGGCCGGTCTCACCGAGCCGCTGCCGATCATCGCGATCGCCCAGTTGCTGGGCGTTCCGGCCTCCGACTGGCGGCAGTTCAAGGTCTGGTCGAACACGATGCGGTCCACCGACGCGGCCGATCCGACCGGCGTCCTCGCCGAGCACACCAGGCAACTGTCCACGTACATGGCCGATCTGATCGCGGAGAAGAAGCACCACCCGAGCGACGACCTCGTCTCCGCGATGGTGCACGCCGAGGGCGACAAGCTGCTGACCCCGAAGGAGATCCTCTCCACCGCGTTCGCGCTGATGACCGGCGGCAACGAGACGACCACCGCGCTGGTGACCGGCTGCTTCGTCGGGCTGCTGACCCACCCCGGGCAGGCCGCGCGGCTCAAGGCCGACCTCGACCGGATCCCCCAGGTGGTCGACGAGTTGATCCGTTTCGCCGGACCCATGATGTACACCCTTCAGCGGCTGACCCTGGAGGACGTCGAGATCGCGGGCACCACGATTCCGGCGGGCGAGATCGTGATGCTCTCCCCGGCCAGCGCGAACCACGATCCGGAGGCCTTCCCCGACCGGCCGGACGAACTGGACATCGACCGGCCGAAGCCGGCGCACCTCACCTTCGGCCACGGCATCCACTACTGCATCGGAACGCATCTGGCCCGGGCCCAGGCGGAGATATCGATCCGGCGCGTCTACGAGCGATTCCCGGACGTCCGTCTCGCCGTGCACCCGTCGGAACTGCGTTATCAGCCCGCCCTGCTCGTCAGGGCACCGGCCGCCCTCCCCGTCAGGCTCTGATGTTCCTCAGCCGCTTACCCAGCTCGAAATCGAACCGTCCGGGAGGATCGAAAACACCGATACGAAGGATTTCCCGCAATCTCTTGTGGACACAACCCGGTTCAGGCGGACCGCATCGCAGGATGGAGAAGGGCATATGAGCACCAATCCTTTCGAGGACAACGACGCCGACTACTACGTGCTGGTCAATGACGAGGGACAGCACTCGCTGTGGCCGGCCTTCGCGGAGGTGCCGGCGGGCTGGACGGTCGCGCACGGCCGGGACAGCCGGGAGGCGTGCCTGGAGTACGTCAACGAGAACTGGACCGACATGCGGCCGCTCAGCCTGGTGCGCGAGATGGAGGCGGCGGCCGGCAAGTAGCCGGTGGTCGCGGGCTGATCTGTGCGCGGGGTGGTGACGCCCGCGGGGCGGTGACGCCACGCCCGCACGGATCAGCTCTCTTCGCGCCCGGACGTTCCGGGCGGTCGGGGCCCGGCCGTCGGCCCGGGCAGGTCGCGCCACTTCTCCGAGGAGGAAGTCATGAAGGTGCTCATCGACCAGGACACGTGCGTCGCCTCCGGCCAGTGCGTGCTGACCGCCGCCGACGTCTTCGACCAGCGGGACGAGGACGGCACCGCCGTACTGCTCGACGACAACCCGCCCGCCGACCGCGCCGACGACGTCCGGCACGCAGCCGCGGTCTGCCCGGCCCGGGCGATCCGGCTGGAGGAGTGACGGCGGGTGGTGCGCACGAGGATGCCGAGAGGGGTTCCGACCGGTCTCCGGAGGTTTACTTCCCGGCAGAACTTTCTTTGGTCCAGGGGCCGTTGACGTGGAACATGTTGCCGAACTAGCGTCCCATCCAGTTCACAGACATCATACGTGTCCCAGGTGGGCCCCCACGTCCCATGAGGGCGGGGGACTCGCGCCCAAACCGCCGGCGCCTGCCAGTCCGAATCGTGCGGCCCGGCGGCCGGCAGTGCGCGATCGGGGCGCGGGCGCGGCCTTCACCGGGCATGCCCATCGCCATGGTCGAGCACTCAGGTGCAGTCAGATTCGGCCAGACGGGGTGAGGAATGCGGAACCAGTTCGGGGGAAGGTCGCACGAACACGGGGGAGCCGACGGGGAGGGGGCGGTCCGGCACGACATGGACAAGGCCCTCCTGGACGTGCATTCCGTGATCCTCTCCATGGTGGCGAAGCACCGGGACGGGATGTCCCGCGAACCGCTCGCCACCGGGCTGAACCCGGTCGACCCCGAGATCCTCGCCGCCGCCGTGGAACTGGTGGAAGGGGCTGGACGTACCGTCGACGCCGTGGTCGCCTTACCCGGCCACGCGGAGGCCGTCTGCGCGATGCTGCGTGAACTGCTCCTGAGACGCGGCGACTTGCGGATCCGGATCCTGTGCACCCGTGCCACGCTCGACCACGACCTGGTGCGGGAGTTCGCCCGCAGGGGGCGCAAGGCCGTCCGCATTGCCCGCATTCCGCTGATGACGGCCCTGATCGCCGACGGCCGGACGGCGCTGGTGTGCACCGAGATGGCCGGCGAGCGACAGGCGTCCGTCCTGCGGGCGTCCTCCGTGGCCCAGTGCGGCCAGACCCTCTTCGACACCGTCTGGAGTCACGCGGTCGACGCCACCGCCTGGCTGGGCTTCGGCGCCCATGCCCGTGTCGAACTCGTCCAGCAGATACTCCACTACCTCCACACCGGGGCCACCGACGAGGCCGCATCCCGTGAGCTGTCCATCTCGGTGCGCACCTATCGTCGGCACATCGCCACCATCATGGAACTCCTCGACGCAAGGTCCCGTTTCCAGGCGGGAGTGCGTGCCGCGGAACTCGGGCTGCTCACCCGCGTCCGCCCGGGGGCGGAACCGCCTCGCGGGCGTCCGCCGGCGGGATGGGCGGCGGGCGGCGGCACACCACCACCTCGCGGCGGCTACTCCCCGGTCGCCTGAGCACGGACCGGCACAGCGGGTGACGGTGCCGAGGGCGCTGGTCGGGGCAGGGGGGAGCCGGGATCGTTCCGGCCGGACGAGACCGGACGAGACCGGACCGAGACCGCATGGACGGCGGGGCCGGAGAGGAGATGCCTCTCCGGCCCCGCCGTCCGTTCACGACCGGTTCCGACCAGGTGGGATCGAAGTATTTCGGTTCGCTGGTCTGTGACGGCGAAGGTGCTCGCTCTGTCGTGCGAACGCTCATACCAGAGCGGGACGCTTCCTGGGGGATTTCGTCAACCTTCCCTCTCGCTTGGCGCGTTGGTGACTACTGTGAGTGGCCGTGGGGCGACGCGGGGCCGTACACGCGCCGCTGTCGACCGGCAAAGCGATGGCGCATGCCCGCTCGCGCCCCAGGCGCGAGTACACAGGCCCGACGGACCCGTACGAGGAACAGATGTCTCACCTCCGTGCACCGGCCGCCCGCGCAGACCGCCGTGAGGGCGGGCGGCACGGGCGCTCGGTCACCCGCA
Source organism: Streptomyces sp. NPDC001231 (assembly GCF_042896885.1). Taxonomy (NCBI): domain Bacteria; kingdom Bacillati; phylum Actinomycetota; class Actinomycetes; order Kitasatosporales; family Streptomycetaceae; genus Streptomyces; species Streptomyces sp. NPDC001231. The sequence goes on from NZ_JBIAXS010000016.1 coordinate 78,860, forward strand.
CCGTCCCCTCGCTGCCCGAGACCCGTCTACGGCCTCAGCTGCTGCGCCTGGCGGTGCTGCCGCCGACCTCGGTCGCGCTCAGCGCCGGCGCGGCCGTGCTCTTCACCGTGCGCTCCACCGGCGCACGCCCCGGTCTCGTCCTGTGGGCCGTGCTCGCCGGGGCGTTCGCGGTCACGCTCGCGGGCATCGCGATCGCCGCCCTCGCCGCCGGCCGGGCCGCCCGTTCGGTGCACGACCGGATCGGCGTCCTGCGCCGCGGCACCGCGCACCGCGAGGCCGAACTGCGCGCCCTCGTCGACGCCCTGCGCCAGGGCGAGGCCCCGCCGCGGCGCAAGCCGCGCGGCGGTCCGTCGGAGGACGCCGACGAGGTCGACCTGCTCGCAGCCGACCTGGCGCGCGCCCACGACGGGGCCGTCGCCGCCGTCGTGCAGGCCGCCCAGCTGTCCAGCCAGACGGGCAGCGAACAGAAACTGGAGGTCTTCGTCAATCTCGCCCGGCGCCTCCAGTCCCTCGTGCACCGGGAGATCTCCACCCTCGACGAGCTGGAGAACGACATCGAGGACCCCGACCTGCTCAAGGGCATCTTCCATGTCGACCACCTCGCCACCCGGGTCCGCCGGCATGCCGAGAACCTCGCCGTCCTCGGCGGAGCCGTCTCCCGCCGCCAGTGGAGCAACCCGGTCTGCATGACGGAGGTGCTGCGCTCGGCCATCGCCGAGGTCGAGCAGTACTCGCGGGTCAAACTCGCCCCGCCGATCGAGGGGCGGCTGCGCGGCCACGCCGTCGCCGACGTGATCCACCTGCTGGCCGAACTCGTCGAGAACGCCACGCTGTTCTCCGCGCCGCAGACCCAGGTCCTGCTGCGCGCCAACCTCGTCACCTCCGGACTCGCGGTGGAGGTCGAGGACCGGGGCCTGGGCATGCCGGTCGGCGAGCAGGTCCGGATGAACGCCCTGCTGGCCGACCCCGACCAGGTCAACGTCGCGAGCCTGCTCGCCGACGGCCGCATCGGGCTGTACGTGGTCTCCCAGCTCGCCAGGCGGCACGGCATCACCGTCCGCCTGCAGACCAACATCTACGGCGGTGTGCAGGCGGTCGTCGTCGTGCCGCAGGCACTGCTGGGAACGTCAACGGGAGCCTCCGGCACGTCGTTCGGGGCGCTGGACACCGGCATGCGGCCCGCGGCCCCGGCGCCGTACCCGTCGAGCGCCGCCCCGTCACTCCCGGACGGCGGCCACGCGCACGCTGTCCCGCCGGCCCTGAACGGCGGCGGCACCCACCGGGCGACGGCCGTGTCCGGCCGTCGCGGGGAGCCCGCGCGAGGCGTGCACGGCACCGGCGTACGACCCGCGCCGAGCCCCGTCACCGGCCTGCTCGGCGGCCCCGCCCGCCCCGGCGACACGCGCCGACGCGACGGCGGGATGCATCCCGTGGCGGGCGCCGACGCGCGCCGCGTCCCCGGCGCACACGGAGGCGTTCTGCCGCCGCCCGCCGTACCCCGCGTGAACGGCGCCCCCGGACCCGTCACGCCTGTGTCCGGGGGCGACACACCCATGTCTGTGCCTGCGCCGATGTCTGGTGGCGACATGCCTGTGTCGGTACACGCGCCGATCTCCGGTGGCGACATGCCTGTGTCCATGCCTGGGCCTGTGTCTGGGGACGACATGCCTGTGTCCGTTCCTGCGCCCATGTCCGGTGGCGGCACGCGCATGTCCGTACCCGCGCCCGCTCCCGGGGGCCACACGCCGATGTCCGGTGGCGACACGCCCATGCCCATGCCGTTGTCCGGTGGCGACACGCCCACCCCCGGACCCGGCGGCGATCCACTGCCCGCCCCCGCCCCCGCCTCGCCCGGTGACGACGTGCGGTCCGTCGAGTCCGCCGACGGCGACCACCCCGATCCCCTGCCGCGGCGAACGGCACGCGAAGGGCAGGACACTCCCGCGGAGGCCGTGCCGGGCATCCGGCCCGCCGAGCGGGCAGCCACGGCGGCGAACGCCGATGCGCCGCCCGTTCCGCGCGCCGGAGCGGTGCGCGGAACCATGGAGAGGCCCCGACTGCCCCGGCGGCGCGCCCAGGAGCACCTCGTGCCGCAGCTGCGCGGTGGCCCGCTGCCGCGCCAGGAATCCGAGTACGTCGCCGGCCACGACCCCGGGCTGATGGCGGCCTTCCGGCGCGGGACGGGACTCGCCGAGTCGGAGCAGCGCCGGGAGCCGGCCGCCGCGGAGCCGGCCCGCCCGCACGACCCGCACCCCCCGGGCGGCGCCCACCCCCTGGACGCGTCCGGTGCGACGGAGGCGCGGCCCGTGCTCCTGCCAGGACAGCACCTCACCCTCCGGCACGACGGGAGCGAGCCGGCCGGATGATCAGCCCGCCCAGCCCCGCCACCACTCCCGACCCCAGCGCTTGCGCAGACCTTCGGACCCCAAGGAGTCGATCCACCATGGCGAACGATGCGTCGACCGGCCGTGTCTCCGACCTCGACTGGCTGATGAGCGGCCTCGTGCAGCGCGTACCGCACACCACCAGCGCGGTGCTGCTGTCCTGCGACGGGCTGGTGAAGTCCGTGCACGGCCTCGACCACGACAGCGCCGACCACATGGCCGCCCTGGCCTCCGGCCTGTACTCCCTCGGCCGCAGCGCCGGCGTCCGCTTCGGCGACGGCGGCGAGGTACGGCAGGTCGTCGTCGAACTGGACTCGACACTGCTGTTCGTCGCCACCGCCGGTACCGGCACCTGCCTCGCCGTGCTCGCCGGCCGCGAGGCCGACGCGGCCGTGCTGGGCTACGAGATGGCGATGCTGGTCAAGAGCGTCCGCCCCTACCTCGAGACCGCGCCCCGGCAGCATTCCGTCGAATCCCGGGCGCTGCGGCCTTGAGCGCGGCGGCGGCCGGCGACAGGCCCTGGCTCGACGACGCGGCCGGACGGCTGGTGCGCCCCTTCACCGTCAGCGGCGGCCGCACCCGGCCCAGCATCGCACTCGACCTCATGTCGCAGGTGATGGCCACCGGGGTGACACCGCTGGCCTACCTCGGCCCGGAGCACGGCCAGGCACTCGACCTGTGCCGCGCCCCCCTCCCGGTGGCCGAGGTCGCCGCCCATCTGAAGCTGCCGGCCGTGGTGACCAAGGTGCTGCTGTCCGACCTCGTCGACTGCGGGGCGCTGACCACCAGGCCCCCCGCGTACCACCACCCCACCGACCGGGCTCTTCTGGAGGCAGTGCTCGATGGACTACGACGACAGCTCTGACTACGACGGCGGCCTCGATCCCTTCCCCACCGCGCTGAAGATCCTGGTGGCGGGAGGGTTCGGGGTGGGCAAGACCACCTTCGTCGGCGCGGTCAGCGAGATCGCGCCGCTGAGCACGGAGGAGTTGCTCACCACGGTCAGCGCGGCAACGGACAACCTCGACGGCGTGGAGAACAAGGTCGAGACGACCGTCGCGATGGACTTCGGCCGCATCACCCTGGACCCGAGGCACGTGCTCTACCTGTTCGGCACGCCCGGCCAGGAACGGTTCTGGTTCATGTGGGACGAGCTGTGCGAGGGCGCCCTGGGCGCGGTGATCCTCGCCGACACCCGCAGGCTGGAGGAGTGCTTCGCCGCCGTCGACTTCTTCGAACGGCGCGGCCTCGCCTTCGTCGTCGGCGTCAACGAGTTCGACGGCGCCCACCGCTACGACCCCGAGGAGGTGCGGGCGGCCCTCGACCTCGACCCGCGGATCCCCGTGGTCCCCTGCGACGCCCGTATCTCCAGCTCGGGCATCCAGACCCTGCTGACCCTCGTCCGGCATCTCATCGCCCATGCACCCGCCGTCCCCGCACCGAGCCAGGGCGCGCACAGGTGACCCCGGCACACTGACACTCGCACACCGCCACGGAGCCCGTACATGACATACGCCGACAGCGACGGAGCCCGGCCATGAGCTACGACCCGCCCCGCCCGGCCGGTCGCCTGCTGCTGACCCCCGAGGACAAGGACGCCCCCGCCCGCACCGAGCGACTGCGGCGGCTGGGCCTGGGGGAGCGGCCCGAGCCGGCCCTGGACGCCTTCGCCGACCGCCTCGCCGCGTTCACCCGGGCGCCGTACGCGATGGTCAACTTCCTCGACGAGGAAGGGCAGTTCTTCGCCGGACTGCACCGGCCCGAGCGTGACGTCCTGACCGTCGACACCGGCGGCGACGGCGACGGGAGCCGGCGTGAGGTGGGCCGCCGCCTGGCCCGCGACCACGGCTTCTGCCCGCATGTCGTGGTGCGGCGCAAGGCGCTGGTGCTGGAGGACGTCAGCGACTATCCGCGCTTCGCGGGCAACCCGATCGTGGACGAGTTCGGCATCCGCTCCTATCTGGGCGCGCCGCTCATCGACAGTACGCAGATGGTGCTGGGCACGGTGTGCGTCGTCGACGTCGAGCCGCGGCCATGGGGCAGGGAGGGGCTTCGGACCATCAAGGCGGCCGCGGCGGAACTCGCCCCGCGGCTGGAACGCGGGGAGACAGAGGGCTTCCTGTTCTGACGGCCGGGCGAAGGCCTCGCACCTCGCGCGAGCGCGCTCGCGGACGGCGTGAAGCGGAGCTGTGGCCGCGCTTAAGAAATCCTCGATGGACCATCGTGCCGCCGTACGGCAGATTGCTAGCGGAATCCACCCCTCCCCCCGGACGCGGGCTGCCCCGGCATGCCCGGACCCGGGGCCGGAACCACAGGAGCAGTAGCGTTGAAGGCGCTGGTCAAGCAGAAGGCGGAGCCCGGGTTGTGGCTCGCGGACGTCCCCGAGCCCGCCATCGGACCCGGCGATGTACTGATCAAGGTCCTGCGGACCGGCATCTGCGGCACCGACCTGCACATCCGGGCCTGGGACGGCTGGGCCCAGCAGGCGATCCGCACCCCGCTCGTGGTCGGGCACGAGTTCGTCGGCGAGGTCGTCGAGACCGGCTCCGACGTCACCGACATCAAGCCCGGCGACCGGGTCAGCGGCGAGGGCCACCTGGTGTGCGGCAAGTGCCGCAACTGCCTGGCCGGACGCCGCCACCTGTGCCGGGCCACCGTCGGCCTCGGTGTGGGACGCGACGGCGCGTTCGCCGAGTACGTCGCCCTGCCCGCCGCCAACGTCTGGGTGCACCGCGTCCCCGTCGACCTCGACATCGCCGCGATCTTCGACCCGTTCGGCAACGCCGTGCACACCGCGCTGTCCTTCCCGCTGGTCGGTGAGGACGTCCTGATCACCGGCGCCGGCCCGATCGGCCTGATGGCGGCGGCCGTCGCGCGGCACGCGGGCGCGCGCAACGTGGTGATCACCGACGTGAGCGAGGAGCGGCTGGAGCTGGCCCGCAAGATCGGCGTGAGCCTCGCCCTCGACGTCTCCCGGGACACGATCGCCGGGGGGCAGCGCACGCTGGGCCTGCGCGAGGGCTTCGACGTCGGCCTGGAGATGTCCGGCCGTCCCGAGGCGATGCGCGACATGATCGCGAACATGACGCACGGCGGCAAGATCGCCATGCTCGGCCTGCCCGCCCAGGAGTTCCCCGTCGACTGGGCCCGTGTCGTCACCTCGATGATCACCATCAAGGGCATCTACGGCCGGGAGATGTTCGAGACCTGGTACGCCATGTCGGTGCTGCTGGAGGGCGGCCTCGACCTCGCCCCCGTCGTCACCGGCCGGTACGGCTACGAGGACTTCGAGGCGGCCTTCGCCGACGCCGCGAGCGGCAAGGGCGGAAAGATCATCCTCGACTGGACCGTGTGACCGCGTACCCCCTTCTTCCGCCGCTCTTCTGCCGGCACCTTCAAGGAGCACCCTGATGTTCGACTCCGTGCGCGACGACCTGCGCGCCACCCTCGACGAGATCCGCGCCGCCGGGCTGCACAAGCCCGAGCGCGTCATCGGCACCCCGCAGTCCGCGACCGTCGAGGTCACCGCGGGCGGCCGCCCCGGCGAGGTCCTCAACTTCTGCGCCAACAACTACCTCGGCCTCGCCGACCACCCCGAGGTCGTCGCCGCCGCCCACGAGGCCCTGGACCGCTGGGGCTACGGCATGGCCTCCGTGCGCTTCATCTGCGGCACCCAGGAGGTGCACAAGGAGCTGGAGGCCCGGCTGTCGGCGTTCCTCGGCCAGGAGGACACGATCCTGTACTCCTCCTGCTTCGACGCCAACGGCGGCGTGTTCGAAACGCTGCTCGGCCCGGAGGACGCGGTCATCTCCGACGCCCTCAACCACGCCTCGATCATCGACGGCATCCGGCTGTCCAAGGCCCGCCGCTTCCGCTACGCCAACCGCGATCTCGCGGACCTGGAGCGGCAGTTGAAGGAGGCCACCGAGGGCGGGGCGCGCCGCAAGCTGGTCGTCACCGACGGCGTGTTCTCGATGGACGGCTATGTGGCGCCGCTGCGCGAGATCTGCGACCTGGCCGACCGCTACGACGCCATGGTCATGGTCGACGACTCCCACGCCGTCGGCTTCGTCGGCCCCGGCGGCCGCGGCACCCCCGAACTGCACGGTGTCATGGACCGCGTGGACATCATCACCGGCACCCTCGGCAAGGCGCTCGGCGGTGCCTCCGGCGGCTATGTCGCCGCCCGCGCCGAGATCGTCGCCCTGCTGCGCCAGCGCTCCCGGCCGTACCTGTTCTCCAACACGCTCGCCCCGGTGATCGCGGCGGCCTCCCTGAAGGTGCTGGACCTGCTGGAGTCCGCGGACGACCTGCGGGTCCGGCTCGCCGAGAACACCGCGCTGTTCCGCCGCCGGATGACCGAGGAGGGCTTCGACATCCTCCCCGGCGACCACGCCATCGCCCCGGTGATGATCGGCGACGCGGCCAAGGCGGGCAGCATGGCGGAGCTGCTCCTTGAGCGCGGCGTGTACGTGATCGGCTTCTCCTACCCGGTCGTGCCGCAGGGCCAGGCCCGCATCCGCGTGCAGCTGTCCGCGGCGCACTCCATCGAGGACGTGAACCGCGCGGTGGACGCGTTCGTCGCGGCGCGCGCCGAGCTGGAGGGCTGAGCCGGAGGCCGACCGGCCGCAGGCCTTGCGATAATCGTTCGCATGATCGAAGCGCGGCGGCTGCACATCCTCCGTGCGGTGGCCGACCACCGCACGGTGACAGCCGCTGCCGCCGCGCTCTACCTCACGCCGTCGGCCGTCTCGCAGCAGCTCACGGCCCTGGAGCAGGAGACCGGCCACCGGCTGGTCGAGCGTGGCGCCAAGGGCGTACGGCTGACCCCGGCCGGGGAGATCCTGCTCAGCCACACCAACGCGGTACTCGCCCAGCTTGAGCGGGCGGAGGCCGAACTCGCCGCCTACGGCTCCGGCGAGGCCGGCACGGTGACGGTCGCCGCCTTCGCCACCGGCATCGCGCAGGTGGTGGCGCCCGCGGTGGCCCGCCTGGCGGGGACGGCGCCCGGCATCCGCATCCGCGTGCAGGACGCGGAGGGCGACGCCAGCCTTCCGATGGTGCTGGACCGGCAGGTCGACGTGGCGGTCGCCGTCGAGTACCGGGGCGCGCCGTCCGCCGACGACCCCCGGCTGACCCACGTGCCGCTGTACGCCGAGCCGTTCGACGCGGTCGTCCCGGTGGCCCACCGGCTGGCCGGCGCCGCGGAGGTGCCGCTCGCCGAGCTGGCCAAGGACACCTGGATCGGCCCGTATCCCGGCAATCCCTGCCACGACGTGGTCGTCCTGGCCTGCGAGAGCGCCGGCTTCCAGCCCCGCCTGGAACACTCCTCCGACGACTTCCGCGCCGTCGTGGCCCTCGCCTCGGCCGACGCGGGCGTGGCTCTCGTGCCGCGCTCGGCACTGCGCGGCATGGACCTCACGGGCGTGGTCGTCCGCCCCGTGGACGGAGTGGCGCCCACCCGCCGGGTCTTCGCGGCGGTGCGCCGGGGAGCCGAGGGGCACCCGCTGATCCGCCCGGTGCTCCAGGCACTGGACGAGGCGGCGCAGGCGTAGCGCCCGGCTGCACCAGGCTGCACCAGGCTTCCTTGGGGGCGGCTGTCAGTGCGAGGGGTTAGCGTGCGGGGCATGCCGGATGCCCATGACGTACGCCGTATCGCCCTGTCCCTGCCGGACACCACGGAGAAGATCGCCTGGAGCATGCCCACGTTCCGGGTCGCGGGGAAGATGTTCGCCACATTGCCGGAGGAGGAGACCTCCATCGCCGTGCGCTGTCCCAAGGAAGAGCGCGACGAACTGGTCCTGGCCGAGCCGGAGAAGTTCTGGATCGCCGGCCACGAGGCGCAGTTCGCCTGGGTACGGGTGCGGCTCACGGCGCTGGAGGACGAGGACGAGCTGCGTGACATCCTCGCCGACTCCTGGCGCCAGGCGGCTCCGCCGCGGCTGCTGGAGGCCCATCCCGGGCTGGGACTGCCCACCGCCCGCTGAAAACCCCTCGGGCGTTGTCAGTGGGCCGTGGCATGATCCGGAGGAGTGGGGCCGGCCGGTGCGGGAGGGACCGCGGTCGGCCGGGGAGTGGGGGATCGGTCGGGGAGGGGAGCGTCGAAAGGATGACCGGGACGTCGTCGCAGTCGTCGCCGGGGGAGGCGGCGGGGCGGGATGACCTCGGAGCCGGAGCCGGAGCCGGAGCCGGAGCCGGGATTCGGGGTGAAGCCGGGGTCGCAGCCGGAGCGGACGACGGCGGTCGCGCGCGGCCGGTGTGGTCGCGGGACTTCGCGCTGTTCTTCGCCGCGCGGGCCGTCGCCCGGCTCGGCGACACCATGCTGCCGGTCGCCCTCGCCGCGGGCCTGCTCCAGCACGGGTACGGCGCGGGCGCGGTCGGCCTCGCCATGGCCTCGACGGCTGCCGCCTTCGCCGGGCTCGTGGTATTCGGCGGCGTCATCGCCGACCGGTTCAGCACCCGCAAGCTGATGATCGGCGCCGACCTGGTGCGGCTCGGCACCCAGGCCCTGGCCGCCGTGCTGTTCTACTCCGGGCACGTGGTGCTCTGGGAGATCTGCGTGATCGGCCTCGTCAACGGCGTGGCGGGCGCCGTGTTCCAGCCCGGCGTGGCCAGTACGGTGCCCAGGCTCGCCTCCGACGTCCAGGCGGCCAACGGCGCCATACGGATCGCGGAGTCCGCGGCCCAGCTCGCGGGCCCCGCCGCCGCGGGCCTGCTCGTCGGCTTCGCCTCACCCGGCGGGGTGTTCGCGGCGCACGCCGCCACCTACGGGGTCAGCGCCCTGTGCCTGCTCCTGCTCCGGCTGCCCCCGCTCATCCGGACCGGCACCCCGGACGGCACGGCGACCGGTGCCTTCAGGGCGGATCTGGTCGAAGGATGGCGGGAGTTCAGGGCCAGAACGTGGCTCTGGGGCGTCATCGCCGTGTGGTGTCTCTACATGATCGCCGTCTGGGGCCCGACCGTCCCGCTGGTGGCCACCGAAGTGGTCCAGCAGCACGGCCCGCGCGCCTACGGCCTGATCAACTCCGCCCTCGGCGCCGGTACCGTCGTCGGCGGCTTCCTCGCCCTGCGGCTGCGTCCCCGCCGTATGCTGCGCGCCGGCGCGTTCGCCCTGTTCGCCTTCGTCGGCTTCCCGGCCACGGTCGGGGCCGGCTTCGGCGTGCCGGCGATGGCGGCGGGCGCCGCCGTCGCCGGGGCGGGCATGTCGTTCTGGGGCGTGATGTGGGCGACCAGCGTCCAGACCCAGGTCCCGTCCGACGTCCTCAACCGCATCCACGCCTACGACGTGGCGGGCTCCCTCGCCATGATGCCCGTGGGCCAGGCACTGGCCGGCCCGGCCGCCACCGCCCTGGGCGCGGACCATGTGCTGCTGGTGTCCGCCGCGATGAGCCTCGTCGTACCGACGGTCCTGCTGGCGGTGCCCGCGATACGCGGGCTCATAAGGGCCGACGCGCGCGGCGCCCACCGCCCGCACGCGCAGGACGGGACCGCGGACGCGGCCCCCGGGCGGACGCAGCCCGAGCGGCACTGACGACGGCGCCTCCGGCCCGGCCACCGCCGCACGGGCTCCGCACGGCCTCCGCGCGGCCTCCGTTCGGCCTCCGCGCGGACGCCTTCAGGCGCCCGAGGTGTCCGCGGCGTTCGAAGTGCCCGAGGTGCCCGCCCCGGCCCGGGTCCCGAGGAACGCCGAGATCCGTTCCCGCAGCGACCGGGCGTCGAGCCCGTGAGCGGTGGTGTGCTCCTCCGCGGTCCCGTAGCGCCGCAGCTCGGCGCGGCCCACACCGAGCCCCAGGACGCGGTGCGGGACGTCGCGGAGCGCGTCGTTCGCCGCCGAGGTCGACGTGCCCGCCAGGTACGGCTCGACCAGGACGACGTCCGTACCGGCCGCCCGAGCGGCCCGGCGCAGCGCGGCCGCGTCGAAGGGCCGTACGGTCGTCGCGTACAGCACGCTGACGTCCAGGCCCTCCGTCGCGGTGAGCACCGTGTCGAGCAGGGGCCCGACGGCGATCACCACACCCGAGCGGCCCTCGCGGACCGTCACGAAGTGCTCGCCGTCGACCGGGCGGCGGTGCGCGTTCGACTGCACGGACAGCCGTACGTAGACCTTGTCGTCGCCCGCGGCGACCGCGTGCCGCAGCAGTGTCTCGGCCTCGTCCGGGTGCCCGGGCACATGGACGGTCCAGCCGTCGAGGGTGTCGAGCAGCGCCACGTCGCCGGGTGCCATGTGGGTGTAGCCGCCCGCGGGCCAGTCGAAGGAGGCGGCGGCGCTGACCAGCACCGCGCCCGCGCCCTGGTGCCCGAGATCCAGTTTGACCTGCTCGAAGGGGCGCTCGACGAGGAAGCTCGCGAAGGTGTGCAGCACCGGTCGCATACCGGTCAGCGCCAGCCCGGCGCCTGCTCCGACGAGGAGCTGCTCGCGGATGCCGACGTTGATCACCCGGTCGGGATGCCGGCGCCGCGCGTCGGCGAAGCCGTCCTTGCCGATCTCGGCGATGACGACCGCCACCCGTGGATCCTCGTCGAGCAGGCGCGAGACGGCCGGTGCGAGACGGTCACGCATGGTGTCCATGGAGGTCGAGCCCTTCTGTGTCGGGAAGCCCGGGGAACCCGGGAGAAGCCGGGGAAAACCGGGGAAAGCCGGGGGGAGTCAGGGGAGGCCGGGGGTCTGCTCAGCGGTTCCGGATCACGGGTTCTTCGGCTCCACCCGGGCCACCACCACGTGCGGGCGGCCCGGATGCGGCGCGGTGAACGCGGCGTACAGCGCCTCGTGGTCGCGGCCGTCGACGCTCGCCGTCGACCAGCCCGCCGCCTCGAAACGGGCCGCGATGCCGCCGGGGCGGGCATGGCTGGCGGAGGCGTTGTCGACGACGACGGTGTGCAGCTGTTCGAGTCCCGCGGGCCCGGCGAACGCGATGGCCTCGTGGTTGCTGCCCTCGTCCAGCTCGGCGTCCCCGGTCAGCACCCACACCCGGGGCCGGCTCAGCCCCTGGGCGCGCAGCCCCAGGGCCGTGCCGACGGCGATGGGCAGTCCGTGCCCGAGCGACCCGCTGCCGATCTCGACGCCCGGCACCAGCGTGCGGTCCGGATGGTGGCCGAGCGGGGAGTCGTAGGCGCCGAAGTCCGGCAGCCAGGCGACCGGCACGAAGCCCTTCGCGGCGAGCACCGCGTAGTACGCCATCGGGCCGTGCCCCTTCGACAGCAGGAACCGGTCCCGCTGCGGGTCGTCCCGCTGCTCCGGGCGGACCCTGAGCACCCGGTCGTAGAGCACCCAGAGCACGTCCAGCGTGGACGTTGCCGCCGGTCCGTGCTTCTCGTCGCCCGTCATGAGTCCCATCAGCCGGGGCAGGTCGGCGTAACCGTGGGCGCGTTCGGTCTCCTCGGTGATCGTCATACCGACGATGGTGCGACCTCAACCAAACTTGAGGTCAAGTCCCGTCGTTCCGACACCGCCCCCGGACCAAAACCCGTGCGCGACCACCGACCTGAGTGCGGTATGGTTTTCCTGCGCGTTCGGCCAGGGGAAACCCCAGGTCAGACGGGCAACGGGACGTGGCGCAGCTTGGTAGCGCACTTGACTGGGGGTCAAGGGGTCGCAGGTTCAAATCCTGTCGTCCCGACTTGCTGAGAAGCAGGTCGAGGGTCGTACCAGAGTGATCTGGTACGACCCTTTCGGTTTTCCTGCCGATGTGCCCGCGACATGCCCCGCCCGAAGGAGACATCGTGTCCCTCGTCGAACCGAACGCCGCCGAGCTGCGGCATCTGGAGCGCGCGGTCGAGCTGGCCGCCGAGGCGGTGCGGGCCGGGGACGAGCCGTTCGGCTCGGTCCTGGTCGGTGCCGACGGGCAGGTCCTGGCGGAGGACCGCAACCGGGTGCACAGTCTGGACGACAACACCCGGCATCCGGAGTTCGAGCTGGTCCGCTGGGCCACCGCCCATCTCACCGAGCGGCAGCGCGCGGAGGCCACCGTCTTCACCTCCGGGGAGCACTGCCCCATGTGCGCGGCCGCCCACGGCTGGGCCGGCCTCGGCCGGATCGTCTACGCCCACTCGGCCGCCCAGTTGACGGACTGGCTGGCCGAACTGGGCGTACCGCCCTCCCCGGTGCGCTGCCTGCCGATCCAGGACGTGGTGCCCGGCCTGACGGTGCAGGGACCCGTCCCGGCCCTGACCGACCGCCTCCGCGAACTGCACCGCGAATTCCACACGACGGTCCGCAGATCCGGCTCCTGACGGAACGGGACGTCAACGGCGGAGGGTGAGCCCGGCCTGCGTACGGGCCCTCCCGTCCACCTCGGAGAGATGGAGGAGAGGGCCCGTACGGGAAGTCGTCCCTACGACCGGTCGTCCTCGGTCTGCGGATGGACGCAGTGCCACCGGTGGGACTCGCCGGGGCCGGACCCGGCCGCAGGGAAGGCGGTCACGCAGGCGTCGTCGGCCTTCCAGCAGCGGGTGCTGAAGGGGCAGCCGGGCGGCGGGTTGACCGCCGACGGCACCGGGCCGTGCAGCACGATGCGTTCGCTGCGCTCCATCAGGCTCGGGGTGGCCGACAGCAGGGCCTGGGTGTACGGGTGCGCGGGGGAGGCGGCGACGCGCCCCGCCGGGCCCTCCTCCACGATCCGGCCGAGGTAGAGCACGGCGAGCCGGTCGGCGAGGTGCCGCACGGTCTGGATGTCGTGCGAGATGAACACCATGCCGAGGTTCAGCCGGTCCCGCAGGTCCGTCAGCAGGTTCAGGACCTGCGCGCGTACCGACACGTCGAGTGCGCTGGTCGGCTCGTCGGCGACGATCAACTCCGGTTCCAGGGCGAGCGCGCGGGCGATGGCGACGCGCTGGCGCTGCCCGCCCGAGAGCTGTCCCGGCAGGGCCCGCAGGGTGTGCGCGGGCAGGCCGACCAGATCCAGCAGCTCCTCGACCCGCGCGTCGCGTTCCTTGTCGTCGCCCCGCCGGTGCACGTCCAGCGGGTCGCGCAGGATCCGGCCCACCGGCAGCCGGGGGTTCAGGGCGGTCGACGGGTCCTGGAAGACGACGCCGACGGAGGAGCCGAACTCGTCGCGCCGCCGGGCACCGGGCATCGCCCACAGGTCCTCGCCGTGGAAGGTGACCGTGCCCTCGGTGGGCCGTTGCAGACCGGTGAGCACCCGGGCCAGGGTCGACTTGCCGCAGCCGGACTCGCCGACCAGGCCGACGATCTCCCCACGCCCGACCTCCAGCGAGGCGTCGGTCAGGGCGTGCACGTGGCTCCGGTCGAACAGGCCGCCGCCGCGGGCCTTGTGGCGTACGTGTACGTGGTCGAGCCGGATCATCGGTTGCTCTCCTGAAGCAGGGCGGCCGGCACCGGGTGGTGGCACGCGGTGCTGTGGTCGGGCCCGCCGACGGGCACGGGTGGGGTGGTGCGGCACAGATCGGTCGCCGCGGCGCAGCGCGAGGCGAACCGGCAGCCGTCCCCGAAGCGTCGGGGCGCCGGGACGATGCCGGGGATCTGGTGCAGCCGCTCGGCGCCCGCCTCCAGCGACACCACCGAGCCGAGCAGCCCGCGGGTGTAGGGGTGGGCGGGCGCGGACAGCAGCGACCGGGTCTCGGCGATCTCCGCGACCTGACCGGCGTACATCACCGCGATCCGGTGCGACAGATCGCCGACGAGCGCCAGGTCGTGGGAGACGAGGATCATCGCGAAGCCGAGCTCGTCGCGGAGCCGTTCGAGCAGTTCCACCACCTGGGCCTGGACCGTGACGTCGAGCGCGGTGGTCGGTTCGTCCGCGATCAGGAGGCGGGGGCTGCGGGAGAGCGCCATGGCGATCAGCACGCGCTGACGCTGGCCGCCGGAGAGTTCGTGCGGGTAGCTGCGCAGGGTCCGACGAGGATCGAGGCCGACCAGTTCGAGGAGTTCGGCGGGGGTCTGCGTACCGCCGCGGCTGGTGAGCTGCTTCAGCTGCCGGCCGACGAGCACCGAGGGGTTCAGCGAGGAGAGAGCGTCCTGGTAGACCATGGCGATCTCCGGGCCGTTGAGGGCCCGGCGCTGTCGGGGGCCGAGCTCCAGGAGGTTCCGGCCGCGGTACTCGACGCGCCCGCCGACCTCGGCGTTGCGGGCCAGCAGCCCCATGACGGCCAGGCTGGTGATGCTCTTGCCGCAGCCCGACTCGCCGACCAGGCCGAGGGTCTCCCCCTCGCGGACCGAGAAGGAGATGCCGTCCACGACCCGGGTGTCGCCGTAGCGGTCGGGGAAACGGATGGTCAGGTCCTTCACGGCCAGGAGTTCGGCCGCGTCGTCGGCGACCGGAGTGACGGCGGGCGGGCCGCTCAGCACGCGCGCCGACAGCCGGGCGAGCGCGGCGTCGACGTCCGCCGCGGCGACCGGATCGACCGGGGTGACGCCCGGCCGCGCACCGCTGTCGGACTGACCGGAACCGGCGGGATCAACGGCACCGGCGGACTCGCCGGAAGCGCCCGCCGCGGAGGTGGCGGTCCCGCTCACGGAGGACGTCGCGGACCGCGGATCCCCGTCGTCGGCGCGTGCGTCGGACGGTGCCGCCGCCGCGTCGGTGAGGCCCTCGGACAGGATGTTCAGCGCGAGCACGGTCGCCAGCAGCACCAGTCCGGGCAGCAGGGTGGCCCACCAGCCGCCCGACAGCAGGATCTGCCGGCCGTAGGAGAGGACGTTGCCCCAGCTGGGGTCGGGGTCCTGCACACCGGCACCGATGAAGGACAGGCTGGCCTCGAAGATGATGGCGTCGGCGACCAGCACCGTGGCGAACACCATGACGGGCGCGGCGCAGTTGACGGCCACGTGGCGGACGACGATGTACGCCCGGCGGGCGCCGATCACCTTCTCGGCGGCCACGTAGTCCTCGCCGTACTGCGCCATGACGTTGGCGCGCACCACGCGGGCGAGCGAGGGCATGTAGACGAAGGCGATGCACAGGATGAGCACGGGCAGGCTGGTGCCGAAGACGGTGACCAGCACGGCCGCCAGCGCGATCGGCGGGAAGGCCATGACGATGTCGAGCGTGCGCATCACCGACTCGTCGCCCAGTTTGCGCGAGGTGGCGGCGAGCGAGCCGAGGACCGCGCCCAGCACGAGAGCGGCGGCGGTCGAGCCCAGGCCGATGACCAGGGAGTACCGGGCGCCGTAGACCACACGGGCGAAGACGTCCCGGCCGACCCGGTCGGTGCCGAACCAGTGGGCGCCGCCGGGTGCCTGGACGGGGATGCCGGTGGCGAGCGGGTCGGCGGCGATCAGCGGCGCGAACACGGCGGCGAGGACCACGATCCCCAGCACGCCCAGGGCGAGGCGCGAGGACAGGGGAAGCGCCCGGAACCGGATGCCGGGGCGGGACAGTCTCCTGACGAGACCGCTTCTGGGGAACATGTCACACCGTCCTGATACGCGGGTTGACCAGCAGGTACAGCAGGTCGACGACGACGTTGACGACCAGGAAGGCGACGGCGATGGTGAGCACGGTGCCCTGGACGAGGGCGACGTCGCCGCCGGTGACCCCCTCGAGGATCAGCTTGCCCATGCCGGGCAGGTCGAAGATCGTCTCGATCACGACCGCGCCGCTGAGCAGGTAGCCCACCCGTACGCCGAGCACGGTCAGCGGAGTGATGAGCGCGTTGCGGAGCACGCCCCGGACGACGACGTGGCGGGGCAGTCCGTTGCCGGTGGCCGTCCGTACGTAGTCGCGGTCCAGCTCGGCCACCATGGAGGTCCGCACCAGACGGGCCAGCGAGGCCGCCACGGGGACGGCGAGGGCGAAGGCCGGCAGGGCCATGGACCTGAGCCAGCCGCTGAAGGAGTCGGCCGGGTTGACGTAGCCGCCGGTGGGGAACACCGGGCTGTTCAGGGCGAACTGCTGGATGAGCAGCACCCCGAGCCAGAACGACGGGACCGCGACGCCCGCGATCGACAGCACACGGGTGAGCTGGTCCGGCCAGCGGTCCCGGAAGACCGCGCCGGTCACGCCGAGTACGAGGGCGAGGACGATCGCGATCACCAGGCCCAGGGCGGTGAGCTGGATGGTGAGGGGCAGCGCGACGGAGATCCGGTCGAGCACCGGCTGGCTGGGCGGCACGGTGGAGCCGAGGTCGCCGCTCAGCAACTGGCCGAGGAAGTGGACGTAGCGCACCGGCAGTGGGTCGTTGAGGCCGTTGGCCTCGGCGAAGGCGGCACGGGCCGCGGCCGAGGCGCCGTCGCCCAGGGCGTTGTAGGCGGGGTCGACCGGCGAGAACTGAAGCACCACGAAGACGAGCAGCGTGATGCCGAGGATCATCACCGGCATGATCGCCAGACGGCGCAGCGCGAGCCGGAGGAATGTGACCATCGTGGGTTCCTAGGGAAGGGGAGGGCACCGGGGCGGGGGGGGGGGGCCCCCGGGGGGGGGGGGGGGGGGGCGCGGGGGGGGGGGGCCCCCCGGGGGGGGGCCCCCGCCGGCCGGGGGGCGGAGGGCCCGGGGCGGGGGGCGGGGGACGGGGCGCGCCCCGCGCGT
>NZ_JBIAXS010000016.1:95736-158425 GCF_042896885.1 Streptomyces sp. NPDC001231
GGGTGGTTGGCCCCCTGGGGGGGCCCCGGGGGGGGGGGGGGCCGGGGGGGCGCCCCCCCCCCGGGGGGGGGGGGGGGCCGCCCCCCGCGGCTCCGGGGTCAGACGCGGGTCAGGCGCGGCTGACGTCCAGGAGGGACAGGCCCGTGGTCGGCAGGGGCTTGAAGCCCTTCAGCGCCTTGTCGTTCCAGGCCGTGGGCAGCTTGCGGTGCAGGACGGGGTAGAGGGCGGCCTCGTCCGCGACCAGGTCGACGGCCTGGCCCCACAGGTCCTTGCGCGTGGCCTCGTCGGTGGCCTGGGCGGCCTTGTCCAGCAGGGAGTTGACCTTCTTGTACGCGGCGGTCCCGCCCCAGCCGTAGCGGCTCTCGGGCCACAGTCCGGAGTAGTACCAGCGCATCAGCAGGTCGACGTCGTTGCCGAAGACGGACGGGTCGCCGGGGGCGAGCAGGACCGTGTAGGAGCCGGCGTCCACCTTGGCGTACTGGGCGGAGGACTGGCCGATGCTGAGCGTGGTCTTCACGCCGATGGCGTCCCAGCTCTCCTTGACCAGCGGGGCCACGTCCTTGACCCAGCCGGTGTCGGTGGTGAGCAGGGTGACCTTGAGGTTCTTGACGCCGGCCTCGCCGAGCAGCTTCCTGGCCCTGGCCGGGTCGTGCCCGTAGACCGTGGCGGCCTGCTGGAAGTCGGGGTGGGTGGGCTGGAGGTAGCTGCGCGCGGCCGAGCCGTTGCCGGCCATGGCCGTGGTGATGAGCTTGTCGGTGTCCAGCGCGTAGTGGAGCGCCTGGCGCACCCGTTTGTCGTCGAAGGGCTTCTGCTTGCAGTTGAACATCAGGAAGAGCAGGCCGAAGGACTGCACGGACTCGACCTTCGCCTTCCTGGCGAGGCGGTCCACGTCCAGGTAGGGCACGTCCTCGATGGCCTGCACCCGGCCCGACTCCATGGCGCTGACCCGGGCGGCGGGGTCGGAGACCAGGCGCCAGACCATGTTCTTGGCCTTGGCCGGGTGGCTGCCGTTGTACTTGTCGTACGCCTCGAAGACGATCTTGTCCTCGCGGGTCGCCGAGACCATCCGGTAGGGGCCCGAACCCACGGGCAGGGCGTCGAAGCCCTTCTGGTCCGCCTCCACCAGCTTCTTCGGAACGATCTTGGCGACCGAGACGCGGCCGGGGAACAGCGCGAAGGGGTACTTCAGCTTGAACTCGACCGTCCTGGCGTCGACCGCCTCGACCGAGTCGAGGAACGGCAGGAACTGCGCCATCAGGGAGGCGTTCTTCTCGTCGAGGATCCGCTCGAAGCTGTGGACGACGTCCTCGGAGGTGACGTCGGAGCCGTCGTGGAAGGTGGCGCCCTCGCGCAGGGTGGCGCGGTAGGTGGTGGCGTTCACCTTGACGGGCAGCGCGGTGGCCAGACCGGGCCGGGCCTGGAGCGTGGCCGGGTCCAGATCGACCAGGCCCTCGAAGACGTGCAGGTTGGCCGCGATCGGGGTGGCGCCCGAGGCGATCATCGGGTCGAAGCCGGTCGAGAGCGGGTAGGAGATGCCCGTCTCGATGGTGTCCGTGCCTCCTCCGCTGCTCGCGCCGGTGTTCGAGCCGGTCGAGGCCGGGCCGCTGCACGCGGAGATCGAGGCGGTCAGGGCCGAGGCGGCCCCGAGGGCGCTCGCGTAGCGCAGGAATCTGCGACGATCCATGCCGACGGGCGTCTTGTACGACACGTGGGGTCCCTCCTGGGGCGGCACAAAGCCAGGAAACGGTAGAGAAATTGGGGCCGCGCCATCAGACGTCTGATGTCCGACCTTGATAGGCTGTGAAGGTAGCTTCGTTGAGCAGAAGGGGTCAAGAGGTGAATTCGTCGCGTCCTCAAGAGGTCCGGGCGGCGGTCAGGCCGTCACTGCGTCAGGAGGTCTCGGAGGCGATCAAGAGCTACATCCTCGACAATCACCTCAAGCCGGGAGACCCGCTGCCGTCGGAGGCGGAGCTGTGCGCCGCCCTCGGTGCCAGCCGGTCCAGCGTCCGCGAGGCCGTGAAGACCCTGGCGGTGCTGGACATCGTCGAGGTGCGGCGCGGTCATGGCACCTACGTCGGCCGGCTGAGCCTGTCCGCGCTGGTGGAGGGTCTGGCCTTCCGCGGTCTGCTCAGCCCCAAGGACGACTTCCGGATCCTGTCCGAGCTGATCGAGGTGCGCGAGCTGATCGAACGCGGCATGGCCGCACGGATCATGGCGACGCTCGGGTCCGAGGATCTCGACGCTCTCGACGCCCTCGTCGACGAGATGGACCGTCGCGGCGCCCATGACGACCGCGGCTTCGCGGAATGCGACCGGGCCTTCCACGAGCGGCTGATGGAACCGCTCCAGAACGAGCTGGTCAGCCAGCTCTCGCTGGCCTTCTGGGACGTCTACGCCATCGTCGCGCCGCAACTGGAGGGCATCTCCGAGGAGGCCGAGGCGGGAACCATCGCCGACCACCGCGCCATCGTGCGGGCGGCCAGGCAGGGGGACTCCGAGGGGTTCGTGCACGCCCTGTCCGGCCACTACGCGCCGGTCCGCAGGCGGCTGACGGAGGCTCAGGCGCAGGCGGGCCGGGGCGCGGTGGGCGAGGTCGAGCGCACCGCCTGACCGGTCACCGTAGCGGCCCGCCCGCGACGGCGGGCCCCGGACGTCGTTCCCCTCACGGGGACTTGCCGCCCGGGTCGGATTCGAGAGTGTGAGCCATCCCCCTCTTGACCGACCCGGGCGGCCGCGTCCTATTGTTCAGACGTCAGACATCTGACGTCGCTTCGCGGAGCAGCCGGCCGCGATCAGCAGTCCCGTCTTCCAGCCCATGGAGTAGCCCCCATGCCTCTGACCGCACCCCTGCGCGGAGTCGTCCCGCCCGTGTGCACCCCGCTCGACGCCCACGGCGAGGTCGACACGGCCTCCCTGGCCCGGCTGGTCGAGCACCTGCTCGGCGGCGGCGTCCACGGGCTCTTCGCCCTCGGCTCGACCAGCGAGGTCGCCTACCTCACCGACGAGCAGCGGGGCACCGCCCTGGAGACGGTGGTCAACGCGGTCGACGGACGGGTACCGGTCCTCGCGGGCGTCATCGACACCACCACCCCCCGCGTCCTCGACCACGCCCGCGAGGCGGCCCAGCTCGGCGCGGACGCACTGGTCGTCACCGCGCCCTTCTACACCCGCACCCACCCCCGGGAGATCGCCGCGCACTTCCGCCGGATCCGCCAGACGGTGGACCTGCCGCTGTTCGCCTACGACCTGCCGGTCTCCGTGCACAGCAAGCTGTCGACCGCCCTGATCCTCGAACTGGCCGCCGACGGCACCCTGGCCGGCCTCAAGGACAGCAGCGGCGACGAGGGCTCCCTGCGCCGCCTGCTCGTCGCACTCGGCGGACGCCAGGGCCGCGCCGAGGGACCCGCGCCCGCCTTCTCCGTCCTCACCGGCTCCGAACTGACCGTCGACGCGGCGCTGCTGGCCGGCGCCGACGGCGTCGTCCCCGGCCTGGGCAACGTCGACCCCGCCGGCTACGTCCGGCTCTACGAGGCCGCCCGGACGGGTGACTGGTCGCTGGCCACCAAGGAGCAGGAGCGGCTCGCCGGCCTGTTCGCCATGGTCGACGCGGGCCCCGAGGCCGAGATGGGCCGCAGCTCCTCCGCGCTGGGCGCGTTCAAGGCGGCCCTGCGCCTGCTGGGCGTCATCGACTGCGGTGACACCGCCTTCCCGCAGATCCAGCTGGGCGCGGCACCCGTCGCCGAGGTCGACGCGCGGCTGCGCGCCGCCGGGCTCACCCCGGTCCGATGACGCGGCCCCCGGCCCCCGGCACCGCTCCCGTCATCGGACTCGACCTCGGCGGCACCAAGATCGCGGCCGCCCTGGTCGGCCCGGACGGCACGGTGCTGCGCCGGCACACCCGCCCGACACCGGCGCGGGCGGGCGCGCGGGCCGTGCTCGACGCGCTCGCCGCCGCGGCCCGCGAGGTGGACGACGGCGCCAGGGCGATCGGAGTCGCCGCCGCCGGTGTCGTGGACCCGCGCACCGGCACCGTCACCAGCGCCACCGACTCCATCACGGGATGGGCCGGCACCGCGCTGGCCGCGGGCCTGGCCGACCGTACGGGGCTGCCGGTCGCCTGCGACAACGACGTACGCGCCACGGCCGCCACCGAACTCGCCGAGGCCGGCGACCCGTCCGCCTCCCTCGTCTACGTCGCCGTGGGCACCGGAGTCGGCGGCGCCGTCGCGGTGGACGGCCGGATGCTGCACGGCAGCGCCGGCATCGCGGGCCACCTGGGCCATGTGCCGAGCCCCGAGGCCACCGGCCTGCCCTGCACCTGCGGCGGCAGCGGCCACCTCGAGGCGATCGCCTCGGGACCCGCGATCACCGCACTGTACGAGCGCCTGAGCGGCCGGACGGCCGACCGCCTCCAGACCGTGGCGGAACGCGCGGCCGCGGGCGACGCCACCGCACGACAGGCGATCACCACCGGGGCGCGGGCCACGGGAAGCGCCGTCGGCGGCCTGGCCAACGCGCTCGGCCCGCACCGCGTCGTGATCGGCGGCGGCGTACCACGGATCGGCGACCTGTACTGGTCCGCGCTGACCGACTCCTTCCGCGCCGAGCTGATGGCCCCCCTGCGCCATCTGCGCCCGGTGCCGCCGCGCCTCGGCTCCGACGCGGCCGTACTGGGGGCGGCCCTGCTCACCCGCACCCTGTCCCCGCACTCCTCGGAAGGACCTCGATGACCACGACCCCCTCGCCCGTAGCCGCCGTCGCCGGCCGGCTGATCGTCTCCTGCCAGGCTCCCGAGGGCGACCCGATGCGCGACACCGCGACCCTGGTCAGGCTGGCGCGCTCAGCCGAGGCCGGCGGCGCCGCGGCCGTCCGCGTCAACGGTCCCGAGGTGGTGGCCGCCGTCGCGGCCGCCGTCGCCCTGCCCGTGATCGGGCTGTGGAAGGACGGCGACACCGGCGTCTACATCACCCCGACCGTGCGCCACGCCCTCGCCGTCGCCGAGGCCGGCGCGCACGTGGTCGCCGCGGACGCCACGGCGCGCCCGCGCCCGGACGGCGGCTCCTTCGCCGACCTCGTGACCGCCGTTCACTCCGCGGGTGCCCTGGTCATGGCGGACGTCGCCACGCTGGAGGAAGGCGTGCTCGCCGCCCGGCAGGGCGCCGACTTCGTCTCCACCACCCTGTCGGGATACGCGCCCGGCTCCCCGCGCCAGTCCGGCCCCGACCTGGAACTGGTCGCCGCCCTCGCCCGCGCGACCGGCACCCCGGTCGTCGCCGAGGGACGGATCGGCACCCCCGAGGAGGCGGCCGAGGCGCTCGCCCGGGGTGCCCACAGCGTGGTCGTCGGCACCGCCATCACCGCCCCGACCGCCCTCACCCACCGCTTCGCGACGCACCTCACACGTCGATAGAGGCGTCTTTACCTTCCGACGGTGCTCGGCGACGAGTCCGTCCGGCATCCTGGAGCAACCGTGCACCACACCGCGCCATCCAAGCCGCCCTGGTTCCGCCAGGTGGGCCGCAGTCAGTGGAAGTCGTTCTTCGCCGCCTGGATCGGCTACGTCCTCGACGGCTTCGACTTCGTCCTGATCACCCTGGTCCTCACCGAGATCAGCGCCGACTTCCACCTCGACACCGTCCAGGCCGCGAGCCTGGTCTCCGCCGCGTTCATCACGCGGTGGCTCGGCGGCGCGCTCCTCGGTGCCCTCGGTGACCGCTTCGGGCGGAAGCTGTCGATGGTGGTCAGCATCCTGCTGTACTCGCTGGGCAGCTTCGCCTGCGGATTCGCCTGGGACTACACCAGCCTGTTCGTCGCCCGGCTCGCCATCGGCATGGGCATGGCCGGCGAATACTCGTCCAGCGCCACCTACGTCATGGAGAGCTGGCCGGTGCACATGCGCAACCGGGCCAGCGGCTTCCTGATCTCCGGCTACTCCGTCGGCACGGTGCTGGCCGCCCAGGTCTACAAGTGGGTCGTGCCGACGCTCGGCTGGCGCTGGATGTTCTACCTCGGCCTGATCCCCGTCCTGGTCGCGCTGTGGATGCGCCGCGCGCTGCCCGAGGCCGCCGACTGGAAGGCCTCGGTCGCCGAGCGGGAGCAGCGGCCCAACCCCTTCCGCCCGCTGTTCACCACCCGGGCCAGGGCCACCGTCAACGTGGTGCTCGCGGTGGCCGCCACCGTCTCGCTCTTCGCGGTCTTCACTCCGCTGGGCGACGGTCTCGTACCGGTGCTGTCGGTGCTCGCCGGAGCCTGTCTGATCGCCTTCGCCGTGCAGCTGGGCGGCCGCCGCGGCTGGCTGCTGTACGTGTCGATGATCGTCACGATCCTGGCCCATTCAGGCGCTGCTGCCCACCTATCTGAAGACCGACCTGGGCTACGACGCCGGCCAGGTCACCGACGCGCTCTACTACGCGGGCTTCGGCACGATGGCCGGCTGCTGGCTGGCCGGGTTCATGGGCGACTGGATCGGCACCAGGAAGGCGTACGCCTCCACCCTGCTGGCCTCACTGGCCTTCGTCTTCCCGGTCTTCGCGGTGCGCGACAGCCTGCCGCTGCTCGGCGTGCTGCTGTTCGTGCTCCAGGCCACCAGCTTCGGCATCTCCGGCCTGCTGCCCCGGTACATCGGCGGTCACTTCCCGACCCACACCCGGGCCGCCGCGCTGGGCTTCACCTACAACGTGGGTGCCCTGGGCGGCGCCGTGGCGCCCGTCCTCGGCGCCCGCCTCGCCTCCGGCATGGACCTGGGCCACGCGCTGGCCGTCCTCACCTTCGCCGGGACGATGATCGTCGTGGTCCTCGTCGGCTTCGACGTGCCGGGACGGCTGGGCCGGCTCCTCGACCCGGACGGTCCGGCCGACCACCTCGTGACGGAGGACGACCGCGGCCCGGCCCCGGCGGCCCGTGCGACCGCCGGATAGCCGGCCGTGCCGGGGAGGGCGCCGCCGGTGATGCCGGAGGCGCCCTCCCCGGCGTCCGTCAGTACGCGTGACCCACGTGGGCCAGCGCCTGCTTGAGCAGTACCCCGTGCCCGCCCGGCATCTCGCTCTGCAGCGCGGCGGAGGCCGCCTCCTGCGGGCTGAACCACACCAGGTCCAGCGCGTCCTGCCGGGGACGGCAGTCACCGGCGACCGGCACGATGTAGGCCAGCGACACGGCGTGCTGACGCGGGTCGTGGTACGGCGTGATGCCGGCCGTCGGGAAGTACTCGGCGACGGTGAACGGCTGGAGGGACGCCGGCACCCGGGGCAGCGCCACCGGGCCGAGGTCCTTCTCCAGATGGCGCAGCAGGGCGTCCCGCACGCGCTCGTGGTGCAGCACCCGGCCGGAGACCAGGGTCCGGCTGACCGTTCCGTCCGGTCCGATGCGCAGCAGCAGGCCGATGCTGGTCACTTCGCCGCTGTCGTCGACGCGCACCGGCACCGCCTCGACGTACAGGATCGGCATGCGGGCGCGTGCCGACTCCAGCTCGTCCGTGGTCAGCCAACCGGGCGTGGTTTCGGTCATGTCAGACATCGCTTGATCATACTTTCAGTGGTGCTCAATGGGGGAGGTCGGTAGCAGGGAGATCGGTGGGGTCAGCGGGGTCGTCGAGGTCGGTGAGGCCGGTGAATCCGTAGACCCGCCGGGCGTTGTCCCGCCCCGCCCAGCGGGCGATCCGCAGCGCGTCCGCCGGGCTCAGCTCGTCGGCGTCCACCCGCTCCCGCAGCAACCCGGCCAGGCCCTGCCGGAAGGCCACCGCGCCCAGGTGGTGGAACTCGGCCACACCGTAGGCGTCGGAGCTGTACAGCAGCTTGCGGAACGGCGTGATCTCCAGTGCCTCGGCCAGGACCGCCCGGGCCCGGGCGGGACCCACGTGGTGCAGCGTCAGGCCGACGTCGAGGTACACCCCCTCGAACACGGCGGCCAGATAGGCGGCCTGGCGCTGGTAGGGCCAGCAGTGCAACAGCAGGACCGGGATCGTGCCGGCGGTCAGGTGCAGCCAGTCGGTCAGAAGGGCGGGGTCCGTGCGGTGCAGGCGGATGTCGCTGTCGCCGAACCCGGTGTGCAGCTGGAGGGGCAGACCGAGGTCGACGGCCGTCCACAGCAGATGCCGTACGAGCACCGGGTCGTCGAGACGGTCGCCCGCGCGGGCGAGCCAGCCGGCCGCCGCCCGCGCGACCTCCTCCCGCGAGGGGCGTGCCGGGTCCAGGCCGAAGCCGGTGCGGTAGGCGGCCACCGACTTCACCGCGACCACGCCCGGCCGCCGCACGGCGTCCCGCGCGGCCGCACGGAAGGCGTCGCCGTACTCGCCGGGCTCGACGCCCCCGGCCGCCACGGCCTCCGCGACGCGCTCCAGCCGTACGACCTCGTACGCCACCGCGCCGCCGCCCGCGGCGCCGGCCAGCTCCCGCGGGGTGGTGCCGGGCTCGGGAGCGAAACCGGTGTCGACGCAGAAGACGGCCGTGCCGCAGGCGCCGAGGAAGCGCCGGTTGACCTCCGCCGCGCCCAACTCGGCCCGGCGGGCCAGGTACACCTCGGCGGACGCGTGGCGCGGCAGGTCCAGGACCGGGGCGCAGTGCCGGCGCACGGCCACACCGACCGGGCTGTCGAACGGCGAGATCCCGCTGCCGGGCCACACCTCGCCCTCGGTGAGCAGGGACTCGAATCCGGTCCGGTCCAGGTCGGCGGTGACGACCCCGTGGCAGTGGTGGTCCACGAGCGGCAGCGCCGCCAGCGCCTCGTGGACCGCTCCGGCCCCGGCCGACGCGCTCATCAGTACGTCCAGCGGTACGCCGCCGCGACCTGCTCGTCGTCCAGCCCCTCGACGGCCGCGATCTCGCCCTGCCGCACGGCGGTGACCGCGTCGGCGAGGACCGGTCCGAGAGCCGTGCGCAGCAGGTCGTCCCCGCGGAACGCGGCGACCGCCTCCGCCAGCGAGACCGGCAGGCGCCGTACGCCCCGGGCCGCCGCCTCCGCCTCGCCGAACCGGGCCGGGTCCCCGGTGATCTCCTCGGGCAGGGACGCGGACGACGCCATCCCGTCCAGTCCGGCGGCGATCAGGCAGCCCAGCCCCAGGTACGGGTTGGCCGCGAGGTCGACCGGTTTGACCTCCAGGTTCGCCGCCCGCGCGCCCTGCCCTCGGGTCCCGGTGACCACGCGCAGCGCGGCCTCGCGGGTTTCCCGGCCCCAGGCGGTGAACACCCCGGCCCACTGGGAGGGCTTGAGCCTGAGATAGCTGGACGGGCTCGGCGCGGTCACCGCCGTCAGCGCGGGCAGGTGGGCGAGGAGACCGGCCGTGAAGGACTCGGCCTCGGCCGTCATGCCGTAGCGGCCGTCGCCCCCGGAGTGCAGGTTGGTCCCGTCGCGCCAGGCCGAGAGGTGGACATGGCCGCCGTTGCCCACGCCCCGCGCGAGGACGGCCGGCGCGAAGGAGACCTTCAGCCCGTGCCGCCGGGCCACGGCCCGCACGGTCTGCCGCACCAGCACGCTGCGGTCGGCCGCCGCCACCGGGTCCAGCGCGCCGACGGACACCTCGAACTGCCCGGCCGCGTACTCGGGGTGGAACTGGTCCACGTCCACGCCCTGCGCCGCGAGGGCCGCCAGCAGATCGGCGGCGCAGTCGCTCAGCTCCACCTGCCGGACGGCCCCGTACGCCGGACCCGACACCGCGGGCTCGAACTCGCCGCCGGGCGCGTTTCCTCGGCCCACGGCCCACTCGACCTCGATGGCCGCCTCGAAGGTGATGCCGTGGTGCCGCTCGGCGTCGGCGGTGATCCGGCGCAGGAACGTACGGCTGCACCCGGGGTGGCGCTCACCCTCCTGCGTGATCCGGTCGACCGGAGCCCAGGCCCAGCCGGGCTGCCCGGACAGGACCACCAGGTGGTCGAGGTCGGGGTAGAGCCGCAGATCGCCGTCGGGGGAGCCGAGGACGTCGGTGGTGACGATCGAGTCGTGCGCCAGGAAGGTGTCGAACACCGGGGACATGCCCGCACCCCAGGCCGCCGCCGAGGGGAGCTTGGCCGTCGGCACCGTCTTGACCCGGGCGATCCCCGCGGTGTCGACGTAGGCCAGCACGACTCCGTGCACGCCCCGCCCGGCGAGTTCGCCGCTGAGCGCGGTGGCCCGCTCGACGTCACCGGGACGCCCGCCGGGGACGGGGTCGGCAAGGGTGGTCATAGTCCTCCTCGACGGGCTCGGGCGAACCGGCGGCCGGGTACCGCCCGCGTCAGGGTTTCACGGCGACCGCGCCGAACTGCGGTACCGCGGCGGGGGAGTCGCCGTCCGGGCGCCACCGCGAGCACGGCACCAGGCCGGGCTCGACCAGGTCCAGGCCGTCGAGGAAGGCGGCCACCTCGGCACGGGAGCGGGCGGTGATCGGCGGCGTGGCGTTGGCGTTCCAGAACTCCATCGCCGGGATGTTGCCCTCGCCACCGAGGTCGGCGTCGTAGGTGGGGTGCGTCAGCACCAGGAAACTGCCCGAGGGGACCGTGGCCATGAGGCGGCGGACGATGTCACGCGCCTTGTCGGTGTCCAGGACGAAGTTCAGGATGCCCAGCATCATCACCGCGACGGGCCGGCCGAAGTCGAGCGTCGCGGAGGCACGCTCGACGATGGCCTCCGGGGCGTGCACATCGGCCTCGACGTAGGCGGTGGCGCCCTCGGGGGTGCTGGTCAGCAGCGTCCGGGCGTGCGCGAGGACGACCGGGTCGTTGTCGACGTACACGATCCGCGCGTCCGGGGCGATCCGCTGGGCCATGTCGTGGGTGTTGTCGACCGTCGGCAGGCCGGTGCCGACGTCGAGGAACTGGCGCACCCCGCGCTCGGCGGCCAGGTGGCGGACCGCCCGTCCGAGGAACTCGCGGTCGGCGCGGGCCACGTCCCGGATCACCGGGAACATCCCGGCGACGTGCTCGCCGACCTGCCGGTCGACCTCGTAGTTGTCCTGGCCGCCGACCCAGTAGTTCCACACGCGCGCGTTGTGCGCCACCGCGGTGTTCAGCCTCGGCGACCCGTCCGGCGGGGTGTGGCTCTCGCTCACGTCTGCGCTCCTGGTCCGTCGCGTGCCGTCTCGTGACTGCCGTGGCCGTGGTCGCTCCCTGCCCGCGGCCGACGCCGCCATTGTGCCGCCCGGTGATCACCGTGTCCGGGAATCGGCCGAACCCGGCCGGCCGGGAAGACCGCCGGACCCGAGCCCCGGACGGCCCCGGACCCGGTCGGGAAAAGCCCCTGCCAGGCGGCCCCGGTAGGCTGGCGGGGCCGTGGCGCCACCGCGGCGGCGCGGCCCGACCGACCCGGCCGGCGACGTCCCGGAGTCGGTACGGCGTCGACCACCGCCCCCGCGCACGGCAACGGAGCCGGCGCCCCACCACCCCGGACGCGCCCGCCGCGCCCGCCACGGAAAACGGACATGCCCAGCACACCCTCGCCCATGCTCACCACCTCCGAACCCGCCCCGGAAACCGTCACGGGCCCCGCCGGCATACGGCTGATCGTCACCGACATGGACGGCACGCTCCTGGACGACGCCAAGCGGCTCCCGGCCGGACTGTGGCCGACCCTGGCCGAGCTGCGCCGCCGCGGCGTGCTGTTCAGCCCCGCGAGCGGCCGCCAGTACGCCACGCTGGCCGAGCAGTTCGCCGGCCACGACGAGGGCATGGTGTTCATCGCGGAGAACGGCACCTACGTCGTCCGGGACGGCGTGGAGCTGAGCTCCGACCCCCTGGACCCGGCCGTCGCGGCCCGCCTCGTCGGAGCCGTCCGGCAACTCGTCGCCCAGGGCGTGGACGTGGGCGCCGTGGTCTGCGGCAAGCGGTCGGCCCATGTGGAGCGGACCGACGAGGCCTTCCTGGCCGAGGTCCGCAAGTACTACGTCCGGCACCGGATCGTGCCGGACGCGGCGGCCGTCGACGACGACATCATCAAGGTGGCCCTGTTCGACTTCGGGTCGGCCGAACGGACCACCGCCCCGGCGCTGGCGCCGTTCGCCGCCACCCACCAGGTCGTCGTCTCGGGCGAGCACTGGGTCGACGTGATGAACCGCACCGCCGACAAGGGCGCCGCGCTGCGCCGGCTCCAGCGGGATCTGGGGATCACGCCGGCCCAGACCCTGGTGTTCGGCGACTACCTCAACGACCTGGAGATGCTGGACGCCGCCGAGTGGTCGTTCGCCATGGCCAACGCCCACCCCGAGGTCATCGGCCGGGCCCGCCACCTGGCCCCCTCCAACAACGACAACGGCGTACTGCGCACCATCGCGCGCCTGCTGCACCTGCCGCCCGGCCTCGGCGGCTGACCGCCGGGTGCCGTCGGGTGCCCGGAACCGGGGGAGTCCCGGCCGTCGGCAGCGGGGAGCCCGGGCCGTCAGCCGGGAGTGGTCTCCTCGACCCGGGTGTCCGGGTCGTCCCGGTCCCTGCGGTCGCGGCCGTCCTGGCCGTGGCCGCCGTCCGGGCCGGGCCGGCTGTCCTCGTCCTGCCGAGTGTCGTACCGGCTGTCCTGCGGAGTGCCCTGCCGAGTGAGCCGTCGGCCGCCGGCCCGACCGCGCAGCCGCCGCCACGCGTCGCCGCAGCGGTCGGCGAACTCGACGTAGCGCGCTCCGCTACCGGGCGGCGGGAATCCCAGACGGTCCTGGAGACGGCGGAACACACGGCCGACGTCCGGCAGCAGCTCGGGCCGGCCCTCGCAGGTCATCGCCGCGTCGTCGGCCAGCGTCAGATGGACGCCCCCGGCGTACTGCGAGGACATGTTGTAGAGGAACGCGCCCAGGGTCGCCAGGGCCGTACCCAGGACGACCTCCAGGGTGACGACACCGGCGGCGATGACGAGCGTCCAGCCGAAGGAGGGCCAGGCTTCCGGGTCCATCGCGGTGAGCATGGCCCAGACGAGCACCATGGTGACGAGCACGCAGGCACCGAGTCCCAGCAGCACCAGACAGCTCATCGCCATCACCGACCAGGGATCGGCCCGCGATACGCGCATGCGTATCGCGGACGGCTCAGGTCCCGACGCCTGGGGCCGCTCGGGCCGGTCCGGGACCCCGCACTGCTGCGGGGCGGGGTCCTGCCCGGAGACCTCGGTGCCGTGCTCCTGGCGCTCGGCTGGGCTCATGCCTTGCTCCTCACGGTGGGTGCGACCGCCCGCGCGGCGTGCGTGACGGCGGCCGGGCCGTGGTGGACGGTGCGGGAATCAGGCGGTGGCGCCGCCGTGGCGTGCGGCCGCGGCGACGATGTGGTGCCGGGTGACACGGCCGATCTCGTGCCAGAACGGCTTCGCCGTCAGGTAGGCGCCCAGCACGGAGATGACTCCGAGGGAGACGTCGACGCTGATCCGTCCCTGCTTGGCCCAGTAGACGTCCCGGAGATCCAGCAGGAGTGCGAACTCGTCGCAGATGAGGGCGGTGCCGCAGCCGTAGGCGGCCGCGACGGCGGGGTGCCCGACAGCGCGTTCGTCACCGCGTACGGCGATCAGGCCCACGCCGGCGAGGGTGGCGATGCCGAAGTTGTAGTGGTGCAGGTGCTCGCCACCGGCGGAGATGTTGCCCCAGGGCAGCCAGCCGCCCCGGATGCCGTGCGTGATGACGCGGACGGTGCCGAAGGTGACCCCGAAGGAGATCCACGTGATCAGCAACGACCGTTGCAGCGGGGTCAGATGCCGGTCCGCCGTCTCGTGCCATCTGCTGACGAGCAGCGGCCGGTCCCGGTCGCGGCGGCGTGCTTCGGTGAGTCTCATTGGCTGACCGGCCTCCCACGCCGAACCGGCGCCCTCGGACGGCGTTGGGGCCGTCCCGGACACCGCCGTTGGTGTGCGTTCTCGACGTTAGGCGCGGCGCTCCCGTCCCGCATGCCCGCCGCCGCGGGACGGGGCCGCTCGGGTGACGGCGGTGCGCACACCGGCCCGGCCGGCCCACCTCCGTGCGGCGCTCAGCCGCGCTCGCTCACGTTCTCGGCGGCGAACATCCAGCGCTGCTTCTCCAGTTCGGCCGTGATCGTGATCAGCAGGTCCTGGGAGACCGGATCGGGCTTCTCCGTCGCGTCGATGCGCTCGCGCAGCCGCTTGATGGCAGCCTCCAGGGACTCGACCATGACCTCGACGACCTCCGTGTCGCGTACCCAGCCGTCCTTGGGGCCCGGCAGCGTGAAGGCCGAGGCGATCGTCTCCGGGCGTCCGTCCGGCGGCAGGCCGAGCGCCGCGGCGCGCTCCGCGACCGTGTCGGCGAACTCGCGGGCCGCCGCCACCACTTCGTCGAGCTGGAGGTGGATGGACCGGAACCGCGGTCCCACGATGTTCCAGTGCGCCTGCTTCCCGATCAGGGAGAGCCCGAGAAGGTCCACGAGAGTGTTCTGCAGCGCGTCCCCGGTGACCTGACGGGCCGCTTCGGGGATCGTGCTCTTCACGACGGTCATACGGTGGTCCTCCTAGGGGAGTCGTCTCTGGGAGTCGTCTCTGGCGGTACGGAGCGGTGCGACGCGTTCGGCCTCGCCGGTCCCACCCGCACCGCGCAACCGCTCCAGGGGCGCGAGTGCCCTCGTAGAAAGGGGGCAAACAGTCGCCCCGCCCAGGCCGGACGCCCTTTTCCGGCCGGAGACGGGCGCTCAGCGCGCGAGCACGCGGTCCAGGAAGTCCGTCAGGTCGGCGAACACCTCCGCCCGGTTCGTCTCCAGGAACACCTCGTGCCGGGCGCCCGGGTAGATCCGCTCGGTCAGCGCGCCGCCCAGCCGCTCGATCCCGGCCCGGCTCCCGTCGAGCGGGACCAGCCGGTCGTCGTCGCCGTGCAGCCACAGCAGGGGCCGCTCCCCGACGTCGCCGCCCTCGGCGACGGCCTTCAGGGTCCGCGCGAACGCCTCGACCGTCGGCCGCTTCATCGGGCCGTGCCAGACGAGCGGGTCCGCCGCGTACGCCGCACGGACCGCCGGGTCCCGGGAGAGAGCGGCCGGACTGACCGGCGTGTCCGGAATCTCGTCCAGGGCCAGCAGCCGGCCCGGCAGCTCCCAGGCGCCGATGACCGGTCCGGACAGCACGAGCGCGGCGAGTTCCGCGCCGTGGCGCTGGGCGTAGCGGGCGGCGATCAGCCCGCCCATGGAGTGGCCGATCAGCACGAGCGGCAGCCCGGGGTGCGCGGCACGGGCGAGATCCGCCACGGCGTGCACGTCGGTGACGACCTCCTCGAAGTCCTCGACCACCACGCGCTCGCCCGCCGACATCCCGTGGCCCACGTGGTCGGGGCCGTACACGGCCGCTCCGTGCGCGCCCAGTGCGCGGGCCGGCTCCTCGTAGCGGCCGGAGTGCTCGCCGTACCCGTGCACCACGAGCGCGACGTACCGCGGTCGCGGATGCGGCCACTCGCGGACGGCGAGTGCGCCCCGGACGCCGGTCAGGACGTGCTCGCGGACGTCGGCAATGGCTCCTCCAGGTGAGACGGTCCTTACGCCCCGCGGTTGTCAGGACATAGCATCGGTCACCGCATGAACACGATGACGCTCTGGAACATATCCGGGTGGGGATTCGCCGCGCTCGCCTTCGCGGCCCTGCTCGTCGGCTTCTCGAAGACCGCCGTCAGCGGGGCCAACACGGTCAGCCTCGCCGTCTTCGCGGCCGTCCTGCCCGCCCGCGCCTCCACCGGGGTGCTGCTGCCGGTCCTGATCGCCGGCGACGTACTCGCCGTCCTCACCTACCGGCGGCACGCGCACTGGCCCACGCTGTGGCGGCTGTTCCCGGCGGTCGCGGCGGGGGTGGTCGTCGGCACCCTGTTCCTGATGTGGGCCGACGACGGGATCGTACGGACGTCGATCGGGGCGATCCTGCTGCTGATGGCGGGGGTGACGGTGTGGCGGCGCCGCAGCGCCGACCGGGAGGAGGAGCCGGACTCGGTCACCACCCGTCCGGGCCGTCTCAAGGCCCGCTCCTACGGCGTCCTCGGCGGCTTCACCACCATGGTCGCCAACGCGGGTGGCCCGGTGATGTCGCTGTACCTGCTGTCGGCGGGCTTCCGCAAGCTCGGCTTCCTCGGTACGTCGGCCTTCTTCTTCCTCATCGTCAACGTCTCCAAGGTGCCCTTCAGCGCCGGTCTCGGGCTGATCGACGGCCGCTCGCTCCTCCTGGACGCCGTGCTCGTGGTCTTCGTCGTGCCCGGTGCGCTGCTCGGCAAGTGGGCGGTGCACCGCATCAACCAGCGGCTCTTCGAGCAGCTGGTGATCGCGGCCACCGTCGTGGGCGGCTTGCAGCTGCTGCTGCGCTAACCGGTCATCCGGTCGGGAGGTGTCCGGTCGGGAGATGTCCGGTCAGGAGGTGCCGGGGTCGGCAGGTCGTCCGGGTCGGCAGGTCGTCCGGGACGGGAGGTCGTCCGGTCAGGAGGCCGCGCGGCCCAGCGCCGCGCGGAAGCGGTCATAGCGCTCCACGTCCTCCACGTCGTCGGCGCGCCGCGGCCGTCCCGCGAGGAGGGCCCAGACGCTCGCCATGAACAACGTCGCCAGGGGGATGAGCAGCCATGTAAGAGGGGTCACTGTTCGTCCTCTCCTTCCCGAGTGGATCAGCCGGGTAGGGCGACGATGACATACATGATCAGCTCTACATATTTGTAGGACGAGCGACTCCGCGCTTTTCACTCGGAGGGCCCCGGTCCGAAAGTCGGAAGGTTTCTTGTCCGGACAATCCGCCCGGGAGGGCCGGGCATGGGTCGGGAGCACCCTGAGTGATCGTTAAGATGAGCCGCGGTTGCCGCGATCCGCATGCGCTGCCCGGCTGCTGCCGCGCCCGCTGCGGGGAGCGGTCGTGAGGGCGGGACTTCGGGGATCTTGAGGGCGGGGCTACGGGTGCTGGTGGCGGGGCGGTACCGGCTGCAGACGGTCATCGGGCGCGGCGGAATGGGCGAGGTCTGGCGAGGCCTCGACGAGGTGCTCGGCAGACCGATCGCGGTCAAACTGCTGCTGAACGACGGGTCGGACGCCTCCGCCGAGGCCCGGTTCAGACTGGAGGCGCAGACCTCGGCCCGGCTGAACCATCCGCACGTGGTCGGGACGCTCGACTTCGGCGCCTGGGAGGACCGCTGCTTCCTCGTGATGGAACTCATCGAGGGCGACAGCCTGGCCGGTGAACTGACCGCCGGCGGCCCGCTCTCGCCGGAACGGCTGGCCCAGGTGGCCCAGCACTCCGCCGAGGGCCTCGCCGCGGCGCACGCCCAGGGCATCGTGCACCGGGACGTCAAGCCCGGCAACCTGCTCAGCGACCACCAGGGCACCGTCCGCATCGCCGACTTCGGCATAGCCCGCTTCGTCGACGACCCCTCCGGCGCGCTCACCACCACCGGGCAGATCGTCGGCACCGGTCTCTACCTGGCGCCCGAACGGGCCATCGGCACCCCGGCGAGCGCGGCCTCCGACATGTACTCACTGGGCTGCGTGCTCTACCACCTGTCCGTCGGCTCCCCGCCCTTCGAGGCGTCGACCGCGACCGCGCTGCTCTACCAGCACGTCGACTCCCCGCCCGTACCGCCGCACCAGCGGGGCGCGGCGCTGCCGCCCGCCTTCGAGGCGTACCTGCTGAGCATGCTGGCCAAACGGCCCGAGGAACGGCCCACGGCCCGGCAGGCAGCGGACTGGTTCGCGGGCGGCGCGTGGCTTGGCGTTCCCGAACCGCTTCCCCCGGAGCAGTGGGACGGCGGCGGGGGACGCGGGCAGCACCGCGGTCCGAGCCAGCGGGGCACGGCTCCCGTGCACCGCCGCGCCGCCGCCGCTCCCACCCCCGCTCCCGCCCGCGCCGGGGTCGCGTCGGGGGCCGCCGGCATGGACTCCGGCTGGAACACCAGCGTGCACCGGGTGCCCCCGCGCCGACCCGGACTGCGCTCCTCGCTGCGCCGCCACTCCCGTGCCGCCGCCGTCGTGGGCGGCGCCGTCCTCTTCGTCTCCGCGGTGCTCCTCGGGATGGCGTGGTTCTCCTAGACGCGGGGATGGCGTGGTTCTCGCGGACGCGCCCGCGGGAGGACGCGCGCGCCGTCGCCGGCCGGAGCGGGCGGGCGCCCTTGGAGTCCGGCCGGCGCGCTGAGTAGTCTCCGGCACATGCGGATCTCCGTCTCCTCGGACATGGCCGAACCCGTCGCCCGCTCGCTGGTCGCCCTGCTGCGCGAGCGCGGGCACGAGGTGGTGACCCACGGTGCGCTGCGCCCCGGGGACGACCCGCAGTGGGCGGCGTGCTCGGCCGCCGCGGCCCGTGACGTCGCCGAGGGGCGGGCCGACCAGGCCGTCGTGTGCTGCTGGACCGGCACGGGCGCGTCCATCGCCGCGAACAAGGTGCCCGGTGTACGCGCCGCTCTGTGCACCGACGCCTACACGGCGGACGGCGCACGCCGCTGGAACGACGCCAATGTGCTGGCGCTCGGCCTGCGGCTGACCTCCGAACCGCTGCTCAAGGAGATCCTCGACGCCTGGTTCGCCGCCGCGCCGAGCGAGGACACCGAGGACCGCGAGAACGTCGCCCGCGTAGGACGCCTGGACCTCCGGCGGGACGAGACCCGGGGCGACCGGCCCTGAGAAGTCCCCAGAGGGACGGAGCCCAGTGCCGTGGCAGGCAACGTTTGCCCGTCAAGGAGCGGCGTCCGGTGCGTGCTCTGGGGGTCCCCCTGCTCGAAGAGCTTGAGGGACCGTGCCTGGCGTCGCGACGGGGCGAACGTTGCCTGTCGGGGCACTAGGAAGGGCGGCTCGCTCCCGCGGCCCGTACGACCAGGTCGAGCGGGTCCTCCCGGAAGAGGGCGCGCCCGGCCGCGATCCGTTCCTCACGTGGTGCGCCCGGCGCCGTGAGGCGGGCCAGGGCGCGCAGCAGGGCATCAGGGTCGGGCGCGTGGTCGCAGACGCCGAGGGCCGCCATACGGCGCAGCCCCTCCGCGCCGTGTCCGGGCAGCGGGCGGTGGCCGACGACGGGCAGGCCCGCGGCGAGCGCCTGTACCGCGGTCTGCCCGGCCGCGTTGTCCACCAGGGCGGCACACGCGTGCAGCAACTCCGGCATGTCCGTCACCCAACCGGGGGTGAGGACCCCCGGCGCCGCGGACAGGGCGCGGCGCAGCCGTTCGTTGCGTCCGCAGAGCACGACCGGCAGGAAACCGTGCGCGGCGAGCAGCCGGGCCGTGTCGGCCAGCCGGCTGCCGGCTCCCCAGGCGCCCGCGGAGACCAGCACCGCGGGCCGCCCGTCGCCGTGCCGCTCCAGCCGGCGCCGCCACACCGCCGTCCCCGGTCCCGCGGCGAAGAACTCCGGTGCCACGACCGGACCGGTCGCCTCCGCCGCCCGGCCGGTGCCCCTCCGGACCTCCCGAGCGGTCTCGTCCGTGAGGCACACATGCAGGTCGTTGCCCGGATGCAGCCACTGCCGGTGCGCCGCGAAGTCGACGACGACCACCGCGCTGGGCACCCGCAGCGCGCCGCGCGCCCGGAGGTGACCGGTGAGCTGGGCGGCCAGATGGAAGACCGGCACGACGACATCGGGCCGCCACTCACCCACCAGGCTCAGCAGACGCCCACCGGCCAGCCGTGCCAGCGGGGTGCCGCTCGGGCGTGGCCGGGGGCCGGGTGCGAGGAACAGGCCGTAGATACCGGCGTAGACCCAGGGGGCCCGACGCACGACGGTCCGGTAGAAGCCGCGCAGGCCGCTACCCAGACCGCCCGGCAGCAGGGCCAGCACGTCCACGACACGGGCCTCCTTGCCGGCGGCGCGGGCGCGGCGGGCCAGTTCCGCGGCCACCGTGTCATGGCCCGACCCCATGCTCGCGGTCACCACGAGCAGCCGCTCCGCCTCCGGCGGGGACGTCGGGGCCGGCCGGGCGGGCGCGTGGCGCGTGCCGGGCTCGCGGGCGGCGGGCAGCGGTGGCGGCACGGACGATTCGGACGACACTGGAAGTGAGTAACCCTCACCCACCGCAGTCAAACGAACGGG
Organism: Streptomyces sp. NPDC001231; assembly: GCF_042896885.1. Classification (NCBI taxonomy): domain Bacteria; kingdom Bacillati; phylum Actinomycetota; class Actinomycetes; order Kitasatosporales; family Streptomycetaceae; genus Streptomyces; species Streptomyces sp. NPDC001231. The sequence goes on from NZ_JBIAXS010000016.1 coordinate 115,627, forward strand.
CACACCCTTCCGCCCGTCCCACGTTTCGGGCACAGCCTCCGGGATACTTCACCAGCCCGGAGGCCGTCCCGTACCGCCGGGGCCGCACCGGCGGCCCTCGGTCCGTCCGATCCTCGAGGTGCGTCCCGATGTCCCACGCCCCCTCCCGCGTACGGTCCGGCTCCGGCACGCCGGTCGAGGCACCGGCGGCGCCGAGCGCCGCGCCCGGCCGGACCGGCGGTGCCGCGGCGCCGGGCGGGGGCGCGCTGGTGACCGGGGCCTCGTCCGGGATCGGCGCGGCCGTGGCACGACGGCTCGCCGCGGAGGGCGGCTGGCGCCTGGTGCTCAACGGGCGCGACCGCGCACGGCTGGAGGAGGTCGCCCGGAGCACCTCGGCCGTGGCCTTCCCGGCGGACCTGTCCGGCGAGGGCGCCGAGCGGCGGCTGGCGGAGTTCGCGCTCGACAGCGTCGGCCGCGTCGACCTGCTGGTGGCGGGCGCGGGCATCGGGTGGGCCGGGCCGTTCAGCACCATGCCGCAGCCCGCCATCGACGAGCTGTTCGACGTCAACGTGCTGGCGACGCTGCACCTGATCCGGCTGCTGCTGCCCCAGATGATCAGGCAGGGCACGGGCCGCGTGGTCATCATCGGCTCCCTGGCGGGCACGGTCGGTGTCCGCGACGAGGCCGTCTACTCCGCCGCCAAGGCCGCGCTGGGCGCCTTCGCCGACGCCGTGCGCTACGAACTGCGCGGCACGGGGGTCGGCATCAGCCATGTGGTGCCCGGGGTGGTCGACACGCCGTTCTTCGACCGCCGCGGAGTGCCCTACCGGCGCTCCCGGCCCCGGCCCGTCCCGGCGAGCCGGGTCGCCGACGCGGTGTGGGAGGCGGTGTCGCGGGGCCGGGACGAGGTGTACGTCCCCGGCTGGACCCGGCTGCCGGGCCGGGTGCGCGGTGCCGCGCCCGGCCTGTACCGCCGCCTCGCCGCACGGTTCGGGTGACGCACGGGGTGAACGTGCTCACCGTCGTCCTCGCACTGTTCGCCGCGTGCGCCAACGCCGCGGCCTCGGTACTGATGAGGCGCGCGGCGACGGAGACGACGGAGACACCGGAGGGCGGGGAAGGGGGCGACCGGCGCACCGGCGGTACGGCGGGCGAGACGCCGGACCGGCGCGGGGATGGCGGCGGCCAGGATCCCCGGGCGGCGGAGGGCGGACACGGGCCGGTCGCCGTGGGTACGCCGCACGCCGTCAAGGTCAGACGGCGGCGGTTCTGGCTGGCCGGGGCCGCCATGCTGGCCGTGTCCGCGGTGTTGCAGGCCGCGGCGCTGGCCGTCGGGAGCCTGTCACTCGTCCAGCCCCTGCTGGCGACCGAACTGCTGTTCACGCTGGCGATGGGCAGCATCGTCTTCCGCCGGCGGCCGGCCCGGATCACCTGGCTGTCCTTCCTCGCCCTGGCCGCCGGACTGGCCGTCTTCCTCGGCGCCGCCTCGCCGTCCGCCGGACGCGCGACGGCCGAGGGCGCGCGCTGGATCCCTGTCGGCGTCGCCCTGGCGTGCCTGGTGCTCCTGCTGATCGGCGTGGCGCGGCTGGTCAAGGGCCCGCCCCGGGCCGCCGTGCTCGGTCTGGCCTCGGCCGTGCTGTTCGCGGCGACGGCCGCCCTTCTCAAGGAGGTGACGGGCCTCTATCCGCAGGGCCTGGCCGTGCTGGCGTCCAACTGGACGCCGTACGCCACGGCGATCACCGGGCTGGCCGCCTTCGGACTGCTCCAGTGCGCCTTCCGGGCGGGCACACTCGTCGCCTCCCAGCCCGCCCTCACCCTCGGCGACGCCTTGACGAGCGTGGCGCTGGGATGGGCGCTGTTCGGGGAACACATCGCCCTGGGCGTACGCATGGTGCCCGAGGCGATCGGTATCGGTCTGCTCGCGGCCGGGACGGTGGGTCTGTCCCGTTCCCCCGCCGTCTCGGGCAAGTGGGACGCGGAATCGGCGGTCGGCGCGGCCTCCGGTCCGGGAAGGGCGCAGGCGGAGCACCCGTGAGGCCATGAGCACGAGAAGGAGTCGGCAGGTGGCGGGCAGAGCACCGGTGAGGAGGAGTCGGCAGGTGGCAGGACCAGGCAGCCGTCCCGCGCGCACCGCGCTGGCGGCCCTCACACCGGTGGCCGCCGTCGCGGCCGCCCACATCGTCCCGGCGGCCACCTGGCTGCCCCGCTTGCGGGCCCTGTGCTTCCCCGGCCTCGCCGGGACCGGCCGCCCCGACCACGTCGCACTGACCTTCGACGACGGCCCGGACCCGTACTCCACGCCACACTTCCTGGACGAGCTGGACCGGCTGCACGTACGCGCCACGTTCTTCGTCCTGGGCGAGAGAGTGGCCCGATTCCCCGGCCTCACCCGGCACATCGCGGACCGGGGGCACGAACTCGCCGTGCACGGGTGGACCCACAGCCGCCCCTGGCTGCCGGCTCCGGCCCGGGACGTCCGGGAGACCGCGCGGGCGGTCCTCGCCGTGCACGACACCACGGGCCTGCGGCCGCGGTGGTACCGCCCGCCCTACGGCATTCTCACCGCGGGCCGCTGGGCCGCCGCCCGGCGCGCGGGTCTGCGCCCCGTGCTGTGGACCGCCTGGGGCCGCGACTGGACGGCGGACGCGACCCCCGCCTCCGTCCGCACGACCGTCACCGCGGACCTTCGCGGCGGCGGCACGATCCTCCTGCACGACACCGACCACGCCTGCGCCCCCGATTCCTGGCAGGCGACCCTCGGCGCCCTGCCCGGCCTTCTCCGCGCCTGCCACGACGCCGGCTGGTCGGTGGGCCCCCTGTCCGCACACGACCTGCACCGAGCCGGGCAGCAGCGTTGAGCCCGCCCACCCGTTGCCCGGGGTTCCCGCGCCGACCACGCATCAGCCTCTGGGCGCCTTGAGCCCCTGGGCGTTTTGCGCCTGCTGGTCCGCGGCCGGGCGCACCCGCCCGACGCGCGGTGGGCCGGGGATCTTGGGGGCAGGCCACGGCGCCGGGGACGGCCAGGCCGATGGCCGTGCGGACACGCTCGCCTCCGCGATGCGCCGCGCCACGCAGCGTCGGTAGGCGATGCCGCGCGCGGTGCCATGCCGAATCGCGGGTTCGAATCGCAGGTGATGCCACGTACCGCACGCGCGTGAGGACACGCACCGCACGCGGATGAGGCCCGCCGGCCGACAGGGCCCGGCCGGCGGGACCTCGCGCCCTCGTCGCCCGCACCCTTGGTGCCGCCCCCGTCCGTCACCCCCTACGCTCGATGTCATGTCCTCGCACATCCTGGTTCTCGGTGGAACCGCCGAGGCCCGTGAACTGGCCACGGTGCTCGCGGCGCGGGACGGGGTGCGGGTGACCAGTTCGCTGGCGGGGCGGGTGACGCGGCCGGGAGCGCTCGACGGGGACGTACGGGTCGGAGGGTTCGGTGGGGCGGAGGGGCTGGCCTCCTGGCTGCGCGAGCACCGCGTGGACGCCGTCGTCGACGCCACCCACCCCTTCGCCGAGGTGATCACGCGGAACGCGGCGCGGGCCGCGGCGGCGACCGGCGTACCCGTGGTGGTCCTGCGCCGGCCCGGATGGCGGCCGGGCCCCGGGGACCGCTGGCACCCGGTCGCCTCGCTGCACGCTGCGGCGGAGCTGCTGCCGCGGCTGGGGCGCCGGGCGTTCCTGACCACGGGACGGCTGGGCCTCGCCGCCTTCGCCCACCTGGCCGAGACGCACTTCGTCGTACGGTCGGTCGAGCCGCCCGAGCCGCCGATGCCCCCGGACACACGGGTGGTGCTCGCCCGCGGGCCGTTCACCGTGGCCGGCGAGACACAGCTGCTCAGGGAGCACCGCATCGACGTGCTGGTGACCAAGGACAGCGGGGGAGCGGCGACCGCGGCCAAACTCTCGGCCGCGCGGGAACTCGGGCTGCCGGTCGTCGTCGTACGCCGTCCGCCGCTGCCTCCGGAGCTGACCGCCGTACCGGACGTCGCGGCCGTCCTTGAGCGCCTCGGCCGGGCCGACCGGCCTACTCCGCCCTCTCCGGCCGACCCTCGGGCTTGCGGCGCAGCAGATACGTGTCCATGATCCACCCCTTGCGCTCGCGTGCCTCGGCCCGCAGTCGCTCGATGCGCGGCGTGGCCTCGGCGATCGGGCCGGAGACGAGGATCTCCTCCGGGGTGCCTATGTAGGCGCCCCAGTAGATGTCGATGTCCTGGTCGGCGAAGTGCCGGAAGGCCTGGTGTGCGTCGAGCATCACCACCACGTCGTCCACGCCGTCCGGGAACCCCTCGGCCAGCCGCCGCCCGGTGGTGATCTGCACGGGCCGGGCGACCCGGTTGAGCCCCGTACGATGCCGGGCCACCAGGGCCGAGACGCTGCTGATGCCGGGCACCACGTCGTACGCGAAGTCCACCGTGCCCCGCGCCAGCACCTCCTGGAGGATGCCGAGCGTGCTGTCGTACAGCGCCGGATCGCCCCACACCAGGAACGCGCCGGTCTCGTCCTCGCCCAGTTCCCCCGTGATCAGCCGCTCGTAGATGTCCGCGCGTGCGCTGCGCCAGTCGCCGACGGCGGGGGAGTAGGCGGAACCGCCCGCCGCCCGGTCCCGCTCCGGGTCACGCGCCTCCACCACGCGGTACGTCCCCTCCGGTATGTGCGTGCGAAGCATGTCCCGGCGCAGCTGTACGAGGTCCGACTTCGCCTCGCCCTTGTCGAGGACGAAGAACACGTCCGTGTCGCGCAGCGCCCTGACAGCCTGGAGGGTGAGCTGGTCGGGGTCGCCCGCGCCGATGCCGATCACATGAATCTTTCGCACGCCCCGAGTCTGCCGTACGGCACTGACAACGCGTCCACCGGCGCCGCACCGACCGCTACCGGCACCGCTCACGCCGCCCGCAGGCTACGCCCCGCCGCCACGCAGCCGAGGCGCCCGTTCCGCGGCGTCCACGGCACCCGCCGCCCCGCTGCCCACGGCGTCCGCCAGCTCCCGCGCCCACGCCACCACCCCGGGTACGTCCATGCCGTACGGAGTGCGCTCCCCGGTGTCCGCCACCCACTCCTCCACCGCCCCCGCCCCGCGCCGCAGCAGCCGGGCGCCGCCGGTGACGTTGCCGCGGGCCGCGTGCGTGAGCCCCACCGCGAGCTGGGCCAGCCCCCGCCACAGGGCGCGCTCCGCCGGTGGCCCCGCCTTCCAGGCGTCCTCGAAGACCTCGTGCGCGTGGAACGGCTTGCCCGCGTCCAGCAGCGCCTGAGCCTCGGCGATCGTCGCAGGCGGGGTGCGCACCACGCCCTCGGGCTGCCTCGGTACACCGTCGGCGCCGTACGGCAGGGGCCGCCCGAGCCCGTCCCGGGGCCGCGCGTTGCGCGCCCGCCCCTCACTGTCCCGGTCCCGCGCGCCCGCCGGCCTGTCGAAGGAAGTGCCGCTCATACGCCGATTGTCCCCGACCCCGTGCCCCTTTTCGGCGCGGCCCCCAGGTGCGGTAAAGTGACGTTCGCGCGATCACGCGGTTCACCGCACGAACGCGCACCGGGACGTGGCGCAGCTTGGTAGCGCACTTGACTGGGGGTCAAGGGGTCGCAGGTTCAAATCCTGTCGTCCCGACTCGAAGGAGTCGCAGGTCAGGGGATGTTTCAGAGGAATCTGAAACATCCCCTTGATCATGTGCGGGAACCAGTAGGGGAAGCAGTAGCGCCCCCTGACCGCGCAGACGGGCAGCCACGATCAGCCTCTGCGGACTGCAGGCGCGGTCCCGGATCGGCAGGCTGCCGTCGGGAGAGGCGGCGAGGACCGTGGCCGCGGTCTGGTCCGGAACGGCGGCCAACCCCTTGGAGGCGTCGACATCGGTTCACCCCCTGCGAGCGCACGACACGGCAGCGGCCGGCAGGGGCCGACCTGCCGACAACATGCGGATCCGCACCGGGTATTGAGCAACAGAGTCCCCTGCTATGGTGCGCCGATGTCATCGATCAAGCAGGTCCAAGTCACCTTCGACTGCGCAGAACCTGAGCGCGTCGCGCGCTTCTGGTGCGAGGTGTTGGGATACGTCGTACCGCCGCCACCGGAGGGGTTCGCCACGTGGGACGACTTCGATCGCTCTCTGCCGCCTGAGCGGCAGGGTGCATCGTTCGCCTGCAGTGATCCCTCAGGCGTGGGCCCGCGGCTGTACTTCCAGCGCGTTCCCGAAGGCAAGGTCGTCAAGAACCGGGTGCACCTTGACGTGCGGGTCGGCACCGGGCTCGTGGGTGAGGAGCGCCTCGCCACGCTCGAGGCCGAGTGCGCACGACTGGTCGCGCTCGGCGCGGAACGCGTGCGACTGCTGCGTGCCGATGGCGTCAATGAGTCGTGCATCGTGATGCAGGACATCGAGGGCAACGAGTTCTGTCTCGACTGAGCATCCTCCGAGACGGCGAGGTGGGGAGCCGTCTCCCTCGGGCCTCTCTTGAAGGTGGTCCCGTACGGGGTGGGAGTTGTCCCGTGAGGGCGAGGCTGTGAGGTCGGGCGATGCCGAGCATCGCGGTGTCACGTCCTCACCAACAGCTGGAAGTCGAAGGTGTACCGGGACGCGCGGTACACGTGGGTGCCGTGCTCGACCGCGCGGCCCGTGTCGTCGTAGGCCGTGCGCTGCATGGTGAGCAGGGCGGCGCCCTCCCGCTCGTCGAGCAGGGGGGCCTCCTCGGCGGTGGCCGCGCGGGCGCCGATGGTCTGGCGGGCGCTGTGCAGGGTGATGCCCGCCGAGCGCATCACGCGGTACAGGCCAGTCGACTCCAGCCGGGCGGTGTCCGGTTCGAGCAGGGTCGTCGGAAGGTGGTTGCACAGGAACGCCACCGGCCGGCCGTGGGTGAACCGCAGCCGTTCCAGCACCGTGACCTCGGCGCCCTCCGCGAGGCCGAGCGCGGCGGCCACGTCGGCGGTCGCGGGCACCCGCTCGTTGCGCAGCACCCTGGTGGTCGGTCCCTGCCCGGCCGTCTCCAGGTCGTCGTAGAGACTGCTGAGCTCCAGGGGGCGCTTGACGCGGTTGTGCACCACCTGGGTGCCCACCCCGCGCCGCCGCACGAGCAGGCCCTTGTCGACCAGGGACTGGATGGCCTGGCGGACCGTGGGGCGGGACAGGCCCAGGCGCGCGGACAGGTCGATCTCGTTGCCCAGGAGGTTCCCCGGGGTGAGGAGCCCGCGTTCGATCGCGGCCTCCAGCTGCTGGGCGAACTGGTGGTACAGCGGCACCGGACTGCCCCGGTCCAGCGCGAAGTCCAGCGAATCGAGCGCGCAGACGGTCCCGGGACAGGACCGGTCACCGGTCGTCGCCACGGCGGCACCCCCTTCGGGTCGGGTCGGATGGGACACGGGCCGGAGCGGCCCCCGCCGGGGCGTTCACAGATGGCGGCGGCGGGCGGCCACCTCGCGGTCGTAGCGCGCCCGGGCCCGGACGGCGGGCTCACGGGCGGCCACCTCGGCCACCGGCACGTCCCACCAGGCCTCGGCCGGGGGAGCGGCCGGGGCGGGACGCTCGACGTCGGTCTCGACGTAGACGCATGTCGGTCGGTCGGAGGCGCGGGCCGCGCCGAGCGCCCGGCGCAGTTCGCCGACCGTCTTGGCGCGCAGCACCTCCATGCCGAGGCTGGCGGCGTTCGCGGCGAGGTCCACGGGGAGGGGTGCGCCGGTGAAGGAGCCCTCGGCGGCGCGGTAGCGGTAGGCGGTGCCGTAGCGCTCGGCGCCCACCGACTCCGACAGGCCGCCGATGGAGGCGTACCCGTGGTTCTGGACCAGCACCACGTTGACGGGCAGGCCCTCCTGGACGGCGGTGACGATCTCCGTCGGCATCATCAGGTAGGTGCCGTCGCCGACCAGCGCCCACACCGGCGTGTCCGGCGCGGCCTGCTGCACGCCGATCGCGGCCGGGATCTCGTAGCCCATGCAGGAGTAGCCGTACTCCAGGTGGTATTGGCGCGGGGAGCGGGTCCGCCACAGTTTGTGCAGGTCACCGGGGAGGGAACCGGCCGCGTTGATCACCACGTCGTCGTCGCCCACGACCGCGTCCAGCGCGCCCAGCACCTGGCTCTGGGTCGGTACGGCATCGTCGTCGTCGGCGCGGAACGCCGCCTCGACCACCCCCTCCCAGCGCTCCTTGCCGGCGCGGTACCCGGCCTCGTACCCGGCGTCCACACGGTGCCCGTCCAGTGCCTGGGAGAGCGCCGTGAGGCCGGTACGCGCGTCGCAGACGAGGGTCGTGGCCGCCAGCTTGTGGGCGTCGAACGCGGTGACGTTGAGGTTGACGAAACGGACCTCCGGGTTCTGGAAGAGCGTGCCGGATGCCGTGGTGAAGTCGGTGTAGCGGGTGCCGACGCCGATGACCAGGTCCGCGGTGCGGGCCAGGTCGTCACTGACGGCCGTGCCGGTGTGGCCGATGCCGCCGAGGTCGGCCGGGTGGTCGTGGCGCAACGAACCCTTGCCCGCCTGGGTGGAGGCGACCGGGATGCCGGTGGCGTCGGCGAACGCCTTCAGCGCGTCCTCGGCCCCGCTGTGGTGGACGCCGCCGCCGGCGACGACCAGCGGGCGCCGGGCGGCCCGCACGGCCCGTACCGCGTCGGCGAGTTCGGCCGGGTCCGGAGCGGGACGCCGTACCCGCCACACCCGCTCGGCGAAGAACTCCTCGGGCCAGTCGAAGGCCTCCGCCTGCACGTCCTGCGGCAGCGCGAGGGTGACCGCCCCGGTCTCGGCCGGGTCGGTGAGCACCCGCATGGCGTTCAGGGCGGAGGGGATCAGGGCCTCGGGGCGGGTGATCCGGTCGAACCAGCGGGAGACCGGGCGCAGGGTGTCGTTGACCGACACGTCCGCCTCGACGGGGTGCTCCAGCTGCTGGAGCAGCGGGTCGGCGGCGTGCGAGGCGAAGTAGTCGCCGGGGAGCAGGAGCACCGGCAGGCGGTTGATCGTGGCCAGGGCCGCCCCCGTGACGAGGTTGGTGGCGCCCGGTCCGATGGACGTCGTGACCGCCTGGGTGGACAGCCGGCCGCGCTGCCGGGCGTACCCGACCGCCGCGTGCACCATGGCCTGCTCGTTGCGGCCCTGGTGGTACGGCATGACGTCCTCGCCCGCCTCCATCAGTGCCTGTCCGAGACCGGCCACGTTGCCGTGGCCGAAGATGCCCCAGGTGCCGGCGATCAGCCGGTGCCGTACGCCGTCCCGCTCGGTGTACTGGGCGGCGAGGAACCGCACCAGCGCCTGGGCGGCGGTGAGGCGGATCGTGGAGTGGCTCATCGTGACCTCACGGGGAAGGAGCGGTGTACAGGGGCAGGCGGGGGTCGACGGGCTGCTCGGGCCAGGTGCCGCGGATCCACGCGTGGTCGGGGTGGTCGCAGATCAGCCAGGCGCGCTCGGCGTCCGGGCCCGCCATGACGTTGAGGTAGTACATGTGGTGGCCGGGCACGGCCATCGACGGTCCGTGCCAGCCGTCCGGGATCAGGACCACGTCACCGCCGCGCACCTCGGCCAGCACGTCCGTCTCCCGGCCGGGACCGGACGGGGAGACCCGCTGGTAGCCGAGGCCGGGGGTGCCGTCGTGGGCGGCGAACTCGAAGTAGTAGACCTCCTCCAGGACCGACTCCTCGCCCGGCCGGTGCTCGTCGTGCTTGTGCGGCGGGAAGGAGGACCAGTTGCCGCCCGGGGTGATCACCTCCACGGCGATCAGCTTGTCGCACTCGAAGACGTCCGCCGCGCCGAAGTTGTTGACCTGGCGGGAGCAGTTCCCGGTGCCGCGCAGCTCCACCGGTACGCCGGACGCCGGACCGTAACGGGCGGGCAGGCGCCGGGCGCAGCGGGCGCCGGTGAGCGCGAACCGTCCGCCGTCGGTGGACGAGACGGTCACGCGGGCGTCGCGGGGTACGTACGCGAAGTCGCTCACGCCGCTGAACACGCTCTCGCGGCCGGCCAGTTGGAACGTGTCACGGCCGAAGTCGTCGTCGCCGGCGACCGTGCAGCCGCCGCTGAGCGGCAGCACGATCCACTCGCTGTCGCCGGTGCCGAAGGTGTGCGAGCCGCCGGGCGGCAGTTCCAGGACGCGCAGGCTTGAGTGGCCCCAGCCGGCGGACTCCGGGTTCACGTCCACGACGTAGGGCCCGCCGAGGGCCTTTCCGGCGGGGAGGTGGTACGGGCTGGTCACGAAGTGCCTCCTTGTCGCGGGCGGGACAACGGCGAATCACGGCGGATCACGGCTGGAGCACTGGCCTCACGGCCGGAGCGCGGGCGGGGCCGGGGCGGACCCGGAGCAGAGCGCGGGCGGGCCCGGGGCAGAGCGCGGGCGGGGCCGGGGCGAGGCCCGGACCCGAAGGGCCCGGTCACAGCAGGCTCACTGCCGTGTCGACCGCGCTCTCCACACTGCCCGTGGCCGGGTACAGCAGCGACCGGCCGACGACCATGCCCTGCACGGTGGGGAGCCTGAGGGCCTTGCGCCAGCGCTCGTAGGCGCCCTCCTGGTCGTCGCCGATCTCGCCGCCGAGCAGCACGGCCGGCAGTGTGGAGGTCCGCAGGACCTCGGCCATGTCGTCCGGGTTCTCGGTGACGGGCAGTTTCAGCCAGGTGTAGGCGGAGGTGCCGCCCAGGCCCGACGCTATGGCGATGGAGCGGGTGACGGCCTCGGCGGACAGGTCGTTGGCGACCCTGCCGCCGGCGCGGCGCGCGATGAACGGCTCGACGAAGACCGGCAGGCGCAGCTCCGCCATCTCGTCGACGGCCCGCGCGGTGGACTCCATCGTGGTCAGCGAGCCCGGGTCGTCGTAGTCGATGCGCAGCAGCAGCTTGCCCGCGTCGAAGCGGAGCCGGGCGATGTCGCGGGCGCGGTGCCCGGTGAAGCGGTCGTCCATCTCGAAGGAGGCGCCGGACAGGCCGCCGCGGTTCATCGACCCCATGACGACCTTGCCGTCGAGCACCCCCAGGAGCAGCAGGTCCTCCAGGACGTCGGCGGTGGCGAGCACTCCGTCGACGCCGGGCCGTGACAGCGCGAGGCAGAGGCGTTCGAGCAGGTCGGCCCGGTTGGCCATGGCGAGTCTGCGGTCGCCGACCCCGAGCGCGCCGCGCGCGGGGTGGTCGGCGGCCACGATCATCAGCCGGCCGCTGTCGCCGATCAGCGGCCGGCGCACCCGGCGCGCGGCCGCCTCCGCGACGGCCTCGGGGTGCCGGGCACGGACCGCGGTCAGGTCGGGGATGGTGAGGCTCAAGAGGTGGCTCCGTTCAGGCAGTGGCTCGCGCGAGGAGGCCGTCGACCTCCGCACGGGTGGGCATCGCGGAGGAACAGGCGAGGCGGGAGGCGACGAGGGCGCCGGCCGCGTTGGCGTACCGCATGGTCGTGGTCAGGTCCCAGCCGGACAGCAGGCCGTGGCAGAGCGAGCCGCCGAACGCGTCGCCCGCGCCGAGCCCGTTGACGACCTCGACGGGCACCGGCGGGACCTCGGCCCGGGTGCCGTCCCGGTGCACCGCGAGGACACCCTTGGGGCCCTGTTTGACGACGGCCAGTTCCACGCCGGCCGCCAGCAGAGCCTCGGCGCAGGCCTCGGGTTCGCGCACGCCGGTGGCGATCTCGCACTCGTCGACGTTGCCGACCGCCACGGTGGCGTGTCGCAGCGCCTCGGCGTAGTACGGGCGGGCCTGGGCGGGATCCGGCCAGAACATCGGGCGCCAGTCGAGGTCGAAGACGGTGGTGCCCGCCTTGTCGCGCGCGGCCAGGGCGGCGAGTGTGGCGGAGCGGCTCGGCTCCTCGCTCAGGCCGGTGCCGGTGATCCAGAAGATCCGGGCCGCGCGGATGGCGGAGAGGTCCAGCTCGTCGGTGTGGATCTCCAGGTCCGGGGCCTTGGGCCGGCGGTAGAAGTACAGGGGGAAGTCGTCCGGCGGGAAGATCTCGCAGAAGGTCACCGGGGTCGGGTACGCGGCGACCGGCGTGACCCAGCGGTCGTCTACGCCGAAGCCCTTCAGCGCCTCGTGCAGATACGCGCCGAACGGGTCGTCGCCGGTGCGGGTGATCACCGCGGTGGAGCGGCCGAGCCGGGCCGCGGCGACGGCCACGTTGGCCGCGGAACCGCCGAGGAACTTGCCGAAGGTCTCCACGCGGGCCAGGGGTACGCCGGACTGCAGGGGGTAGAGATCGACTCCGATGCGTCCCATGGTGATCAGGTCGAAGGACTGGGCGGACTCAACGGGCTCTGCCATGCGCGACGCTCCTCGGGCTGGGCTGGGGTGCGGATCCCAGGGGGCCCCGCGACGGTGGGGACACGGATCCCGGGGCCTGCCGCCTCCCAGATGTAGGACGCGGACGGTCACACTGTCAAGAGTTTGTTCTTACATTCGGACTAGCTCGTGAACGGATGTCTTAACAAAGTATTGACAGCGGGCGCGCCAGGGGATTGGATCCGGTCCCAACGCACCAGCCGCGCAAGCGGCACACAGCCCCGGATCCGTCCTTGCCGGCCCTGGGCCCCGAACCTCTCGATGCCCTACCCTCCTCCGAGTTTCCCCGAGTTCTCCCCGAACCACAGTGAGGTGCAGGAAAGATGGACCGCTCTTCTCGCCGCTTCCGCGGAGTCGCCCCCCTTGTGGCCGTGACCGCGGCGGCGGCCCTGGCCCTCGCCGGCTGTTCCAGCGGCTCGGGCGGAAAGAAGGCCGAGGAGGGCGGGGACGGTGGCGGCACCGCGGGCAAGGCGACCACGCCCCGGATGACGGTCGCGCTGGTCACCCACCAAGCGCCCGGCGACACCTTCTGGGACATCGTCCGCAAGGGCGCGGAGGCGGCCGCCGCCAAGGACAACATCAAGCTCGTCTACTCCGCCGACCCCAACGCAGGCACCCAGGCCAACCTCGTCCAGAACGCCATCGACCAGAAGGTCGACGGCATCGCCGTCACCCTCGCCAAGCCGGACGCGATGCGGAGCGTGCTGGCCAAGGCCGAGCAGGCCGGCATACCCGTGGTCGGACTCAACTCGGGCCTGAACGACTGGAAGAAGCTCAACCTGCTGGAGTTCTTCGGGCAGGACGAGTCGGTGGCGGGCGAGGCGTTCGGCAAGAAGCTGAACGAGGTCGGCGCCAAGAAGGCCGTCTGCGTGATCCACGAGCAGGGCAACGTCGGCCTGACCCAGCGCTGCGACGGCGTGAAGAAGACCTTCCAGGGCTCGATCGAGAACCTCTACGTCAACGGCGCGGACATGCCGTCGGTGAAGTCGACGATCACCGCCAAGCTCAAGCAGAACGGCTCCGTCGACCACGTCGTCACCCTCGGCGCCCCCGTCGCGATGACCGCGGTGCAGTCGGTGGGCGACGCGGGCAGCAAGGCCCAGGTCGCCACCTTCGACCTCAACAAGGAGCTGGCCGGCGCCGTCAAGAAGGGCGACATCGAGTTCGCCGTCGACCAGCAGCCCTACCTCCAGGGCTACCTGGCCGTGGACGGCCTGTGGCTGTACAAGAACAACGGCAACTACAGCGGCGGCGGTGAGCAGCCGGTGCTCACCGGACCGGCCTTCGTCGACAAGTCCAACGTCGAGAAGATCGCGGGGTTCGCCGCGAAGGGCACCCGGTGAGCGACATGTCCCAGCAGGCCGCACCGGCGGTGGGCACACCGCCGGTTCCCGGCTCCCAGCAGACGGACGGCCGAACCGTACGGCGCCCGCTGGCGCTCAGGCTGCTGGCCCGCCCTGAGGTCGGGGTCTTCCTCGGCGCCGTCGCCGTGCTCGTGTTCTTCCTCGTCGTCGCACCCTCGGTCCGCCAGGGCGGCTCCATGGCGACGGTCCTGTACCAGTCGTCGACCATCGGCATCATGGCCCTGCCGGTGGCGCTGCTGATGATCGGCGGCGAGTTCGACCTCTCCTCCGGTGTCGCCGTGATCACCTCGGCGCTCACCGCGAGCATGCTCAGCTACCAGCTCACGATGAACGTGTGGGCGGGGGTGATCGTCGCCCTCGCGGTGTCCCTGGGCGTCGGCGCCTTCAACGGCTGGCTGCTGGTGAAGACCGGCCTGCCGAGCTTCCTGGTCACCCTGGGCACCTTCCTGATCCTCCAGGGCGTCAACCTCGCCGTCACCAAACTGGTCACCGGCAACGTCGCCACCGACGACATCAGCGACATGGACGGTTTCGACCAGGCCAAGGCCGTCTTCGCCTCGTCCTTCGACGTCGGCGGTGTCGAGGTGAAGATCACCGTGGTGTGGTGGCTGGTCTTCGCCGCGCTGGCCACCTGGGTCCTGCTGCGCACCAAGTACGGCAACTGGATCTTCGCGGTCGGCGGCAACAAGGACAGCGCCCGCGCGGTCGGCGTGCCCGTCACCTTCACCAAGATCACCCTGTTCATGCTGGTCGGCTTCGGCGCCTGGTTCGCGGGCATGCACCAGCTGTTCTCGTTCAACACCGTGCAGTCCGGCGAGGGCGTCGGCCAGGAGCTCATCTACATCGCCGCCGCCGTGATCGGCGGCTGCCTGCTCACCGGCGGCTACGGCTCCGCCATCGGCCCCGTCTTCGGCGCCTTCATGTTCGGCATGGTGAACCAGGGCATCGTCTACGCGGGCTGGAACCCCGACTGGTTCAAGGCCTTCCTCGGCGTGATGCTGCTCGGAGCCGTCCTCATCAATCTGTGGGTCCGGCGCACGGCGACCCGGAGGTGACCGACATGACGACCGACAAGGCGGCGGCCCACGGAGCCGTCCTCCCCGACACCCCGCCCGCGCACGACGGGCCCGTCGTCGAACTGCGCGGCGCCGGCAAGTCCTACGGCAACATCCGCGCCCTGCACGGCGTCGACCTCGCCGTCCACCCGGGGCACGTGACCTGCGTGCTCGGCGACAACGGCGCCGGCAAGTCCACCCTCATCAAGATCATCTCCGGGCTGCACCGGCACACCGAGGGCGAGTTCCTCGTCGACGGGGAACCGGTGCGCTTCTCCAGCCCGCGCGACGCCCTCGCCAAGGGCATCGCCACCGTCTACCAGGACCTCGCGACCGTCCCGCTCATGCCGGTGTGGCGGAACTTCTTCCTCGGCTCGGAGATGACCAAGGGCCCCTGGCCCGTCCGCCGCCTCGACATCGCCCGGATGAAGCGGACCGCGGACGAGGAACTGCGCAACATGGGCATCGTCCTGGACGACCTGGAGCAGCCCATCGGCACCCTCTCCGGCGGCCAGCGCCAGTGCGTGGCCATCGCCCGTGCCGTCCACTTCGGCGCCCGCGTCCTCATCCTGGACGAGCCCACCGCCGCCCTCGGCGTCAAGCAGTCCGGTGTGGTCCTCAAGTACATCGCCGCCGCCCGCGACCGCGGCCTCGGCGTCATCTTCATCACCCACAACCCCCACCACGCCTACATGGTCGGCGACCACTTCAGCGTGCTGCGCCTGGGCACCCTCGAACTCAGCGCCGGCCGCGGCGACGTCGGCCTGGAGGAGCTGACCCACCACATGGCCGGCGGTACCGAACTCGCCGCCCTCAAGCACGAGCTGTCGCAGGTCCGCGGTGTCGACACCGAGGAGCTCCCGGAGGCGGAGGACCTCGCCGCGCCCACCGCGCCCGCACCGGCACCCACCGAAGGGAACTGATGACATGGCCCCCGTGCTGGACCGCATCCGGGTCGGCTCCGCTCCCGACTCCTGGGGTGTCTGGTTCCCCGACGATCCCGGGCAGGTGCCCTGGGACCGCTTCCTCGACGAGGTCGCCGAAGCCGGCTACTCCTGGATCGAACTCGGCCCCTACGGCTATCTGCCGACCGACCCGGCCCGGCTCACCGACGAGGTGGCCAAGCGCAACCTCAAGGTCTCGGCGGGCACCGTCTTCACCGGCATGCACCGCGGCCCGTCGGTGTGGGAGTCCACCTGGGAACACGTGAGCCAGGTCGCCGAACTCACCCGGGCCATGGGCGCACGCCACCTCGTCGTCATCCCCTCCTTCTGGCGCGACGACAAGACCGCCGAGATCCTGGAGCCGCCGGAGCTGACCGGCGAGCAGTGGGCGCACCTGACCCAGGGCATGGAACGGCTCGGCCGGCAGGTCAAGGAGACGTACGGTCTCGACATCGTCGTCCACCCGCACGCCGACACCCACATCGACATCGAGGCCCACGTCGAGCGCTTCCTCGACTCCACCGACTCCGATCTCGTCAGCCTCTGCCTGGACACCGGGCACTACGCCTACTGCGGCGGCGACAGCGTCAAGCTGATCGAGACCTACGGCGAGCGCATCGGCTACCTGCACCTCAAGCAGGTCGACCCGGAGATCCTCGCCGAGGTGGTGGCGAACGAGGTCCCCTTCGGGCCGGCGGTCCAGCGGGGCGTCATGTGCGAGCCGCCGGCCGGAGTACCGGCGCTGGAACCGGTCCTGACGGCCGCGCAGGGACTCGGCGTGGACCTCTTCGCGATCGTCGAGCAGGACATGTACCCGTGCGAGCCGGACAAGCCGCTGCCCATCGCGGTGCGCACACGCAGGTTCCTCAAGTCCTGCGGTGCCTGACCCCGCCGAGGAAGGACGACGATGGCCCGGTCATCGACGCTGAACGTCGCCGTCATCGGCGTGGGCCGGATGGGCGCCGACCATGTGCGCAGGATCCAGGAGGTCGTCAGCGGGGCCCGGGTGAGCGCCGTCGTGGACGCCGACGCGGAACGCGCCTCGGCCGTCGCGGTCCGCGCCGGCGGCTGCGCCGCGTACACCGACCCGGCCGCCGCGCTGGCCGCGGCCGACGTCGACGCGGTGCTCGTGGCCTCTTCGAGCCCGGCCCACGAGGAGGCACTGCTCGCCGCTCTCGCCCACGACCTGCCCGTCCTGTGCGAGAAGCCCCTCACCCCGGACCCGGCCTCCGCCCTGCGCGTGCTCGAAGCCGAGCAGCGGCTCGGCCGGCGGCGCATCCAGGTGGGCTTCATGCGGCGCTACGACCCGGAATACGTCCGGCTCGAACAACTCCTGCGGACCGGCCGGCTGGGCCGCCCGCTGCTGCTGCACCACCGCCACCGCAACGTGGCCGCCCCGCCCGGATGGGCCAGCGAGCTGCTCATCAGCGACTCGCTCGTGCACGAGATGGACGTGACCCGCTGGCTGCTCGGCCAGGAGATCACCGCGGTGACGGTCCTGCGCCCCACGCCGTCCCGAGACGCCCCCGACGGCATCCAGGACCCGCAGTTCGTCGTCCTGGAGACGGACGGCGGCGTCATCGCCGACGCGGAGATCTTCGTCAACTGCGGCTTCGGCTACCAGGTCCAGGCCGAGGCCGTCTGCGAGCGCGGCACGGCCCGCGTCGGCGACGGCCACGCCATGGTCACCCAGACGGCGGGCCGCTGGGGCGGCACCATCGCCCAGGACTACCTGGAACGCTTCGAAGACGCCTACGACCGCGAGTTGCGCGCCTGGATCGACTCCGTCCGCCACGGCACGGCCACGGGTCCCACCGCCTGGGACGGTTACGCCGCGGCCGCGGTCTGCGCGGCGGGCGTCCGGTCCCTGACCGAGGGCGGCCGGGTGGAGGTGGAGCTGCCGGAACGCCCGGCACTGTACGGATGACACCCGCCGCGCGCCTCGCCCGCCGCGCTACAGTCGGGGCGTACGGGAAGCACCGAACGTCACGTTCCGGCGGCGGTGCGCAGTGGCGGGCAACTCCTCGACGGGGAGCGTAATGAGCACAGCGCGTGACCTGATGATCGTCGCCCTGGACCTGGAACCCAGCCGGTCGCTGGAGCGCGGGGACCTCTCCCTGGCGCTGGCCGGCGCCGAGGCGTACGACCTGCTGCGGGCCGAGGTGCTGGAGCTGGTCGGCGACCGGATCGTGCCGCGGCCCCTGCCGGAGCTCGACGACCGGCTGCTGGACGAGGCCGCCTCCTCGCTGGTGCGCCAGGTGCCGTACGAAACCCTGGAGGACTGGCTCTGGCGGCGCGGGCGCGGCCTGGCCCGGGCCTATCTGACCGCCCTGGAACAGGAGGGCCAGGTCACCTGGGAACGCAGCCGCTGGTTGCCCCTCCGGGGCGGCCGCTCGGTCCTCAGCGACACCGAGGCGCGGCGCCGCGCGGACTACCGTTGGGCGGCCGACGAACCGGTGCTGCTCACCCTCGCCGCGGCCGTCGGGATCCGCGACGAGATGACCGCGGCCGAGCCGGGCCTCACCGACGACGCGGTCCTCACCGTCCTCGCCGTCGTCCACGACGCAGTGATGGAACTGGAGGCCGTCCGCCAGCGCCGGGCCATCGAGGACGCGGCCTTCGCCAACGTATGGCGGGGCGCGTAGCCGTCGCCGACAGGCGGTGCCGCGGGGGTGCTCCTAAGCTGAAGTGCGGCGCGGGTCATCGCCCGCGCGATTCCGTCGGTTCGCGCCGACGGAATCGCGCGGCGGCCCCTCGTCCCCTGCTCGTCCGGGACGGCCGCGGGCTCGTTCCCACGCGCTTGGAGCCGGCGCATGACGCACGCGTGTCCACGACTGCGACGGAGTGTCGTCACCGCGACCGCCGTCGGAATCCTCGTGGTGCCGCTCGCCGGCGGGACCGCCTCCGCCGGACCCGCCGGCCGCCCCGGCGCCGTCACCGCCACCGCGCCTTCGGGGCTGTCCCCGACCGGGGTGCGGAGACTGAGTCCCGACGTGGTCCGGCAGCTCGACCAGGCCGTGCTGCGCGTCATGCGGCAGGCGGGCGTGCCCGGGGTGACCGTGGGACTGTGGACACCGGACCGGGGCCAGTACGTCAAGTCCTTCGGCGTCGCCGACAGGAGCACCGGACGGAAGATGTCGCCCGACCTGTACATGCGGATCGGCAGCGAGACCAAGACCTTCACCGTGACGGCGCTGCTCCATCTCGTGGACCGGCACAAGGTGGGCCTGGACGACCCCGTCGGCAAGTACGTCGCCGGCGTGCCGAACGGGGACGGGATCACCCTGCGGCAGCTCGCCGGGATGCGCAGCGGACTGCCCGACTACACGGCCGACGCGGGCTTCCGCAAGGCGCTGACCTCGGATCCGCGCCAGCCCTTCAGCCCGAAGCAGTTGCTCGCCTGCGCCTTCCAGCACCCCGTGCTCTTCCCACCGGGCCGGAAGTTCGACTACAGCAACACCAACCTCATCCTGCTGGGCCTGGTCGTCCAGAAGGCGAGCGGTCGGCCGCTCGCGGACTACATCGGCACCCATGTGCTGCGGCCGGCCGGACTCGACCAGACCTTCTTCCCGGCCGGGGCGCAGTTCCCCCGGCCGCACGCGCAGGGCTACACGAACCAGACGGCGAACGGCGAGGTGCAAGACGCGGCCGACTGGAACCCCTCCTGGGGCTGGGCGGCCGGAGCGATGGTCTCCAACCTCGACGACCTGCGCGTATGGGCGCGCACCGTTGCCACGGGCGTCCTGCCCGACGGCACCAGGCTCATCAGCCCCGCCTCCCAGAAGCAGCGGCTCACCACACCCCCGACCTCGGTCCCCGGCGCCGGATACGGCCTCGGCATCTTCGACGTGCGGGGCTGGATCGGCCACAACGGCTCACTGCCGGGCTACGAGTCCCTCACGGTCTACCTCCCCTCGGCGCGGACGACTCTCGTCGTCCTGCTGAACAGCGACATCGACGACAAGGGGACGGAGCCCGGCACCCTGCTCGGCGAGGCGATCACGAAGATCGTCACCCCGGGGCACGTCTTCGACCTGCCGGCCCGGACAACCGCCCGGTGACCGGCCCCTCCATGGACTGACGACGTGTCCCGTCCCCCGACCACACTTCCGGAACAGCCGCCCATGAGCGGGCGGACCGCCTGCGGCGCCGGCGCGCACGGCCCGCTGCGCACCTTCCTGCGCACCGAGACCGGCAGCGCCGCCGTGCTGCTCGCCGCCGCGGTCGCCGCGCTGGTGTGGGCCAACGTCCGGCCCGGCACCTACGAGTCGTTCTGGCGCACCCACGTGTCGTTCATGGTCGGCTCGACCGGGGTCTCCCTGGGACTGCGGGAGTGGATCAACAGCGGGCTGATGGCGCTGTTCTTCTTCGTCGTCGGCCTGGAAGCCCGCCGGGAGTTCGACATCGGCGAGCTGAGAGAGCGCAGGCGGCTCGCGCTCTCGGCGATCGCCGGGATCAGCGGCATGGCCGTACCCGTGGCGATCTACCTGGCCGTCAACGCGGGCCACGCCACCGCCCGGGGGTGGGGCGCGGCCATGTCCACCGACACGGCGTTCGCGCTCGGCATCCTCGCCGTCTTCGGCTCCCGGCTGCCGGGCGGCCTGCGCGTCTTCCTGCTCGGCGTCACGGTCGCCGACGACTTCCTCGCTCTCGCCGTCATCGCCTTCGCCTACAGCGGGACCCTCTACGTGCCCGCCCTGCTCACCGCGTTCGGCGTCCTCGCCGTGCTGATCGCGCTGCGCGTGGCCGGCGTACGGATCTCCGTCGTGTACGCGCTCGTCGCCCTGGTCCTGTGGGGCGCGCTGCTGCGCTCCGGCGTCGACCCGGTGGTCAGCGGACTGGTCATGGGCCTGCTCACCTACGCCCACCCGGCCCGGCGGCACGCCCTGGAACGCGCCAGCCGGCTCTTCCGGCGCTTCCGCGAGCAGCCCACACCCGAGCTGGAACGCACCCTGCGCCGGGGCCTGGCCACCGCGCTGTCGCCCAACGAGCGGCTTCAGCGCATGCTCCACCCCTGGACCAGCTATCTCATCGTGCCGCTGTTCGCGCTGGCCAACGCCGGTCTCCCGCTCGGCGCGGCCCGGCTCGCGGACGCCTTCACCTCACCCGTCACCGTCGGCATCCTGCTCGGCTACGTCGTCGGCAAGCCGATCGGCATCGTCGGCTCCACCTGGCTCGCCGTGCGGCTGAGCCGCGGCCGGCTGCGCCCGCCGATCGGCTGGGGCGCCATCACCGCGGGCGGCGGCCTGGCCGGGGTGGGCTTCACCGTGTCCCTGCTGATCGCCACCCTCGCCTTTCGCGGAACCCGGCTGGAGGAGGCGAAGATCGGCATCCTGGCGACCGTCCTGTGCTCCTTCGCCGTCACCTGGCTGGTGACCGGGGTCCTCGCTTTGCTGCCCCAGCGTCGTCGGGCCCGCGCGCTGCTGGGCCGGGGCCGGGTCATCGTCGACCTCGGCGAGCCCGTCGACCCCGAGCGCGACCACGTCCGCGGGCCGCTCGACGCCCCGGTGACCCTGGTCGAGTACGGCGACTACGAGTGCCCGTACTGCGGACTCGCCGAGCCGGTCGTGCGGGAGCTGCTCGCCGACTTCGGCGACGACGTGCGCTACGTCTGGCGGCACCTGCCGCTGACCGACGTCCACCCGAACGCGCAGCTCGCCGCCGAGGCCGCGGAGGGCGCCGCCCGCCAGGGCCGCTTCTGGGATCTGCACGACGTCCTGATCAGCCACCAGGGCGACCTGAGCCCCAAGGACCTCCTGCGCCACGCCGAGCAGATCGGCCTCGACGTGGACCGCTTCCGCCGGGACCTGCGGGAACGGGCGGGCGCGCAGCGCGTGGCCGACGACGTGGAGTCGGCCGACCTCAGCGCCGTCTCCGGCACCCCGACCTTCTTCGTCAACGGCCGCCGCCACCACGGCGCCTACGACATCGCCACCCTCTCGACAACGGTCCGCACAGCCCGCGAACGCGCCGCACTCGCGGGGGCGGGCCCGCAGCCCTGACGACAAGGGCCGCAACGGTCCGCATGGCCGGCCATGGGGACCCGCCGGATCGGCCGCGTGGCCCGCCAGCCCGTCAGCCCGGCCGTACAGTCCGCGTGGGCCCGCCGGGGCATGCGGGTTGGCAGAGGCGGCTGCTTGGGTCGGATGGCCGGGCAGGTGGATTGCCGGACCGGGCCACGGGGACTCGCCGGGCTGATCACGTGGACCGCACAGGGCCGCACGGCCGGTCATGCGAGCCGCGTGCCGGTCGCGTGGCCCGCCAGCCCGTCAGGGTGGTTACGTGACCCGGAGGGGCATGCGGGTTCGCAGGGGAGGTCGAGCGGATGGACGCGTGGATTGCCGGAGCGGGCCACGGGGACCCGCCGGGCCAGCGGGCTGGTTGTGTGGCCCGTGGCGTGGGGCTTGCAGGCCCGCCGGGTCGGTCGGGGCCGGACCGGCGGACCCGCGCAGCCGGTCTTGCGTCGGTGGGTCAGGCGGTTCGTACCTCGTCGATGCGTACCGGGCGGTGTTCGTGGAGGGACAGGGTGCAGGCCTCGGCGATCCAGCCGGCCTCCAGCGCGTCCGCGACTGTGCACGGAGAGGGCAGTCGGCCGGCCACGACCTCGGTGAACGCGGTGAGTTCGGCGCGGTAGGCGGCGGTGAAGCGGTCCATGAAGAAGTCGTGCGGGGTGCCGTCGGGGAAGGTCACCCCGGGTTCGACGGAGCGCAGCGGCAGTTTGTCGTCCAGGCCGACGGCGATCGAGTCCTCGAAGCCGTGCAGCTCCATGCGGACGTCGTAACCGCGGGCGTTGTGGCGGCTGTTGGAGACCACCGCGATCGTTCCGTCGTCCAGGGTGAGTACCGCCCCTGTGGTGTCGGCGTCGCCCGCCTCCCTGATGTAGTCGGCGCCCCGGTTGCCGCCGACGGCGTACACCTCGGTCACCTCCCGCCCGGTCACCCAGCGGATGATGTCGAAGTCGTGCACCGAGCAGTCCCGGAAGATCCCGCCGGAGGCGGCGATGTACGCGGCCGGCGGCGGCGCCGGGTCGAGCGTGGTGGACCGCACGGTGTGCAGCCTGCCCAGCTCGCCCGCCCGCACGGCGGCCCGGGCGGCGGCGAAACCGGCGTCGAAGCGGCGGTTGTAGCCGATCTGCACGGGTACACCGCTGCCCTGGACCGCCTTGAGGACCTCGACGCCCTCCGTCATGGTGCGGGCCACCGGCTTCTCGCAGAAGACGGGGACACCGGCGTCGACGGCGGCGAGGATCAGCGCCGGGTGGGCGTCGGTCGCGGCGGCCACGACGACGCCGTCCACCCCGGCGGCCAGTACCGCCTCGGCCGAGTCGGCCACCTCCGCCCCGAACCGCTCGGCGGCGGCCTTGGCGGCGTCCGTGAACGGGTCGGCGAGGACGAGCGACTCGACCGTGTCGAGTCCGGAGAGGGTTTCGGCGTGGAAGGCGCCGATCCGGCCGAGGCCGAGGATTCCGATACGCATGGGGGCTGATGCTCCTTGGGTGCGTGGGTCGTGCGTGGGTGGTGCGTGGTCGCGCGAGTGGTGCGGCAGTACGTCAGTCCAGTCCGCCGAGCACGTTCTGGTCCCAGTCGATCACGGATCCGGTGACCACCCCGGACCGCTCGGACAGCAGCAGGACCACGAAGTCGGCGATCTCGTCGGGCCGGCCGAGCCTGCCCATCGGCAGCCGCTCTCCGGCCCGCTCCCGCCAGTCGTCACCGGCGCCGTGGAAGGCACGCTGGGTGGCGTCCTCGCCCTCGGTCGCGGTCCAGCCGATGTTCAGGCCGTTGATCCGCACCCGGTCGAAGCGGTGGGCGTGCGCGGCGTTGCGGGTGAGCCCGGCCAGGCCGGCCTTGGCGGCGACGTAAGGCGCCAGGAACGGCTGCCCGCCGTGCGCCGAGGACGTGATGATGTTGACGACCGTGCCCGGCGCCCCGCGGGCCACCATGTCGGCCACCGCCGCCTGCATCGCGAAGAACGGCCCCTTGAGGTTGACCGCGATGTGCGCGTCGAACAGCTCGGGCGTGGTGTCGAGGAGCGTGCCGCGCGAGGTCAGCCCCGCGGAGTTCACCAGGCAGTCGATCCGTCCGTACGCGGAGACCACCCGCGCCACCGATCCCTTGGCCTGCTCCGCGTCGGCCAGGTCGGCCCGGACGAACATGGCCTTGCCCCCGGCGGCCGTCAGCTCCGCCACCAGGTCCTCGCCCGGCTCGGTCCGCCTCCCGGTCACGGCGACCACGGCGCCCTCACGGACGGCGGCCCGCGCGATCGCGGCCCCCACTCCCTGGCTGCCGCCGTTGACGAGGACGACCTTGCCGTGCAGCAGACCGTTCGTGGATCCGTCGAGAAGTCCCATGACTCTCCTCAGCTCTCGCGTCGCTCGGCAGCGGCCCGCAGCTCCGCGCGGAGCGCGTCAGGTGTCCACTCCTCGCGCACCGCCCGCCGTACGAGGTCCGCCTGCGAGGGCGGGGCCAGACCGTCCACCGGCGGATCGCTGTCGAGGTTGGTGGGGAACGGGTAGCCCTCGGCGCTCGCGGCGACGACGCGGTCCAGCCATGCGGCGTCGGCACCCTCCGCCTTGCGCTTGAGCAGCACCGGGAAGACGGCGCCTGCGACGGCCTCGCGGTCCACGGTCTCCATCGCCCGCCCGAAGGCGGAGGAGACCTGGAGCAGGTTGGCCATGCGCCGGATGTCCGCCGACCGGTTCGTCCCGGCGGCGTGGAAGAGCGCCGGGTTGAAGAAGACGGCGTCCCCCTTGGTCAGCGGCAGTTGCACGTGGTGGTCCTCGAAGTAGGCCTGGAACGCGGGCAGTCGCCAGGCGAGGTAACCCGGCTCGTACCGCTGCGAGTACGGCAGGTACATCGTCGGACCGGACTCCACGGGCATGTCGCAGTGCGCGACAGCGCCCTGGAGGGTCAGCACGGGGGAGAGCCGGTGGACGTGCGCCGGGTAGGCGGCGGCGACCTCGTTGGCCAGGAACCCCAGGTGGTAGTCGCGGTGCACCGTCTGGGCCGCGCCGCCCGGGTTGACCACGTTGATCTGCGAGGTGACCTGGTAGCCGGGGCCCAGCCAGGCCTCGCCGACCAG
Source organism: Streptomyces sp. NPDC001231 (assembly GCF_042896885.1). Classification (NCBI taxonomy): domain Bacteria; kingdom Bacillati; phylum Actinomycetota; class Actinomycetes; order Kitasatosporales; family Streptomycetaceae; genus Streptomyces; species Streptomyces sp. NPDC001231. The sequence goes on from NZ_JBIAXS010000016.1 coordinate 140,258, forward strand.
TGCCAGGACGTCGTTCGCGTAGTAGTCGGCGAACGTCTCCGGGTCGTGCAGCGCCGCCTTCTCCAGGGCGTTCCACACCCGGTCGTTGGCGCCCGGCTTCGCGAAGTGGTCCCCGGCGCCAGCGCCCGAGGCACGTTGCCCGGCGATCAGGGCGCGGAAGACGGCGGTGGCCCGGTCGACCACCGCGGTGTCGGGGAAGGCGCCCCGGAACACCACGATGCCGGGGCCCTCGTCCAGGGCGTGGACCAGTTCGGCCCGCAGGGCGTTGTGCTCCCCGGCCCCGTGCAGCCGTTCGGCGTCGTAGACGAGGACGTTGTGCTCCACCGACGAGGCGTGCGGGTAGTCGGCGGCATCGGTCGCTCGGTCGACGAGCGCGCGGAAGGAGTCGAGGTCGCAGTCCTGCTCGGACAGCCGGACGCGGCGGTGTACGGGGGTGGAGGACATCGTCGTCCTTTCGGTCGTCGGGCGACGCGGCCAGGGGAACGGTCGTCGGGCGGGCTCGGTGACGGGGACGGTCATGGGCGGACTCGGGGACGGTGACGGGCGGACTCGGTCACGGGGACGGTCGCCGGCGGACCCGGCCACGAGGGCCGTCGCGTCCTGCCATTCTTGTCAGTACAAACACCTCGAACAACCAGCAGCGAGCCATCAAAAACCCCTCAGGGAACCTCCCAAGGAGCCTGCCGCATGGGCCACCCCTTCCCGATCCGCGAGATAGCACGTCAGGCAGGGCTGAGCGAGGCCACCGTCGACCGGGTGCTCAACGGTCGCGGCGGGGTGCGGGAGAGCACCGCGCGGGAGGTGCACCGGGCCATCGCCGACCTCGACCGTCAGCGCACCCAGGTCCGGCTGGTGGGCCGTACCTTCATGGTCGACATCGTGATGCAGGCGCCCGAGCGGTTCAGCACCGCCGTACGGGCCGCCCTGGAGGCCGAACTGCCGTCCCTGCACCCGGCCGTGGTGCGCTCCCGCTTCCACTTCCGCGAGACCGGTCCGGCGCGCGAGCAGATCGCCGTACTCGACCGGATCGCGCGGCGCGGCTCGCAGGGCGTGATCCTCAAGGCCCCCGACGTCCCCGAGGTCAGCGCGGCGGTCGGCCGGCTGGTGGCGGCCGGCATCCCGGTCGTCACCCTGGTCACCGACCTGCCCGCCAGCGCCCGGCTCGGCTACGTCGGCAGCGACAACCGGGCGGCGGGCGCGACGGCCGCGTACCTGATGGGCCAGTGGCTGGGCGACCGGCCCGGCAACGTGCTCACCAGCCTCAGCAGCGGCTTCTTCCGCAACGAGGAGGAACGCGAGATGGGCTTCCGCGGCGCCATGCGCGCCCGACACCCCCGGCGGGCGCTGGTGGAGATCGCCGAGGGGCAGGGGCTGGACGCCACGCAGTACGACCTCGTGCGGGCCGCCCTGGAGCGCGACCCGGAGATCCGCGCGGTCTACTCGATCGGCGGTGGCAACATCGCCACCCTGCGGGCCTTCGCGGACCTCGGCCGCGAGTGCGCGGTGTTCATCGCGCACGACCTCGACCAGGACAACACCCGCCTGCTGCGCGAGCACCGCCTGTCAGCGGTGCTCCACCACGACCTGCGGCAGGACATGCGGGAGGCCTGCCACCTGGTGATGCGGGCCCACGGCGCCCTGCCGCCCGCGGGACCGACGCTTCCGTCGGCGATCCAGGTGGTCACCCCGTACAACATGCCGCCGCACCCGGTGGCCGGCTGAACCCCGCGACCTGCCTCACAGGTTGATCGCGTACGCCTTGCGCAGCGTCTCGTGCACCGTCCACGTCGTGCGGTCGCCCTCGCGCAGCACCGCCATGTCGCCGGGGCCGACGTGCAGGGTCGCCCCGCCCTCGACCTCGATGGTCGCCGAGCCGCTGATCACCACGAACAACTCGTCCGCCTCGGTGTCGGTGACCACCCCGGGGGTGATCTGCCAGATCCCGCGGATCTGCCGGCCGTCGGCCGACTCCCAGACCACCTTGCCGGTCACCTCGGGCGTCCCGGAGACGATCTGCTCCGGTTCGAGCGGCTCGGGCACGAGGTCGGCGTCGGGAACGTGCAGAACGAAACTGTGCGTCATGCCGTGACCCTAGCCGGGGCGGACGGCACGGGAACGTTGACAGAGTGTGGGGGATCGGCCCCGGCCCACGGACACTTCGTCGCTTCCGGCGGGAAGCCCGGCACGTGCGAGCGGGCCCATGCGGGCAGGCGCACGCGGGCAGGCATGTGCGGGCAATATGACCGACAAAATTGTTGACAATCTTGTCGCTAGATTTAGGTTCGACACGCACTCACTCAAGGAGGGCACGATGCCGAACCAAGCCGGTCCGAGCAGCGGGGAGCAGGCCAAGCGGCATGCGCTCACGCGGCTGCGGCAGGCGATCCTGCACGGCGAGATGGCACCGGCTCAGCGGCTGGTGGAGAACGAACTCGCCGAGCAGTTCGGTGTGACACGGGCCAGCATCCGCGCGGCGCTGATCGATCTGGAGGCTCAGGGCCTGGTCGAGCGGATCCGCAACCGGGGCTCGCGGGTACGGGTGGTGACCGTGGAGGAAGCGGTCGCCATCACCGAGTGCCGCATGGTCCTCGAAGGGCTGTGCGCGGCCAAGGCGGCCGCCGCGGCGAGCGACGAGCAGCTGGCCGAACTCGTGGACCTCGGCACGGCGATGGAGAGGGCCGTGAAGGAGGGCGAGCCGGTCACCTACTCCGACCTCAACCACGAACTGCACGGCCGGATCCGGGAGTTCTCCGGCCAGCGCACGGCCGTGGAACTGCTGGAACGGCTCAACGCCCAACTGGTGCGCCACCGCTATCAGCTGGCGCTGCGGCCGGGACGTCCACAGCAGTCCCTGAGCGAGCACCTGGCCATGATCGAGGCGATCGGGGCCAGGGACCCGCAGGCGGCCGAGGCGGCCGTCCGCGCCCACCTCACCAGCGTGATCGACGCGTTGCGCGACTGACGCGTCGCCCGGCAGGGAGGTCGCGCGACGCGTGCGTCGCGCGTACGGCGGCGAGTCGTGGGCGCACACCTGTCCACCAAGGCACGGAGTATGAGCAACGACGCATCCAGGCGCGCCCTCCCCCCAGCCCTCGACTTCGCCCGACCAGGGGCGGCCCCGGTCCCGTCCGCGATCGACACTCGTCGTCACCGCGCACGCCGGGGACTTCGTGTGGCGCGCGGGCGGAGCGATCGCCCTGGCCGCCGCGCGCGGTGAGAAGGTCACCATCGCGTGCCTGACCTTCGGCGAGCGCGGCGAGTCGGCCAAGGCCTGGCGTGAGGGGAGGAACCTGGAAGAGACGCGTCCCACCCGGGGGGTGTCACGGGTGGTCCGGCGCGTCGGGGCCCAGACCGGTGCAGGCCAGCTTCCCCTCGACCTCGGCGCAGGCCTCCACACCCCGTGGGGAGGAGACGCTGAGCATGGGGCTCGTGTCGCCGCTGGTGTCGTTGGCGGCGTAGGTGGCCGACAGGACGTTCCCGCCCATCCGTACGGAGATCTCCCGGGCGACCGCGCCCCGTACCCGCACCTGGGACCAGGCGGTACGGCAGGAGGGCGAGTACCGCAGCTGCACGGTGTACGTCGCGCCCGCCACGGAGCTCTGGGTGCGCGCGTCCCCGGCGCAGACCGAGGCATCGGGCAACTCGCCCTGACAGGAGGCGTCGTGACAGCGTGGCGACGCCACTACCACCCGGGCGCCGGGTGGCCTGTCGGGGGAGGGCGTGAGGAGGACCGCGGCCACCGCGGTGGCCGCGGCGGGCAGGGCGAGAGCCGTCAGCAGCGGCAGGCGTCCCAGCCGCGCCCTGGGCGGGTTCGCCGGCTCGGACGGGCACTCGGACTCGGGACGGGGGATGGGCCCGGGATCGGGATCAGGCCCGGGCTCGGAATCAGGCCCGGGCTCGGAATCAGGCCCGGGCTCGGGATCAGGCTCGGGATCGGGCTCGGCGGCCACGGAAGGGGACTCGCCGGCGGCGTCCCACAGTGCCAGCGCCGGGACCGGATCGGCGCCCGCGAGCCGGGCGAGCGCCTCCACGGCCGACCGGGGAGGGTGCTTGGCCCCGGTCAGATAGCGGTGCCAGGCGGACTTGCTGTACGGAGTGCGCGCGGCCAGGGCCGCCAGGCTCAGACCCGTACGGTCCCGCAGCTCGCGCAGGGCTGTCGTCAACTGCCCGGGTGACGCTGCCGTTCCTTGGGGTTGCCGCATGCTGCTGCTCCCGACTCCACTCCCGCTTTGGGCGTTTCGCCCCGGTTGTCGGGATGGATTCCCGGGCTGAGGGCACCCACACACCTCGAGCCGACGGCCCGTCCGGGAGCGCGCTGCTCCTGGACGGGCCCGCCGGTCACCGCACAGGTGCGTGACGGCGTGTCAGCACCACGGCAGGGTGCTCCGGACCCGTACGTAGTGCGCGGAGACGTAACCCCGTGCGTGCGCGAGGCGGTACCACTGCCGCGTGCCGCCCACCCAGGACCCGTGCGTCCGGCACCTCAGTGCCACCAGGCGGTGTGCGTGCCGGACGCCGACCACCCGGTACCGGGTGCTGGGGCCGGAGCGGACGTTCAGCGCCCGGCGGTGCGTGACCACGCGTCCGAGGGAGTGGGTCGAACGGTGGTGCGTCGCCCACCGGTTGACGTGACGCGCCTGCTGGGCGGGCTCGGGCAGCATCGAGGGAAGCAGGTGCGGGGCGACCGCCGACACGGCCGGGCGCGAGCCGGGGTCGGCCGGCGCGGCGTCGGCCGCCGTGGGCACGAGCGCGAGCGCCGCGACCGTGGCCAGCACGCCGCTGGTGAGGGTCCGTCGGATCATGGAAACCTCCGGGCTGTCGTTCCTGCGATCACGCGTCGTGATCGCATGCCGCCCAGCGTTTCCGCGCCACGCCTCCGTGATGCCGTCCCCGCGTCCCCGGGGACGTCCCAGCCGTCCCCGGGGACGCGGCCCGAGGGTGTGAGCGGCCGGGGAAACGGCTCCGCGCACGCATCGCCGTACCGCGTTCCGGGTTCGCAGCAAATTGCTTGAGTAAGGCAATGATATGGTAAAGTTGTCGGTATGGTCACTCCATCGTCGCCCACCGGACCCGTCTCGCCCGAAGTGGCCGAGATCGAGCGCGCCCTGATGCGCATCACCTACCTGGGGACACGGGCCCGGCAGCACGAGAGGCTGATGAGTCTGGCCGGGGTGCCGCTGGATCGGGCGGCGGTCGCCCTGCTGCGCCAGATCGCCGACTGCGAGCCGCAGCGGCCGGGGGAGCTGGCCAACCGCCTGGGTGTGGAGGCCTCCCATGTCACGCGCACGGTGCAGCAGTTGGAGCGGTCCGGCCATGTGATCCGGATTCCCGACCCCGACGACCGCCGTGCCCAGCGCATCCAGCTCACCGACCTCGGCAGGGACGCCATCTCCCGCATCCGTGAGGTCGGGGCCCGCGGTATGCAGCTCGCCCTGGCCGACTGGTCCCCGGAGGACCTGCGCCGCCTCGCGGCGCTCTTCCACCGTATGGTCGACGACTTCCTCGTCTACGCCAAGGACGTCGAGAGTGAACACGAGGCCGCCGAGACGGCCCGGCGCACCCGCTGAGGGTGTGCCGGGCCCAGGTTCGCGCCGGATGGCGTATCAGTGGTGACTTATATAAGTGGTGGGTGATACGTTGGCGGCCATGCACGCGTTCGACGTCCTCGGCGACCCCGTCCGGCGGCGGATACTGGAACTGCTCGCCGACGGCGAGAAGACCTCCGGCGCCGTCTGCGAGGCCGTCACGGCGGAGTTCGGGATCTCGCAGCCCGCGGTGTCGCAGCATCTGAAGGTGCTGCGGGAGAACGGTTTCGCGACCGTCCGTCCCGAGGGCGCCCGGCGGCTGTACGCGGTGAACTCCGCACCGCTCAAGGACGTCGACGCCTGGCTCGACCGGTTCCGCGGCTTCTGGGCCCAGCCCCTGGACGCGCTGGCCACCGAGCTGGCCCGCGGCAGGCGCGAACGCCGGCTGCGCGGTGCCGACGACCCTCCGAGGAGCACCCCATGATCGACGTGACCCATCAGATCAACGCCGTGGACCGCCAGGTCGGCCGCCGCGTCTTCAAGGCGGCCGAGGCCCGTGTGGTCACCGTGAGTCAGTCCTACGACGCCCCGCTCGACGACGTCTGGGACGCCTGCACCAACCCCGAACGCATCCCGCGCTGGTTCCTCCCCGTCACCGGTGAACTCCGCCTGGGCGGCCACTACCAACTCGAGGGCAACGCCGGCGGCACGATCGAACGCTGCGACCCGCCCAAGGGCTTCGCCGCGACCTGGGAGTACGGCGGCGAGACCAGTTGGATCGAGCTGCGCCTGACCGCGCGGGACGGCGGCGGCACGCGCTTCGAGCTGGACCACCTCTTCCACATCGACGACACCAAGTGGGGCGAGTTCGGTCCCGGCGCGGTCGGGGTCGGCTGGGACATGATGCTCATCGGCCTGACCCGCCATCTGTCGAGCGGCGCTCCGGTCGACTCCCGCGAGGCCATGGCCTGGGTGGGCTCCGAGGAGGGCCGCCGATTCGTCGCCGCGAGCAGCGAGCGGTGGTACGCGGCCAACGTCGCGAGCGGTGAGGACCCGGCACGCGCACGCGAGGCCGCCGACCGCACCACCGCCGCCTACACGGGCGCCGAGGGATAGCCGGAAATCGGCCGCACCCGCCCGCGTAAGGTAAGGTTCACCTGCGCGTTCGGGCGGATCCCCGCACGAACGCACCGGGACGTGGCGCAGCTTGGTAGCGCACTTGACTGGGGGTCAAGGGGTCGCAGGTTCAAATCCTGTCGTCCCGACTTTGCGAAGTCGCCGGTCTGGGGCCTTTTCAGAGGACATCTGAAAAGGCCCCTCGGTCATTCTCGGGGACCACGTGGCGACCAGCGCACTTGACCGGGCCGGGCGCGGGCCTGTGCGGGACCATCACCTGGGGCGCTCTTCGGAGCGCCCTCGCCCATGAGCGGCGGCCACGCGTCCGGAGCGCGACCGATCGGCCCGTCTGCACCGTGACGCTTCCGTCCGGAACCGACTGGCCCTACGCTCTCCCCCGCAGTTCCGGCACCCAGCAGTGAGGAGAACGCGATGGCCGAACATCCGCCTCCCGACTCGCTCCAGAACTACGGCTACCGGCAAGAACTCCACCGCTCCCTGACCTTCCGCGACCTGCTGGTCTACGGGCTGGTCTTCATGGTGCCCATCGCGCCCTTCGGGATCTTCGGCAGCGTCTTCCAGGGCTCCGGCGGCATGGTGGCCCTGACCTACGCGATCGGCATGGTGGCGATGATGTTCACCGCGCTGTCGTACGCGCAGATGGCCCGGGCGTTCCCCATGTCCGGCTCGGTCTACGCGTACGCCGGACGGGGCATCGCGGCTCCCGTCGGGTTCCTCTCCGGCTGGATGATCCTTCTCGACTACGTGCTCGTGCCCGGACTGCTCTACCTGATCGCCGGGATCGCCATGAACTCGCTGGTCCCGGCCGTCCCGGTGTGGCTTTGGCTGCTGGGCTTCGTGGTGCTCAACACCGCGGTCAACTACGCGGGCATCCAGATGACCGCGCGGGTCAACAAGGTGATGCTGCTGGCCGAACTCGTCGTGCTGGCGGTCTTCGTGGTGGTCGGCGTGATCGCGCTCGCCCAGGGCAAGGGGCGCGGTTTCGACTTCACCGCGGTCTACAACGGCGGGACCTTCTCCTGGGGGCTGGTCTTCGGCGCCGTCTCCATCGCCGTGCTGAGCTTCCTCGGGTTCGACGGCATCTCGATGCTGGCCGAGGAGAACAAGGAATCCGCCCACGCCATCGGTCGTTCCATGGTGGCGGCGCTGCTGCTGGCCGGCGCCCTGTTCATCGTCCAGACCTGGCTGGCCTCCCTGCTGGTGCCCGACCCGGACAAGCTCATCGACCGGGGCGATCCCGACGGCACCGCCTTCTACGACGCGGCCCGCGTGGCCTCCGGCGAGTGGCTGGCCACCCTGACCGCCGCGGCCACCGCCGTGGCCTGGGGCTTCGCCAACTCGCTGGTGGCCCAGGCCGCCACCTCCCGCCTGCTCTACGCGATGGCACGGGACCGGCAACTGCCCTCCTTCCTGGCCAGGGTTCACCCACGGCACCGGGTTCCGGTCAACGCGACCCTGCTCACGGCCGCCGTCTCGCTGGTGCTGGGCCTCTACATGAATTCCCGCGACGACGGCGTCACTCTGCTGAGCACTCTGATCAACTTCGGCGCGCTGACGACCTTCCTGGTCCTGCACGTGTCCGTGGTCGTCCACTACCTGATCCGCCGGCGCAGCCGCGACTACTGGCGGCATCTGATCGCGCCCGCCATCGGCTTCGCCATCCTGGCCTACGTCGTGTTCAACGCCGACATCGCCGCGCAGCGACTGGGGTTCGTCTGGCTGGGCGTCGGTGCGGCGGTACTGGCCGGGCTGCTGCTGACCGGCCGCCGACCGCGCCTGGCCGTCATGGAGACCACGGACGAGCCGGCGGCGACACCGCCGCGCGACGGATAGGCGCCGCTCGCCCACGCCGCATCCCGTATTCCCCCGCAGGCAAGGAGTCGCATTGAACACGCTCGCCCAGGTGATCAGCATCCCCACGGACCCGGACCGGTACGCCTACTCCTTCGGCGGCGGGTCGCCCGTCGTGACGGTGCCGCCCGGCAGCGTCGTGGAGCTGACCACGGAGGACTGCTTCGGCGGCCGGGTACGCGCGACGGCCGACCTGCCCAGCCAGGTGTGCGCCTTCCCCTACCTGAACCCGGTCACCGGTCCCATCGCCGTCGCCGGCGCCGAACCCGGCGACGCGCTGGCGGTGCACTTCGTGGACATCTCCCCGGCCCGTGACTGGGGCGTGTCCAGCACCTTCCCGCACTTCGGCGCGCTGACCGCCACCCATGCCACCGCCATGCTGCATCCGGCGCTGGAGGAGCGGGTCTGGCTCTACGCCATCGACGCCAAGGCCGGCACCTGCCGGTTCGAGGCCCGCCGAAGCGACTTCGCGGTGGACCTGCCGCTGGATCCGATGCACGGCACGGTCGGCGTCGCCCCCGCCGCGGGCGAACGGCTGATGTCCATCTCGCCGGGTGTGCACGGCGGCAACATGGACACCCCCGAACTGCGCGCCGGAACCACCGTGTACTTCGGCGTCAACATCGAGGGCGCGATGCTCGCCATCGGGGACGGCCACGCCCGGCAGGGTGAGGGCGAGGTGTGCGGGACCGCGGTGGAGACCGCCATGAACACGGTCGTGGCGGTGGATCTCGTCAAGGGCGGCGCGCCCGCGGTGCCGCGGCTGGAGAACGACGACTTCCTGCTGAGCACGGGCCACGCGCGCCCACTGGAGGACGCCTTCCGGATCAGCCAGCACGATCTGGTGCAGTGGACGGCGGACCTGCTGGGACTCGACCAGCTGGACGCCTATCAGCTGGTCAGCCAGGCCGGTCTTGCGCCGGCCGCGAACGTCTGCGACACCCAGTACACGATGGTCGCCAAGCTGCCCAAGCGGATCCTCGGCGGCGCCCGCGCCTACACCGGGGTCCACGACCGGTTGCGGGCGCTGGGCGCGGAATACCTGCGGCAGCGCTGAGCCGCCCCGGCCAGGGGCCGTCTACTGCGGCCGCACCGGATGCTTGCTCATGATCGAGACCCGGTTGAACGCGTTGATGGTGACCGCAGCCCAGATCACGGCGGAGATCTGGTCGTCGGTGAGCACCTCGCGGGCCGTGTCGTACGCGGCCTCCTGAAGGGTCGCGTCACCGGGGTCGGTGGTCGCCTCCGCGAGCGCGAGCGCCGCGCGCTCGTCGGGGGTGAACAGTTCGGTGTCCCGCCAGGCCGCCAGCACCCCGATCCGCTGGGTGGTCTCGCCCGCCCGCACGGCCGCCCTGGTGTGTAGGTTGAGGCAGTAGGCGCAGCCGTTGATCTGCGACACGCGCAGGTTGACCAGTTCCACGAGCGTCCGGTCGAGCCCCGCCTCGGCGGTGACCGTACGGACCGCTTCCGCGGTCTGGACGAGCGCGCGGTAGGCGGTGGGGCTCTGCTTGTCGATGAAGATCCGCCGGTCCGCGGACTCCGTCGTGTGGGTGCTCAACCTGGGACTCCTCCGGGGCCTGTGCGGCTCCCTTGTCGTGTGGTGTGTCATGTCGTGTGCACCTGCCGGTGTCGCCGACCTATTATCGCGGCATGATAGTTGAATGTAAAACGATTCTTGAGGGAGGCGGTCCACGGTGAGCAACGCCGAGACGAAACCCATGGAAGTGCGGTGCGGCGGGCCGGCGGACGGCGAGCGGCCGACCGAGGCGGCCCGGATCGACGTCCTGACCGCGCGTGACGTGCCCCTCGGCGGCCCCCGGGCGATGACCGTGCGGCGGACCCTGCCGCAGCGTGCCCGGACCCTGATCGGCGCCTGGTGCTTCGCCGATCACTACGGCCCCGACGACGTCTCGGTGACGGGCGGCATGGACGTCGCCCCGCATCCGCACACCGGGCTCCAGACGGTGAGCTGGCTGTTCAGCGGGGAGATCGAGCACCGGGACAGCCTGGGCAGCCACGCCTACGTACGGCCCGGCGAGCTGAACCTCATGACCGGCGGGTACGGCATCTGCCACTCGGAGGTCTCCACCTCGCGGACCACCGTCCTGCACGGCGTCCAGCTGTGGGTGGCGCTGCCGGAGGAGCACCGCGACGCCGCACGGGACTTCCAGCACTACGCACCCGAGACCGCGCGGATCGACGGGGCCGAGATCAGGGTCTTCCTGGGCTCCCTCGCCGGCCACGCCTCCCCGGTGCGGACCTTCACACCCCTGCTCGGCGCCGAGATCGTCCTCCAGCCGCGCGCTGCCGTCACGCTCGCCGTGGACCCCGGCTTCGAGCACGGCCTCCTGGTCGACCAGGGAGAGGTACGCCTGGCCGGCACCCTGGTGGCTCCCGCGGAGATGGGCTACGCCCATCCGGGCGTCGACGCGCTGACGCTGACGAACGAGTCGGACGACATCGCACGGACGGTCCTGCTGGGCGGAACCCCGTTCGAGGAGGAGATCGTCATGTGGTGGAACTTCATCGGGCGCAGCCACGAGGACATCGCCAAGGCCCGGGACGAATGGCAGAACTCCTCCGATCGCTTCGGCGTGGTCGAGGGGTACCCGGGAGACCGGCTTCCCGCCCCCGCGCTGCCGAACGCCGTCATCACGCCGCGCAGGAATCCACCGCGCCACTGATCCGTTCGACGTGTCACCGACCCCATCCGAGAGGCACCCGATGAGCCAGCCTTCCAGCGCTCCGACCGTCCGGCGGGCAGACGCCGAGCACCGCTACGAAATCCTGGTCGACGGCAAGCGCGCCGGACTGACCGCCTACCGCGACCGCGCTGAGCAGCGCGTCTTCTACCACACCGAGATCGACGACGCCTTCGCCGGACAGGGCCTGGCCTCCCAACTGGTCCAGGAGGCGCTCACCGACGTACGCGAGTCCGGAAAGCGGATCGTGCCCGTCTGCCCGTACGTGGCCAAGTTCCTGAAGCGGCACGAGGAGTTCGCCGACATCACCGACCCCGTGACCCCCGACGTCCTGCAGTGGCTGGACACCCAGCTGGGCTGACCGCTCGCACGCTTCGAACCGGCCGACGCAGAGGCGGGACAAAAGAAGAGCCGGGCCCGGGGCGGCAGCCCCGAGCCCGGCACCTACTGCTGTCCGGCTACAGGCTTCGTACCCGGATGTTGCGGAACTCGATCAGGTCGTTGTTGCCGTGGTTCTGCAACCCCACGTACCCGCTGAGGAACTGACGCAGGTCCGTGGGCGGGTCACCCGCACGGGACGACGACTTGCCGGGCGTGTTGTCGAACTCGTTGATCACCACGCCGTTGCGGATGATCGTGTAGTGCTGCCCGACAACGCGGACCTCGTAGTCGTTCCACTGGCCCTTCGGGGTCACCCCCGCCTTGTCCAGGCCCACCGGCTTGAAGTTGTACACCGAACCGGTCTTCTGGACCTCGCCCGTGGCCCCGTCGTAGATCTGGATCTCCTGACCGCAGTAGATCGCGACCCACTCGGGTGCGGTGCGGGCCGAGCCGACCGTCCCGCAACTGCCGGCCGGGCGGTCGGCCAGCGGCGTCCTCGGGTCCGGGAACCGGGTGAAGACCCCGCTGTTGGCACTGCCGGTGCCCGGGGCGATGTCCCGGAACTGGAGCCTGACCGAGAAGTCCCCGAGCTCCTGCTTGGCGTACCACAGCATGCCCATGCCGCCGGAGCTGCGCATGGTGCCGTCGGGCAGGAGTGAGAAGTTCCCGGCGCCGGCCTGCCGCCAGTCGGCCAGGCTTGCCGCGGTTCCGTCGAACATGGGCTTGTACCCGGCGACCTTGCCGATCTCGCTCTGCGCCGCCGCCTTGCTGATCGCCGACGACTCGCGGTTGTCGAGGACGCCCGCCTTGCGGAGGTCGTTGACCACGGAGTTGACGTGACTGACGAACTCGCCGTGGTTCGACCAGGAGGCCTCGTCGTCGATCAGGTCGTTGACGGTGCAGCCGCCTCCGGCCTTGTGGTTGGTCACGCCCGTGTCGGTGTCGAGCAGCTTGACGGTCGCCCGGGCGTCGGGAGCCGGGCAGCCGGCCTTGGCGTCGAACGTCGCGGTGGCCTTCTCGCCGTCGGCGTAGGTGACCGTCAGCTTCGCGTGGTACGTGCCGTAGTCGGCGTACGCGTGCGTGGGGTTGGCCTCGTGCGAGGGCTTGCTGCCATCGCCGAAGTCCCACTCCCAGGCCACACCGCCGGTCTTGGCGCTGGAGAACGCCACCGTCTTCGGCTTGCTCTGGGTGATGACCCGCGCCCCCGCGTCCTGCGGCTTCGGGGTGGCCGGGCCGCCCTGGTAGGAGATGCGGATGAGCTTCTGGTTGTTGTGCAGGCTGAAGAAGCCGCCCGCGTAGTCGAGCATGTACAGGGCACCGTCGGGACCGAACTTGGCGTCCATCCAGCTCTGCAGCTGGGTGGCGCCGCTGCCCGGCGCGATGATGCTGCGCAGGTCCTCACCGAAGGCCGGCGCGCCCTGGTCCTTGATGTGGTCGGGGTCGAGGGTCACCGCGACCCGGTTGTTGCCGTTGGACTCGTCACCGATGAACCACTTGTCCTCCCAGTACGCCGGCCAGGCGACACCGCTCTTGGTGTCCACCTGGGAGCGGTGGTAGGTCGGACCGGACATGATGGCCTGGCCGCCGCCCTTGAAGTAAGGCTGGGTGTAGGTGGCCTCGCTGTCGACGTAGCTGGGGACGCCGCTGCCGTCGGAGCGCTCGGGGAAGACCGGTCCGCCGCCCTGGGGCGAGTACCAGATCATGTTGTCGCGGGCCGGCGGGATGTCCACCAGGCCGGTGTTGCGCGGCGACTCGTTCTTGAGGTTGTTGCAGTCGTACCAGCCGGTGAGGACGCTGGCGTCGGTGTTGCTGCGGTCACGGTAGGGCTGCCGGTTGCCCATGCAGTACGGCCAGCCCTGGTTGCCCGCGGAGGTGATGACCGTGGCCGTCTCGTACTTGGCCGGGCCCAGCTCCGGGTTGGAGGCTCCCGCGTCCGGACCGACCCAGCCGGCGTTCAGCCAGTTGTGCACCGGGTCGACGGAGAGCCGCGCGATGTTGCGGACACCCATCACGTAGATCTCCGGGCGGGTCTTGGCCGTACCCGGCGCGAAGAGGTTGCCCTTGGGGATGGTGTAGGTGCCGTCGGCCTCGGGGTGGATACGGATGATCTTGCCGTTGAGGTCGTTGGTGTTGCCGGAGGTGCGGCGGGCGTCCTGGAAGGAGACACCCTTGTAGTCCTGGGTCCAGTTGTTCCCGGAGTAGCCGCTGGAGCCGCCGGAGGAGTTGCTGTCACCGGAGCCGATGTAGAGGTTGCCGTCCTTGTCGAAGGACATGCCGCCACCGGCGTGGCAGCAGCTGTGGATCTGGGTGTCCCAGTGCAGCAGGTCCTTGCGGGTGCCCTGGTCGATGGACTCGGACGCGAAGTCGTAGGTCAGTCGGGAGACCGTCCGCTGGCCGATCCGCTTGTCGCGGTCGATCGACTCGTGCGGCATCCAGTAGATGTAGATCCACCCGTTCTTCTCGAACTTCGGGTCGAGGGTGATGCCGACCAGGCCCTCCTCGTTCTTGACCAGCTCGTCACCGCTGCCCCGGTTGCCCATCACGTCGAGCGTGGTGAGCAGCTTGACCTTCTGGGTCTTGGGGTCCCACTGGTGGATGGTGCCGCAGCCGAGACCGACCTTGGGGTCGTTCCAGGAGCTGATCGGGCCCGACGGGCAGGCGGCCTTGCCGATGTAGAAGGCCTTGCCGTCGGGGGCCATGGTGAGACCGTGCGGCTCACCGATCTGGTCGAGCTTCCCCGCCTGGTTCTGGGCCGTCAGCCGCTCGGTCTTGTAGTTGGAGGCGATGGTCGCCTGGCAGTCGCCGCGCACCATGCCGGTGGTCCACTGGATGGCGCCGAGGAGGTGGCTCTGGAACTTCGTGTCGGTGGTGTAGCTCTCCTCGGTACGGCCCATGCCGGTGTAGAAGGACCGGCCGCCGTCGTAGTCACGGCACCACGAGATCGGGTGGAACGCGCCGTTGGCGCCCGCTCCCGGCTTGTACTTCCACTCCTCGACCTGGGCGATGGTGTGGACCTTGCCGATCGGGTTCGGGTCCCAGTTGATCCACTGGTCGGAGCGGGTCCAGTTGAGCGGCAGGCCCTTGTTGGCCGGGTGCTGACGGTCCGTCACGTCAACAACGGCCTCCTGGACCTTGGAGGCCTGCGGAGGCGTCGGGTTGGCGTTGAACAGCCGCAGCTCGGCCAGCTGGGTCAGCGGCTCACCGCTGTTCGCGGTGATCTCCAGCCGGTAGTGCTGGTAGGCCTGGGTGTTGGAGAACTGGAACTGCCTGGTCTGGAACCGCGACGGGAAGGTCTCGCCGCTCCGGGTGTCCAGGGTCGTCCAGTTCTGGCCGTCCTGGGAACCCTGGAGCTTCCAGTCCCTCGGGTCCCGCCCCTGGAAGTCGTTGGCGGAGGTCAGCGCGTAGTTGACCACCGCTACCGGCTTGTCCAGCTTCATGGTGACCCAGGCGGTCGGCGTACGGGCCAGCCACTTGGTGTCGTCCTTGCCGTCGAACAGCTTGTCCTTGGTCTCGCTCGGCGGGTTGTCCGAGTTGACCGCGCTTTCGACGACCTTCTCGGCGTCGGGCAGGCCCAGGGCGGGTCGGGTGCCGATCAGCCCGGTGAACCAGGAGGAGTCGGACTGCGCCCGGGCTGCGTCGTGGACGCCGACGAAGCCGCCGCCGTTCTTGATGTACGACTGGAACGCGGATTCCTGGTCGGCGTTGAGGGTCACGCCGTCGGCCGACAGGAACACCACCCCTCGGTACTTGGCGAGGCTGGCGGTGGTGAACACACCCGCGTCATCGGACTCGACGACCTTGAACCCGTTCTTCTCGCCGAGGGTCTCGATCGCCGCCGTGGCCTTCTTCACGGGGTCGTCCTGCTTGGCGGCCGGCCCGTGGAATACCAGGACGTTCACCTGGCTCCCGGCGCCGGCGCCCGGGGTGGTCTCAGCCGGCGGCTGCGCGTTCGCCTCCACGGCCGGCAGCGTGGCAAGTCCCACGGTCAGCGCGGCGCTGGACAGCAGGACGACGGCGCGGCGCCAGGACCACGCGTGACCAGAGGCCCGCGCGGGACTAGACGGCGGCGCTCCGCTTCGTCGTGAGAGGGCGAACCTGTCTCTCTTGCCCATGCTTGCTCCTTGACTCGATCCGACAACGGAAGAGTGATCAGGGGGTGGAGCGAGGGCTGCCGCGGACGCCCCGCCCGGCTTGCGCCGGGTGAGGCGGATTTCGGCGGGCGGTCACGAGGCCCGGGAAGGACGGTGCCGGAGGGACGAGGACAGGTTCGCCTCAAGTCCTTGCGGGTGAGGACCGGCCGGCGGCAGTCGTACACGCCCGTCGGACCGTCAGGTGGTACGACGGGCGTGGTTTGGGGGGCGGAGCCAGGAGAGGCCCCGCCGCTGCCGTCCAGGGCCTAATGGTGGGGCATGCCGCCGGGGACCGAGCCGTCGGCCTCGGTCACGAGGAAGACACCGGCCATGCCCATGTCCGAGTGACTCTGGACGTGGCAGTGGTACATCCAGGCACCCGCGCCGACATGGTCACCCGCGATCACCTGGAACCCGAAGGAGTCCGCCGGGCCGACCGTCTTGGTGTCGATGACCCGGCTCACGTCCTGCGGACCCTGGAGGATTCCGGTGCGGTTGTCCACCCAGCGGTGGCCGTGGATGTGGAAGGTGTGGAAGAAGTCCCCGTGGGTGATCACGATGAACTCCACCCGCTCACCACGGACGGCCTTGAAGGTGGGCGCGTTGTGGGCGCCCTTGTTGTTGATCATCATGTCGTTGAACACGACCGTGAACTGCTTGTCGGGCAGCACGTCGCCCTTGCGGCGCACGATCACAGGGCCGTACAGGCCCTTCTTGATGCCGCCCGTGCCGTGCTCGGTGCCCACGTTGTGGTCGTGGTAGTGCCAGTAGCCGGCGCTGCCGGCGTCCCACGTTCCGTCGTGGTTCGGACCCGGGGCATGGGTGCGCCAGACGTAGGTCCGCCGGCCGCCCGGCTCGACGACACTGTCGTTCATCTTGGTGCCGTCGCTGGCGACGTCGTAGTCCACGCCGTGCACGTGCAGACTCGCGGCGACGTCCAGGTTGTTGACGACCTCGATGTGCATCGTGTCGCCCTCGGTCAGCTCGATGAGCGGGCCGGGGATCGTCGCCTCGCCCGGCTTCAGGCCGTAGCCCATCTCCCCGTTCGGCAGCTTCTCCATGTACAGGGTCAGGTTGCGGACGGTGCCCTTGTTGTTTCCTTTACCGTTTCCTTCCGCCGGCTTGTCCTTCGGGGCGGCGGCGGTTGCGGTGATGCCGAGCACCGTGGGTACGACCGCCGCGGCGGCCGCCCCGGTGGCGAAGGCCCGCCGAGAGAAGCGGCGTCTCGTACCTGCGCCTGAGTCGGTCATCGTTCTCCAATCCTCGAAACGCGTGCGGGCCCGAAGGCTTCGCGTGGTGGTGATGTGAACCGCTGCCGACGGCAGCCGTCCCGTCAGGGCGGTGGGCGATGGTGCGCGGGGCGTTCGGGCCCGTGGGGCAGGCGGGGCGGTCGTCGGATCGGACTCCGGTGGCAGCCGTCCGGCTGGGCTCGATGTGCCGGATACGGCGGGAATCGGGACGGCTGGGCGAACGGGATTCGCCTCGGGACCGCCTCACCGTAGCGGGCGCCCCTCCAGTTTTTCCAGACTCAGGTCAAAGTTGGTTGGATTGTGGCCATAGACCTTGGCGAGTAGTCAAAAGCCCGGTAGCTTCCCAACGTTGCCGCACTTTGAGAGAGGTTGGGTCCGGGAGACCACCCCCTCGACGCGCTCATCCTGGCGGCTGGTCATCCACTAGACGGGACCGCGAGTCCCTGCGCGGTGCCGCACAAGCGAATTCGCGAAAGGTGCAGCGGTGTTCAGAAGACTGCTCCATGCCAAGACGGATCCGCCCCTCTCAAGATCGGCGCCACGCAACCGATTCCGTGCACATCCGGTGCTGGTGGCGCTGGTGACCGTTGCCCTCGCGGCCTTCTCGCTGGCCGTGCCGGCCGCGTACGCGGCGGCGAGCCGCGGGTCCGAGAAGGCGGCGGCCCAGGTGCTCACCTGGACGGCCGGCGACGACTACACGAAGTACACGTCGGCACCCAAGACCGCGGTGGCCGGACCGGCGACGATCGTGTTCGAGAACAGCGCGGCGACCGGCAACACCACGGGAATGCCGCACACGTTGACGTTCGACGTCTCGAGCTCCGACTACAACAACGACGTCAGCCTCAACATCTTCGCGAGCCCCTTCGATTCCAACGGGGGCAAGTACACGGCCGAGGTCAACCTCAAGCCCGGCGTGTACCGCTACTTCTGCGCGATGCCGGGCCACCAGTCGATGACGGGCGAGCTCGTCGTCACCCCCGCAGCCGGCGGCGACACCACCGCGCCGGAGACGTCGGCGACGGTGTCGGGTACGAAGGACGCTTCCGGTAACTATGTCGGTAGTGCGACGGTTACGGTGTCCGCCTCTGACGCCGAGTCGGGTGTGGCGAAGGTCGAGTATTCGCTGGACGGTGCGGCCTATGCGGCGTATTCGGCGCCGGTTCAGGTGAGTGCGGTGGGTGCGCATACG